>CALLYK010000353.1 GCA_937858365.1 uncultured Isosphaeraceae bacterium | reverse complement strand
ATCCACAATGCGCAAATCGTCGAATTCGACGTCGGCGGTCGGCGCGTCTGGCGCGTGCGCGTCGGGCCCATCGCCAGCCGCGAGGAACTCGACGACTACATCGAGCGCCTGGCGCTGTTCGGCATTCCGGACGCGCGCCTCGCACACGATTTCCATCCTCGACAACGACTGAGGCGCCCCAGTCAGTAGGGGGCCTTGATCGCGGTGAAGGTCATCGTTGTGAAGTCCTGAAGTGTCCGGACCTCTTGAACGCCCTCGCCGGTCAATCGGCCGGCGAGGAGACGACCCGCCTCGGCCCAAACCAGGCGATCGCGATCCACGTCAGCCCATTCCCAATCGTCTTGAACGATCGCGAGCCCAGTCGAGATGTTGATGAGTTCGTGCGTGTCGTGGTAGCACCCGCGGCCTTCGCGACGCGCGGGTCCCGCATGGGCGAGCTTGCGCAGGACCCATTCCTCGTCGACGCACTTCTCGAAGGTCGTGATCGTGCCGTGTTTCCCCTGCTTGACGGTGTCCCGCAGGGTCCAACCGTCGCGCTGGAGCCTGATGAAGTAGACACCGGGGCATTCGCCGCCGTAAGACTCGTGCCAAGGAAACGCGTCTACTCGCCGCAAGGCCGGGCACTGGTGGAGGACTCGATGGCCCGTGTCGTCGTTCAACCAGTACGTCGCGTCGGAGAGGAAGAGGCCGCCGCCGTGCCAGCAATCCCCCTTGCCGAGGAGCGTGACGGCCTTCAGGTAAGGGGCCCGTGCGATGGCCGTCCACGAGCCTCGGGTCAGCGATTCCCAGTGGCCGTTCATGGCGAAGTAGAGGAAGTGTCGGCCGTCGGGGGAGAGGTCGGACCGTCGTTCGTAGATGCGTCCGTGAAGCCATTGCCCCACCGAGAACGTGTCGGTAAGACGGTCCCAGCCGATCAAGGCCGTTCGACGCGACGGTCCCCGGCGAACCACGACGGCGGTGGGGGCCGCGCGCGCGAGCAGGACATGAAGTCGTGGCACGTGATTTCCCATGCGGCCTTCCTCCATTCGCCAAGGAACGCGGCGGAGCCAAGGGCTTCATCTTATCGTGGCGCCCGTCTCGTCGCTCGTCGCGCCCGCCAAGGGGTGGTTTGAGCGCGGGGCTTGTCGTAAAATCGACCCAACTTCAGCCGTCCCCGGATACGACTCGCCCCTCGTCGGTTTCGAGGGGCCCCACCGACGTCCCGCCTTCCCACGAACTTCCTCTCGCATCCGGCGACGGCCCATTGATCGGGCCCGTCGTCTCGTCGCGCGTTCGCCGAGGCACTTCGGGCCCTTCCCGAGGGAAAGGTCGGAACGACGATGAAGGTCCACGAATACCAGGCGAAAGCGGTCTTGAAGGAGTTCGGGGTGCGCTCCGAGGATTTGAAGCAGGTGGTGCTGCATCAGGCGAATGGACGGATCTTGGGTCAGATCGCCGATCGGTTAGGTATTGAGCGATCCAGGGTCACATCGGTGATTGAACGGTACGGCAATACCTCCTCGGCCTCGCTTCCCATCGCGTTGGATGACGCAGTTCGGAACGGACACATCTCATCGGGAGACCTGGTGCTCTTGGGCAGCTTTGGTGGGGGCCTCACCTGGGCAACGAGCCTTGTTCGGTGGTAATAGCGATGATCAGCAGGGACAGGCATGTGCCTGCTCTCCCTTTTGAGTAAGCACCTGATGCAGGAGCACAGCGAATCATGATTTTCAGCATACTTCCCAAAGAGGAAGCCTTCTTCGAACTCTTTAAGAAGGCGGCCCACAATGTGATTGAAGGCAGTCGGTTGCTCAAGGGCCTGATGGAAGACTATACGAACATTCAGGAAAAGATTACACGCATTAAAGAGGTGGAGCACATCGGGGATGGTATCACGCACGACATCGCCATGCGCCTCAACCAAACCTTTATCACGCCGATTGATCGGGAGGATATTCACGATCTCGCCAGCGCACTGGACGATATTCTTGATGCAATTGAAGCGGTGGCGGATCGGTTTGCTATTTATAAGATTGATCAGCCGACTCCTTGCTCGGTTCGGTTGGCGGATATCCTCTATCGGGCGTCCGTAGCGGTGGGGCGTGGGGTCGATCGGATCAGCATGTCGCATGAGGAAGTCAAAGAGTACAGCGTGGAGGTGAATAGTCTGGAGAATGAAGCCGATCGGGTGTCACGTGACGCGATTTCCGCACTCTTTGAAAAAGAAACGAACCCGATCGCCGTGATCAAGTGGAAAGAGATCTATGAGACCTTTGAAGAGGGGACCGATCGCTGCGAGGATGTCGCCAATGTGATCGAATGTATCGTATTGAAGCAGGCGTAGTTGGTTCAGCTCAGACCTTATTCGCAGAGTGCTCGGTCAGAAGAATCTCCCACACACATCAACGACTGCACCCTGTCTTCCTGAACAAGAACGAGATTGCCCATGCCTGAATTGAGCGGATTGTTGCTGGTGACCGTGGTGTTGGCCCTGCTGTTTGATTTCTCGAACGGGTGGCACGATTGCGCCAACGCCGTGGCGACGGTCGTCTCCACGCGCGTATTGAAGCCACTGACAGCGGTGTTGCTGGCCGGAGCGCTGAACGTCGCCGGGGCCTTCTTCTCGACCGCCGTTGCAAAAATGATCGGCGGAGGGATTGTATTCCCTGACGCTATTACCAATGTCGTTGTGGCCGGCGCGATGGCCGGCGCAATCTTCTGGAATTTGTTCACGCTGATCCTGGGGCTCCCGACAAGCTCTTCGCACGCCTTGATCGGCGGCCTTGTGGGCGCGGCGGTCGCTCATGGCGGGTGGGCGGTCGTCCAATTCAAGGGGCTGTACAAGATTCTGGAAGCCATGATCCTTTCCCCCCTGTTGGGGTTTGGGATGGGGTTTCTCATTATGGTGCTCGTGAGTTGGTCGTTTTTCCGGGTTCATCGGGGTCTGGCGACAAAACTGTTCAGCCGGCTGCAGTTGCTTTCGGCCAGCTTTATGGCGTTCAGTCATGGGGCGAATGACGCCCAAAAGGTGATGGGCGTCATTACGCTGGCGTTAGTGGCTTCGGGCCAGCTGACCTCGACCGAAGTGCCGACCTGGGTGATTGTGGCCTGTGCCTTGGCGATGGGGCTGGGCACGACTGTCGGTGGGTGGCGCATTATCCATACCTTGGGAATGAAAATGGTCAAACTCGAACCGGTGCACGGATTTGCGGCGGAGACGGGGGCGGCGACAGTCTTGCTCTTTACGGCGCAGTTTGGTCTTCCGGTCAGTACGACCCATACGATCACCTCTTCGATCTTA
>CALLYK010000352.1 GCA_937858365.1 uncultured Isosphaeraceae bacterium | reverse complement strand
CGGCGAACCGCCGCCGGAAACGCGCACCTGGGCCCGCAAGTCGACCGCTTCGCCGAGGATGCCGATTTGAGCATGTCCCTCGAATAAAGCGGTGCCGTGGTTCATGTCAAGGGTGGTCACCGATGGGACGGGGTCGGCGACAAGCGGCATCGGGTCGCCGTCGAAACCTGGCCGACCGATCGGTTCGGGGGTGATGTCCGGCGGCAAGATCGGCGGCCGGCCTTCGATCGTTTCGCCGATCATGCCGTCGCCGCTCAAGGCGGCTCGCGCGATCGGCAGATCAGGCACGTCGCCCGACGCGGGCATGACGGCGCCGCCTGACGGAAGGATTGAAGTCGAGAAAAGGGGCGAAGGGGAATCGGCAGTGACCGTGTCCTGCACGAGTGCCGGCGCTTCGGGTGAAGGCGTGGACACGATTGTCAGGCCCCCTTCAGCGACCCGCGCGACGACGACGGGCCCGGGAGCGGCGATCAGCGTAGGGGGGGGGAGATTGACGATTGGACAAATGAGGAGGTCTTGCGATAGACGGCGTCACCGCGGCGCGTGGCGAGCGTCCCAGCGGCGAGGGCGAGCGGGGCCAAGCTGAAAAGCGATTCCGAGACGGGGCAACGGGGCTCGATCGAGTCCCACGAGGACAGCACTTGACGCGATCGGCGCGGACGGGAATGACGTAAAACGACCATAACACCAACCTCCCACAAACACATCAAGGGGCGGGCACATCTTCGTGGTCGGTCGAGCCGTTGGTCCTGGCTAGTCTCATTGATAACGTCGATAAGGGGCCCGTCAAGGGGGTAAAATCCAAATTCACGGAAATTTCCCCGACGTGCCTGTTGCCGATCTTGTGTCGCGGGTCGTGGACATGCCCGCCCTCTTGACTTGACCTTGGTCGTGTCGTGAAATGAAGGTATTAGCCTTGGTCCTTATCACCGACCTTTCCCTCGTTCGCGAAAGGGGGCTTGAAATGAACGCGTCGTTCTTGCTCTTGGCCGTCTTGGGTTTGGTCCTTTGGACCTCCTTGATGGTCGTCTTCGCCTTGCTTGTGACCAAGGTCCTCACGCGCCACGCCGACGGCGGGTGGCGAACGCTCCGGAGTCAGTTCCCGACGGATCGCGAACCGACGTCTGGTCGCGCCTTCCACCGCGAGACCGTGCAGGTCGGCCTGGTCCGTGGGAAACGAAGCACCACCGTGATCGTCGCCCCTGAGGGGCTTTACCTCCGTGCGCCACTCCTGGGGACCGCCCTCGTGCCGTGGAAGGCGCTGTACGACCCCACACCAACCACGCTCTTTTGGCGAGACGCCGTTCGTCTCAGCGCGGGGTCACCGGCGTCCACCATTGTCGTGCGGCACCCCCTCTTTGAGGCGATACGCCCCTTCTTGTCGCAAGGTGACAAGGGACCTCCTTCGGCCCCGCGCGAGTTGGTCGAGGCCCACGTTTGACGGCTCAGGATGCGACAAGGCGCCTGGGACCGACGGCCCTCGTCGGTCCCAAGCGCCTTTGTGTTTCGAAGCGCGCTTAAGAGGTTGACGCTTTCTCGGGGACGTCGACCGGAGAGTCGGTCACGGCGTCCGCGGGGACGACGGGCGTGGTTGGAAGTCCAATGCCCCACCAGCGTTCGATCGCGGCCTTCCGTTCGGGACGATGCACCTTGAAATGGCGCGGGTCGTCGTCGAAGGCCACGTTCAGCCTGGGTGGTAGGCCCTCTTGGATGTTGTAGAAACGGATGCGCAAGACATCGCCCGAACGATGCCTGATTTCGATCCATTGACCTTCTTTTCGACTCAACACAAGCATGGTCCATGCTCCTGATGAAAACAAGAAGTTTTGATGGTTTGAATGTTCTTCAAGATCAAGTCGGTTTGAGACGGTCGCGCCGAGGGGTTCGTTGGGGCGTTCGCTTCTCGGGCGGGCGCCAAGATTCGCACTTCGTCTCGCCCGGTTTTCGGGCCAGACGCTCCAATGCCTCGCGATGGAGGACACTGACGCGCGGTTGGCTCAGGCCCATCGAACGGGCCGTCTCGGTGATCGTGTGGTCGCCGATGTAGATGTCGCGGCAGATCCGCTTCTTTCGAGTGGGCAAGACGCGAAGCCGACTCTCAAGTTCATCAACGTACTCGAACGGGTCTTGCCTGAGATGTCGATGCACTCCGGCAAACCGGCGCATCTCCTCTTCGGGAGAGCTGGGCAAGGGTTCAAGGCTCGGCGCGTTCGCGGCGGTCGATTTGTCGCCGCGCCAGCCACGCAAGACCATCCCGCGTTGGACACCGCGCATGGCGCCCAAGACGCGGCGCCGCGCGAAACCAGGGAATGGGACACCGCGGCTGGGGTTGTAGTCCTGTGCCGCTTCGACGAGGGCCAGGGTGGCGGCCGACTCGAATTCGTCGCGCATGTGGGGCCAACGTCGCTGGTACGGTCGGGCCAGGCTGAGGGCCAGGGGTAGGAAGCGCCCCGCCAATTCGCGACGCTCGGGTCGCAAACCTTCGCGGTCCTTTCGTGGTGATGCTCGGGCCATGTTCGTCTCCTCTCGGTGCTCGTTCCGGGTGTTCCCCCTCACGGGGGCCGCGCCACCGGCGCGTCGTCTTCTCCAGGTCGCGTTCCATGTTCGGGAGACCCACACGGAGGTTCTTCCGTACGCGGGTCGCCAAACTCACGGTAATCGCTACACTCACAGTATGTTCCCCGATCTTAGGATGTCAACGCTCACAATCTTGCGAATTCTCAAGACCGTCCGCGCAATCAGTCCTAACTACGCAATCGTTCTTGTTTGCGGGATTGGCCCGGTCGCGGTCCTCCCCAACGCGGGACGCTTGAGGGAAACCAGGGACGCCCGTGTACAATGGCCGCGAACTTACCAGCGGCCTAGGGATCTTCCGGATGAAGCCAAGAGGATCGGAGGCGGAGGAAGTCGGACCGGAGGCGGACCGGGATTGGGTCCAGGGCCTTCGGCGCGACTTGGTCGCCTGGTATCGCCAAGGGCATCGCGACCTTCCCTGGCGCGCCGACCACGACCCTTATCGCGTGCTGGTCGCCGAGACCATGTTGGTTCAGACCACGGTCGCGGCTGTGGTCCCGTATTATCATCGCTTCTTGGGGCGATTTCCGACGTTGGAGGCTCTCGCCTCGGCCGCCGAGGCCGACGTGGTGAAGGCGTGGGAGGGGCTTGGCTACTACCGACGCGCCCGGCGGTTGCACCAGGCCGCCCAAGCGATCAGGGCGAACCATGCCGGAAGGGTCCCCGACGATCTGGGGGCCTTACAAGCCTTGCCCGGCGTCGGTCGCTACATCGCGGGCGCCGTAATGTCGTTTGCGTTCGACAAGGCCGCACCGATCGTCGAGGCCAACACGCGCCGGGTCCTCGCTCGCCTGATCGCTTGGCCCGAAGACCTTGGTTCCTCGAAGTCGCAGGCGAGACTCTGGACGCTGGCCGAAGCCCTCGTGCCGGAAGAAGGCGCGGGAACGTTCAATCAAGCCATCATGGAACTTGGGGCGACCGTTTGTTCGCCAAAGGGGCCCATGTGCTTGATTTGTCCGGTCTCGGCCCATTGTAGGGTCCGCAAGCGGGGCCTTCAGGATGAAGTGCCTGTCTTGGCCGACCGACCCAAGCCGACGGTCGTGGAGGAGGAGTGCGCCGTCGTCGAAAAGGAGGGACGTTGGCTTATGGTCCAACGTGGACCCAACGGTCTCTGGGCGGGGTTTTGGGAGTTTCCGACGTTGCATCGAAACGGGCCCAATCCTGCCGACCGACCACTGGGCGCGGACGTGTCTCTCCAGGAGGGGGTCCGACTTCTCACGGGTGTGCGCTGTCGGGTGCTCGACGAAATCACGACGGCGAGTTACAGCGTGACTAAATACCGCGTGACCCTGACCGTCTGCCGGGCAGTAGGTTTGGACGAAACGACCATGTCGTGTCTCGGGTCCGTGGCGGCCTGGTTCGGACCCGATGAGTTGGCGGGATTGACGCTGGGTTCGGCCACTCGCAAATTGATCGCGCGGCTTGGGGCCCCGAAAGGGGGGGAGGAAGCGTCATGGCGACCGTAAAGAACGTGACGTTTGATGAGATCCACGTGGGGGCGTCGGCGACGTATTGCCACACGATCTCCCAGTCAGACATCGAACTGTTCGCCCTGATGACGGGGGACGTGGACCCGTTTCACATCGAGGGCGCGGAATCTGGGAACATACGACCCTATGGTCAAACGACTGAGGCGATCGGCGCCGCGGCCATGATCGCGGCTGCGCTTGGGACCCGTCTGCCGGGACCTGGCATGGTCGTGCTCAAGCAAGACCTCAGCTATCAGGGAACGATTACGTCGGGCGACGTGATGACGGCGACCGTGACCGTGCGAGCCAAGCGCGTTGAGGGCGCGCGCGTCGATTTCGATTGTGAGTGCGTCAACCAACGCGGTGAGGTGCTGGTCGCGGGGAAGGTGACAGTCGCGGCGCCGACGAAGGCGATCACCTACACGGACCTGGTCACGCCCCGTTTGGAACTGCGCTGGACTGACACGTTCGTGAAGCTCTTCGAGGCTTGCGCGCACCTGCCCGCGGTCTCGTGCGCGGTGGTCCATCCGTGCGACCGGGATTCGCTCTTGGGGGCGATCGAAGCGGCCAAGCGAGGTTTCATCGTGCCCGTGCTCGTGGGCCCGGAAGACCGCATTCGGGCCACCGCTCAAGAGGCCAACGTGGACCTCAGTCCTTATCGAATCGTTCCGACTCACCATAGCCACGAGTCGGCCACGAGGGCCGTGGAACTTGCGCGCTCGGGTGAGATCGAGGCCCTGATGAAGGGGAGTCTTCACACGGACGAGGTGATGGCGGCGGTGGTCGCTGGAACGGGGGGTTTGCGTACGTCGCGTCGCGTGAGCCACGTTTTCGTGATGGACGTCCCGACGTACTCGCGCTTGTTGCTCATCACCGACGCGGCCATCAACATCGCGCCAACGTTGGAGGAGAAGGTGGACATCGTCCAGAACGCGATCGACCTGGCGCGCGTGCTCGGGATCGACCAGCCGCGCGTGGCGATCCTCTCCGCCGTGGAGACGGTCACGCCCAAGATCCCGTCGACCGTCGAGGCGGCGGCGCTTTGCAAGATGGCCGATCGCCGTCAGATCACTGGGGGTTTGCTCGAAGGCCCACTCGCGTTTGACAACGCGGTCAGCGCTCGCGCCGCGCGCACCAAGGGGATCGTCTCGCCCGTGGCTGGTCAGGCGGACGTGCTCGTCGTGCCGGACCTCGAAGCGGGCAACATGCTGGCCAAGCAACTCTCGTATCTGGCCGGGGCCGAGAGCGCCGGGATCGTGGTGGGAGCGCGCGTGCCGATCGTGCTCACCAGCCGGGCCGACACGGTTCGGTCGCGACTCGCTTCGACGGCCGTGCTGGTCCTGGTGGCACACGCGCGCCGCCAGGGCACTTTCCCAATACGCTGAGGAGAGCGCGTCATGCCGCGAGCGATCGCCGTTTTGAATGCGGGCTCGTCCAGCCTCAAGTTCTCGATCTATCGCGACGAGGCCGGGGCCGATTTGGCCGCGATCGTGAGGGGGCAGCTCGACGGCCTCTACGGCCGCTCGCGCTTCCAGGCCAAAAACGCCGCGGGCCGACCGATCGCATCCCACGAATGGAAAGAAGGTGTCAACCTCGGCCACGACGGCGCCATCAAGCACCTCTTGAACTGGCTGGAAGGGGGTGCCTTGCCGGACCTTCCCCTCGCGGCGGTTGGACATCGCGTCGTCCACGGCGCCTTGAAGTACTTCTCCCCCATGCGTGTAAACGCCGAGGTTATTCGCAAACTCGAAGATTTGATACCTTTGGCACCTCTGCACCAACCGCACAATTTGATTGCGATTCATGTGCTCAATCAAGAGTTCCCAGGAGTGCCCCAGGTCGCCTGTTTCGACACGGCCTTTCATCGGACCCAGCCGGAAGAGGCCCAGCGCCTGGCCATTCCCGAGCGATATCATCAAAAAGGGGTACGCCGTTATGGATTTCATGGACTTTCTTATGAATATATCACTTCGCGATTGCCCGAGATGGGGCTCAATTCGGCCCGAGTGATCGTGGCCCATTTGGGGAACGGCTGCAGTCTGTGCGCGATCAAGGATGGTCGCAGCGCCGCGACGACGATGGGTTTCTCGCCGCTCGACGGTCCGCCGATGGGCACGCGTTGCGGGTCGATCGACCCAGGGGTCTTGCTCTACCTGATGGAGCACGAGAAGCTCGAGGCGAAGGCCATCGAGCACTTGCTTTATCATGAGTCCGGCCTGCTGGCCGTCTCGGGCATTTCGAGCGACATGAGGACACTTCTGGCGAGCGACGACGCGCGAGCGGCCGAGGCGATCTCGCTCTTCGTCTATCGGGTTGGTCGGGAAATCGGCTCTCTCGCGGCGGCCTTGGGCGGGGTCGACGCAATCATCTTCACGGGGGGCATCGGTGAACACGCGACCTCCGTGCGCGCCCGGATCGTGGAAGGGGCGTCGTGGCTCGGCTTGGCCTTGGATCGAGACGCGAACGATGCTGGCGGTCCGAAAATCAGCCAACCGGGTCCGGTCTCGGCCTGGGTGGTGCCGACCGATGAGGAAATCGTGATCGCCCGACACACCCGCGATTTGATCGATCGTGGTTGATGTTTCGAGGTCGTCCTTGGTCCCCTCCGCCCGATTGGCCGGTCCGACTACAATCCTTGTCATGAACGCGCACGCAACGACCGCGGTCCTCTTGATCGCCCATGGGAGCCGGCATCAACCGGCCAATCAGGACTTGTTCGACCTGGCAGCTCGCTTGGAAGCGGTGGGGGAGGCCCCCATCGTGGAAGCATGCTTCCTGGAGTTGGCTCCGCCCGACATCCCGTCAGGCGCCTCGCGGTGCGTTGAACGAGGGGCCTCGCGCATCCTGATGGTCCCGTACTTCTTGGGGATGGGCGTCCACCTGGTTCGGGACTTGAATGAGGCGAGAAGACTCCTCAGCGAGTCCTATCCGCAAGTCAGGTTTCTGCTCGGACCGTCTCTTGGCCCCCACCCGCTGCTGGACGAACTCGTGATCTGCCGGGTCCGTCAACTCGACCGAGACCCGCAGGTCGCCTTGACCGTCGCCGATGGCCTGACCGCGTCGTTCGCCCGCCTTGATGGCCAGCATTGACAGGTTTCGCCTGAGTGATTAGGTTGCCGCGTCCGATGTCTCCAGCGTCGGAGAAGGACCCATTTCGCCCATCGCGGGCGGGCGTCAACGGAGTGACGACCTCATGTCCATCGCGACCGAACCGATCGCCGTACCGGCCCTGGACCTGAAGGCCCAATACGCGACGATCCGAGACGAAATCGAACCGATCGTCCACGCGATCCTGGAAAGCCAGTACTTCATCCTCGGCCCGGAGGTCACCGGATTCGAGGCCGAGGCGGCCAAGTACTGCGGTGTGCCTCATGCCGTCGGGTGCGCCTCGGGTTCCGACGCCCTCCTCTTACCCCTGATGGCCCGTGAGATTGGCCCCGGCGACGAGGTCATCACCACGCCATACACGTTCTTCGCGACGGGCGGGGCGATCTGGCGGCTCGGGGCCAAGCCAGTCTTCGTGGACATCGAACCCGACACGTTCAACATCGACCCGGCGCTCATCGAAGGGGCCATCACCGGGCGCACCAAGGCGGTCATCCCGGTCCACCTTTACGGTCAGTGCGCGGAGATGTCTTCAATCAATGAGATTGCGCGAAAACATGGCCTTTTCGTGCTGGAAGACGCGGCCCAGGCGATCGGCTCGGCCTACGAAGGGAAGCTCGCCGGCGGTCTTGGAGACATGGCCGCCTTCAGCTTCTATCCGTCGAAGAACCTGGGAGGTTTCGGCGACGCCGGCATGGTCACGAGTGCCGACACGGCCCTGGCGAAGAAGATCGCGCGGCTTCGCGTCCACGGGATGGAGCCGAAGTACCACCATCACGAAGTCGGGTTCAACTCCCGGCTCGACGCCCTACAAGCGGCCATCCTGCGCGTGAAACTGCGGCACCTGGATGACTGGACTGCGGGCCGTCGGAGCGTGGCGGAGCGCTATCGGTCCCTCTTCACGCGGTTCGGCTTAGACGACGTGGTCACCACGCCAATCGAGCGCCCGAACCATCTTCATGTGTACAACCAATTCGTCATTCGGGTCCCGATCGAGCACCGCGACGGCCTTCGCGCGCACCTTGCCGATCGGAAAATCGGCACCGAGATTTACTACCCAATTCCGCTCCACTTGCAGGTTTGCTTCGCTGGCCTGGGACACAAACCGGGCGACTTCCCCATCTCGGAAAAGGCCGCCGGCGAGACGATCGCACTGCCCATGTATCCTGAACTGACCGACGAGGCCCTGCGGCACGTCGTCAGTTCGATCGCCGAATACCTGCATGAGAAAGCTCTGATTTGAAAGTCGAGCACGAGACGACGATCTCGCGCTTTGTCGTGAAATGACGGGGCAGGTTCATGACCTTCCCCGTCCTTCTTTCGCGCTCAGCGCATGCACCAACCGTGACTGACGGTGATTGACTGACCAGTCAGGGCGGCCGTTGGAAAACTTGCGCAGAAGACGGCCGCCTCGGCCACGTCGTCGACGGTCGTGAACTCGCCGTCCACGGTCTCCTTGAGCATCACCTTCTTGACGACCTCGTCCTCGGCAAGCCCCAGACTCCGCGCGAGCTCGGGTATCTGCTTGTCCACGAGGGCCGTGCGGACGAAACCGGGACAGATCACGTTCGCTCGAACGCCGCGTTGGGCCCCCTCCTTGGCGAGCACCTTGCAGAGCCCCATCAAGCCGTGCTTCGCGGCCACGTAAGGGGCCTTCAGCGGCGACGCCTCCTTCGAGTGGACGGACCCCATGTAGATCACGGTCCCGCCTCGACCGGAGCCATACATGTGAGGTAGACAGGCCTTCGTTGTCAAGAAGGCCCCATCCAGATGAATGGCAATCATCTGTTTCCATTCGGCGAACGGAAACTCGTCGATCGGATGGACGATCTGGATGCCCGCGTTGCTCACGAGCACGTCCAGACCGCCAAACGCGGCGACGACCGAGGCGACTCCCTCGTTGACGGCCTTCTCGTCGGCCACGTCCATTGGGATCGCGAGCGCGGTCCCATGAAGCGCTCGGACCTCAGACGCCGTCTCGTCGGCCTTGTCCGATTGGATGTCGGCGATGGCCACGTTCGCCCCTTCCTTGGCGAAGCGCAAGGCAATCGCCTTGCCGATGCCGCTGCCGGCACCCGTGATGATGGCGGACTTACCGTGAAGTTTCATGGGCCCCTCGGTTTTCCAAGCGAACGGATCAGGGTGGGACGGACGGGCCGGTTCACCGTCCCGGTTGAATCGCCAGGACGACGCCCCGCGTCCCACTCGGTCCGATGTTACTCGACGCCAAGACGTACAACTCACGGCTGGTGTCTTGACCAATCCCCTTGATGAAGAGGCCGGCGTCGCCGAGGACCTCCAGGCCGCCTGTTCTCAAGTCGCCCACCAGGAGTTTTCCGGAGAGGTCGGCGAAGACGTATTTCCCTTGAAGCGCGAGGATGGCGGCGCCTCGATAGACGAAGCCGCCAATCACAGCCAGTGGCGCTTCTTGCCCGGGCGTTTCCAACTGGTCGTGCTCGTAGAAGACGGCCGGACTGATGAGGCTCGGGTTGTTGATGTTCCCCGCGCGCGGGTTGTAGGGCAGGGGCCCCTCCTTGATCGGCCAGCCGTAATTGCCGCCGCGCACGATGACGTTCACCTCCTCGACCGCGTCTTGGCCAACATCAGCCGCGATAAGTCGTCCCGTCCCGTCGTCCCAACTCATCCGATACGGGTTCCGAAGACCGAGGGCGAAGACCTCGCGTAAGCGTCCCGTGCGTTGGGCGAACGGGTTGTCCGTCGGAATTCGGTAGCGACCGTTGGCGCTCAGCGCCCCTTGACGCGCCGTGGTCAAGGAAGGGGCCAACGGATTGATCCGCAAGACCTTGCCCAAGACGACGCGCGGGTCTTGCGCGTTGCCGATGGCCGGACTGTGGCCCGCGCCGGAATCGCCGAAGTTGCCGCCGTCGCCGATCGACACGAACAAGTTGCCGTCGGTCGTGAAAAGGAGCGTCCCGCCATTGTGGTTGCCTTGCGGCTTGTCGAATCGCAAGACCTCGCGATAGGTGCGCGGGTCCACCCGATCGAGGCGCCTCGCGTCGAGCTTCCATTCCGCGATCACCTCCTGGCAATTGATGGCGACTCCGCGATTCGGATAAGGCGGCAAGGGGAAATCCGCCGTGCGCCCCACCGGGACGTTGTGGAGCGTGTAAAGCGTCCGAAAGCCGGGTCGGCCCGAACGCGCGTAGTCGGGGTGGAAGGCCAGACTGAGCAAACCGCGTTCGTCGTAGCCGGGATCAAGACCGTCGGGCGCAAGGCGGCCGATTACGCCGCGAATGTCCAGGAATGGCACCGACTGGACGGTCCGACCGCGAACGACCAAGACCAGGCCCCTCTGATCGACGAGATACCAGCGGTCGGCCTGACCAGGCGCGCCGAGCATCTGGATCGGGGCCGATAGTCCCGTGACGACGGGCGTCAACTCGACGCGCACCGAACTGCTTGGGATCGACTGACCCCGGGCCGGCGTGGCCGTAATTACCAAGGCCGCGAGGAAGAGAGCGCGCGAATTCATGATCAAGCCTCTTGATGAAGCCCGTTTGTTCTCTAACGAATTCATTGTCGTCGATGCGAGAGGGCCGGTCAAGCCGGCCGGTCGGTGTCGCCATATTGCGGGCCCCGGGACGAACGCCTATGTTCGAGGTCGCGAGGCGAACCAACAGGGGATTAATGGCGATGAAGACCCATCAGGGCACGCTGATCGTCGAACATGGTCTACTCGTGGATGGAAACGGAGGGGCCCCGTTGCCGGACGCGACCGTCGTCGCGCGTGACGGTCGGATCGTGTACGCGGGTCCCGCGATCGGCGCTCCGGCCTCGTCCCCCGGTGCGACACGGGTCGACGCGAGCGGTTGCACGGTCCTTCCTGGCCTGGTCGAGGCCCACTTTCACCCGACCTACTTCAATGTGGCCGAGTTGGCGGACCTCGACGTGAAATACCCCGTCGAGTATGTGACTTTGCTCGCGGCGGCCAACGCGCGACTCGCTCTGGAATGCGGCTACACGGCGGCCCGGAGCGGTGGCAGCCTGCACAACATCGACGTTTGGTTGAAGAAGGCGATCGAAGAGGACCTCTTTCCGGGTCCGCGCCTGGCCGCGAGCGGTCGCGAGATCTGCGGCGCGGGCGGCCTGATGGACTGGAACGCTGACCATTTGAAGCTGGGCATGGAGGGCCTCATCCTCTTGATCAACGGGCCCGACGAGGCGCGCAAGGCGGTCCGCAAGCTGGTGAAGGACGGTGTCGAGTGGATCAAGACTTATCCCACCGGTGACGCAGCCGCACCCGACGCGGCCGACCATCACACGCTCTGCATGACCTTCGAGGAGATGGCGGCCGTGGTGGCCGAGGCCCACAACTATCGCCGCAAGGTGACAGGCCACTGTCGAGCGACGCAAGGGATCAAGAACGCGCTTCGAGCGGGGTTCGACACGATTGAACACGGCACGTTCATGGACGCGGAGGCGCTCGAGCTCCTGATGGCACGAAACGTGCCGGTAGTGCCGGCACTGCAATTCGAGTGGGCGAGCGTGGAGTACGGGCCGAAGTGGGGGCTTCCTCAAGCAGTGATCGACGGCCATCAAGAGACCCTGGAAGGGGGGGCCGAAAGCGCACGGATGATTCTCAAGGCCGGTGGTCGACTCGGCATGGGTGGCGACTACGGCTTCGCCTGGAACCCGCACGGCGACTACGCCAAGGAGCTTAGTTTCTTCGTGAAATACGTAGGCTTTTCACCTCTTGAAGTGATTACATGCGCAACGCGAACGGGCGCGGAGATCATGGGCCGGTCGAACGAGTTCGGCACTGTGGAAACGGGCAAGCTGGCCGACCTTCTCATCGTCGAGGGTGACGTTTTGGCCGACATCGCCCTGCTGCAAGACCGGTCGAGGTCCCTCGCGGTGATGCAAGGAGGAGTGATCAAGGCCGGTCGCCTGAAGTAAGGGTGGACAGCGTTGTGCCCCTCAGACATAGGCAATTCGTCATCGTTCAGCCGATTTCAGCACCAGGTCCAAGATCTCTGATCGGCCGCGCATCATCACGCGGGTCTCGAGGGTTATCCGTGGTCGTCTTCGTCGTGTGTTGTGTCAGCCTCTTCAAGAAGTGAGGTTTTTTGATGATGGGGCTTGGACCATCCCGCCGGCCGCCCAAAGGGCCATGAACGGCTCGATCGGCAGGTGGAAGCGAGCGGACACAATCGTCGAGGAATGGAACAAGGCAATCAAGACCGTCACGAGCATCATCGGCCCCCAGCGCCGGCGCAGAGACGCCCCCATCAAGAGCCACCCCGAAACGGCCGCGATCGTCAGCGTCAGTTGACTGACGCGATAGACCGGACTGCGCGTTTTGGGATTGGTCTCGTCCCAAAAGACGAAGTAACGCAAACGCCTCAGACAGAGTCGCGGATATCGCGATGGCTCGGCCCGCAGGTCGGCGAGGGCCCAACGCATCAACCAACGCGACCGCTCCGGCTCGCTCATTGCCGACATCGTGCGATAGTCGTCCTTCGTCAGCGCGATGTCGTCGATGTAGCCGGCCTCGTGGCGCGCGGCCCAGAGCGACTCGTTCCACTCCTTCAAGGACGCCGGCTTCTTGACGAGGAACGAATCGATCGAGGCTCGCACGACCTTGTCGGTCCCTTCGCTTAACGAGCAGTTCCCTTGCCAGAAAGCGTATCCAAAGCTGCTTTTGATCAGGACCAGTTCGTGATGAACAAAATAGTTTCGGACGATCCAAGGCGCGACCGTCAGCGCCGCGGCCAGCGCGATCAGGCCCGACGACGCGAGCCGCTTCCTTCCCATCATGCCCATCAGACCCGGCGCGGCGAGTCCCAGGATCGGGTCGGTGAGCGCGGTGAGTCCCAAGAGGAAGCCGCAGAGCAGGGGACCGCGCCTGTCGTCTTTGGCCTTCGCCCGGTGGGCGAACAGGAAGGTCGAAGCGAGAAGAAGGGTCGCCAGAGATGCCACTTGAACATGCGTGGCCGCGTAAACCAAGGTCGGATGCAAGGCCGCGATCGCGCCGGCGATGAGGGCGATGCGCGGTCTCTCGGGCGCGACGACGCGGCCGAGCCCGATCACGACCGCCACCAGGGCCCCACCCATCAACGCTTGGCCGATTTGCAGCAAGAGCAAGGCGCGAGGCGTCCCCACGCCTCCGATCGCGTAGGCGCCGGCCACGAGGACGGGATAGATCGGGGCTTGTTGCGAGGTGGGGCCCTCGGCCCCGAGGAACTTCACCGAGAACCCCTTGCCCGCCAGCAAATTGGCGGCGATCTCACCGTGCTCAAA
This sequence comes from uncultured Isosphaeraceae bacterium, assembly GCA_937858365.1. GTDB lineage: Bacteria > Planctomycetota > Planctomycetia > Isosphaerales > Isosphaeraceae > CALLYK01. Next base: position 17,090 of record CALLYK010000352.1, on the reverse strand, counting down.
CGTGCTCCGCGGGACGGTGTGACTCCGCAGGACAAGGACGGCCGCGATACGCACGAGGACCGCGATCAGGACCAAGGCGGTCGTCCAACCTCGCGCGCGCATGGGTGCTCCTCATCGGTCTCCGGTTCGAGGCGGGGCATGATGGCGGAACTCGACCGATCGGTCAATCGCCGATTGCTCGGTCCAGTCCGGCCCGCTATGCTCGACTTCCCCGATGGAGGTGGTCCCATGTTCGCGTCGCTCGTTCTTGCTACGGCGTTTTCGTTTCCCACCACGATCAAAAAGGAGGACCCGCCGGTCACGCGCGAGGCCGTTTGCCGACGCACCGATAAGGCAGCCGTGCTGGATGGCGTCATCGACGAAGAGGTTTGGAAAAAGGCCGAGGTGATCGACAAGTTCCCGGCCTTCTGGAAGGGGCTCGACACGGGCAAGGGGACCAAGGCCCGCCTGCTCTGGGACGACGAGGCCCTTTACTTCGCCGCTGAGATGACCGACGCCGAAATGCGCAGCTTCGGCACCAAGCACAACGACATGCTCTGGAACGGCGACGTTTTCGAACTCTTCTTCAAGCCGTCCAAGGACAAGCCCGCGTATTACGAGTTCCAGGTCAACCCGAAGTCGGTCGTGCTGGAGCTGGCGATCCCAGGCGCGCCGTTCGACTTCAAGGAACTCGCGGCGAAACCGCCGATGGGTTTCCGCGCGGTCGCCAAGGTGAACGGCACGCTTGACCAACCGGGCGACAAGGACAAGGGCTGGACGGTCGAAGGGCGCATTCCCTGGACGATCTTCGGACCGACCGGCGGCAAGCCCAAACCGGGCGACGTTTGGGGCTTCGCGCTTTGCCGCTACGATTACGGTCCCGAGGGGACTGAACCTGTCCTGATGAGCTCGGCCCCGCTCACGAAGCCGAGCTTTCACAAGACCGAAGACTACGGACGTTTGACGTTCGAAGGTCCGGGCAAGTAGAAGCGTCGGTCCTCGCTCGGGATTCGTTTGGCGAACGCCTCGGCATCGGGCACGATCTCGACGAATACGTGGTCGGACTCCTTGGGCGGGATGACGGTCAGTTTCGACGTGTCGGGATCGACCACGACCAAACCCAGTGTCTCATCGGCTAAGAACTTGCGCAAGCGCAAGATGACCTTCTCCTTGATTTCGTCCGTCGACAGGCCGGCGACGTAGAGGTCGCCATAGAACTCGAGCGAGACCTTGCCGTTAGCGCCGACGTAGCGATCTCCCGACAACGGACGACCGGGGAGCGCGATCAACACTTCCACGCGAACCCAATCGCCCGGCTGGACCTCGACACGCTCGACCGGGCGGGGACGGCGCTTCAACTCCTCGAATCGGCGTTCCAAGTCTACCGCTTGGGACGTTGCCGCGGCGAGCTTTTCCAACATCACGCGTAACTCTTTATTTAGGGTTTCCGAGTTTTGCTCACATAAAATTATAGAATGCTCCAGACGTTTTAATGTCGATTCGTCCTGGTTGGTCCCTCGCAGCGAGTCGCGTAGGTCCATCAGTTTGTTCGCATTCTTCATCATGCTTTGTTTGATGACTTCGATCGTTACGGCCAGTCCTTCGACTTCGGAGCGAGACCGGGCGGCGTCGCGACCCAACCTCTCGCGTTCTTCGTCGTATCGCCGCTGGGCCTTGCTGATCGCCTCGGTGGTGTCCTCAATGAAGGCGATTTTGGGAAAGGTCCCCTCGGGCAAGTTGTGCGGGTCTTCCGGGACAGAGTTCACGGGCCGTTTCACGGCGTTCTTGGCCCGTTCTTGCTTTTTTTGGGTCGGGCCGCCGTCGTTTTGGGACGTTTCGCCCGGCGAGCGGGTCAGCGCCACCCCGAGTCCGAAGACGGCGACGCTCAGGAAGGTCACGGGCAACTTCATCTGAGACCAGAACATCATGGATGTGACTCCTCGCGCCAAGGCCGCGACGCTTGGGGGACCGATCGCGCGGAGGGTCTCCCCCGTGACGACCCTTATCGCCGCGCTGGTCAGGGTGCTGATGAGTGGTAAGGGGACGCTGGATGCACCGGCGCGCATCGACCCCCAATCGTCAACCGGTCCAACACCGCGTCGGGAGAGACGCTCGCGGAGCTTGGCGCGACCTCGAAAGAGCCGCCCGCGGACCGTGCCGACCGGCCAATTCAGTCGCTCGGCGGCTTCCTCGTGGGTCAGTCCCTCAAGGTGGCAGAGCACGATCGGGACCCGATAAGTCTCGGGCAAGCGGGAGAGCTCCTCATGGAGGGCGGTGAGGGCCTCGTCCCGTTCCAAGTTCGCGCCGATCGCTTCCGAACGGGAGTCGACCGCGTCCATCGCGGTCGCGGGGGCTCGTCTCTCGACTTGAGAACGGGCCCGCGAAGCGACTCGGAAGGCCACGCCATACAACCAGGGTGCCAGGGCCTGCCGATCGCGCAGCCCCGCCGCTTTGCGGACCAGGATGAGGAAGGTCGCCTGGAAGGCGTCTTCCACGTCGGCCTGATTGCGCAGGAATCGCTTGCAAACGCCCAGGACCATCGGTCCGTGGCGCGTGAGGATCGCCTCGAAGGCGGCCGGGTCGCGCTCGACGAGGAAACGATCAAGCAAGGCCCCCTCGCCCAGGCTGGTGATGGTCCCCGAGCGGAAGAGACGGTGGATCGACTCGATCGTCCCTCGCATGAATGAACGGCCTCCTCAGCGATCGCCTCCCAACAAGGTACTGCGAACTCAAGGCGGCGCAATACGGGTTTCATTGGAAAAAGAAGGCGCACGCTGGCACGCAAAAATCAAGGAGAGTCAGACCGCCGAGCCACCTGATAAACGCGCGTGGCCCCGATTTCCGATTGCCATACGACCTCGAGTTCACGCTCGGCCGCGTACTTCGCAAGTGGCCCTTTCGGTGATTTGGCGTAACGGTCCTCGTCGACCAGCAGATAGACCACTTCATACCGTGCGATCACCAGGTCGATTTGTTCGGGCCCGTCCTCTGGTGGTGTCAAACCTGTACGGCCGGTTTGATGGAAGACCTCGCCGGGGTGGCGACTGAGCACGGGTCCAGGTCGGTCCGCCACGTTGGCCAGCCAGGCGCAAGCGGCGTCGAACTCGGCGTGCGTCCGGCGCGTGGCGTCGGCGCGCCGCGCGACCAGTGCGTAGATCGGGTAGGGCAACGAGACCAACAAGACCAGGAGCATCGCCAACGGACGCGGACGCTTCCTGCCGGCCCAACTCATCAATCCAGCCAGGCCCTCCGTGGCGCCGACCAGCAAGACCGGCACCAGTGGGACCAGAAACCGGCCCGCTTCGGTGAACGGCCAAACCAGCAGAAGCGCGAGTGTGATGGACCCGGAGAGCCCCACCAGACGCCGTCGTGTCCCGCCCCGTGTCCAGCCCCCCAAGATGAGGCCGGATGTCAGGGCCGCGAGCCAGGTGAGGGCGCGCGCCCATTCCGTTTGGAAGACCGTCCCCACCTCGATGAGGGGCCCAATCAAGGCGTCGGGGATGCGCCGAAGATAGAAGAGCGCGTTCTCGGCCGATCGATCCACCAATCCTGCCTGCGCGATCCCGACCCATTGGGGCCGTTCGGCCACGGTTGCCACCCAGTAGGCCCAAGGGGCGATCACAGGCAACGACGCGAACAAGACGATCAGGGCGACGCCGCGCCGCTTCATCATTCCTAAGTCAATGAAAGCCGCAATGATCAGGCAAATCCCCACATGTCGGACCAGGGTGCCCAAACCCAGGACGACACCAAGAGCAAGGGCTGTCCAGGTCCCCCCGCGCCGCCGTAGGTCGTGGGCCAGGAGCAATCCCAGCCCTGTGAGGAAGAGAAACGGGGGTTCCGACTGGATGGAGGCCCCAACGCGGCCCCAGGTCCAGTTGACCGCCAGGGCGAGGGCAAGTCCCAGGGCCACGCCCGGGCGATAAAGGCGGCGAAGCCAGAGCCAAACCAGGAGCACGGCCCCAAGCGTGCAGGCCACAGAGAAGATATGGGCCGCTGGTAGAGAGACGCCGGTCGCCGTCCAGAGGGTCGCCAGGGCGATCGGATAACCGGGTGGGAAGTGGTCGTGGAGCGGTCGGTCGGGATGGTCGATGGCGCGGTAGCTTTGCCCTGCAAGCAGGGCGCGGGCCAGCACGACGTATCCGGCCCCGTCGTACCGGGGCGGAGAGCGCAAGTCGGCATTGCCAAGGAGCGAGCCGAGCGCGATCGCGCCCAGCAGGCACCCGGAAAGCACCGTCCGCCCGGCGTGTGGCCGTGAGCCCCGGCGCATCGACGACCTCCCGCCAATGGGGTCTGAGCGACCCCTCGGCGAGAGTATTGTAGGACCTATTCCGGCTCACTTACGAGAGCGCAAAGCCAAAGAGACGAGGGCCTTCATTCCAGGCGTCGTCCTGAGGCGAGCTCAGGCGATCTGAAGTCGCTGCGCCGGTAGGCCCGCCGAACGACGCGGGCGCTCGGTGTCCTGGGTCCGCTTGCCGCGAGCCCTTGGTCGCGGAGTCGTGTTGGCCGTCTCGGGCTGCGACTCTTCCAATTTGCGGACGGCCCGGACTTCGATCTTGCGGACCCATTCCCGAGTCACGCCGAGTCGTTGGCCAACTTCCTTGAGGGTCAAAGGGGCCTGCCCCATCAAACCGTATCGGAGATGAATGACGGTCCGCTCGCGCTCGTCGAGCCGTTCCAGGCGACGCAGCAAGAGGCGATGTTCATCGGCCGTTTGAAGCGAGAGGTCGGGACCGTATTCGCGTGGGTCGGCGGCCTCATCGGGGGTCCATGCGTCTCCTTCCTCGCCCCCTTCATGACGGAGCCGTTGGGCCCGGAAGGCCCGGTCGATCATGTCCCGCTGGGCCTCCGTCAGCCCCAGACAATCGGCGATCTGCTCCGGAGTGGGGTCATCGGAGAGGTCGCGCCGAAGTTGGCGCTCGGTACGCCGCCATTTGGCGATCAGGCCGACCATGTGGGATGGTAGGCGAATCGTGGCCGTCGTGTTGGTCAAGGCGTGGCGGATCGCCTGCTTGATCCAGTGGGCCGCGTAGGTGCTAAAACGCACGTTGAACCGCGGGTCGAACTCTGCGGCGGCCCGGATAAGGCCGAGGTTCCCCTCGCCGATCAGGTCGTCGATGGCCAGTCCATGGCCTTCGTAGTCACGCGCGATCTTGACGACCAACCGGAGATTGGACGTGACCATGCGGTCGCGAGCTTTTCCATCTCCATTGGCGATCGCCTCCGCCAGGCGACGCTCTTCGTCGGCGGAGAGGAGCTCGTCGCCGCGGATGTCCCGCAGGTACGGTCCCAGACCACTGTCCGCCTCGTTCCGCGCCATGTAACGCGCCATCATTGGTGCAGGCTCCCTGGCCGGGGACCGAGGCCGGTCCGCGGCACCACGCCGAGGTAGTGAGGGACCGATTCCGGTCGCGGCCTCCCGGGTCCCTGGGTGTCCCGCGCGCGGACGGCCCCAATCCCTTAAATAGGAAGGAACGGGCCCATCCTGATTGCTAGGCCATCCCACTCACGGTAGGCAACCCAGCATCTCTCTAGTTGAAATAGAGGGTGGCAAACCGGCGGTTGGCGGTTTATTTTTCTCTCTAGGGGGGGATTGGGTCCGCCCAATCGGTCTTAATTGGCTTGATCTTCGGAAAGGCCCTCTCCCCTTGCTCGCTCGTTCAGGTTATCCTCGATTTCGAGGACGAAGTGGTCCGGGTCCCACGACGGCTCGCCTTCTTGAGGAGCGCGGGCCTTTCAGGGAGGCGCCGATGGACGATCATGCCTTTGAGGAATTCGTCGCCCAGGCCCGTCGCGGCGACCCTAACGCATCGAGTGAGTTGCTGCGTGCCTTTGAGCAAGACGTCCGCCAGATGGTTCGTCTCCGCCTGCCCAAGACCCTGCGATCGCGCTTCGATTCCATGGACTTCGTCCAGGCCGTTTGGGCCAGCTTCTTCAGCGACGACGGGGGACCGGAGCGCTTCGACAGTCCGCAGCATCTGCGCGCCTTTCTCGCCGGCGTGGCGCGGAACAAGGTCCTCGAGGAATATCGCAAGCGTACCCAAACGCGAAAGTACGACATCGGTCGCGAGGAACCTCTTTATGTATTGCGTGGGGGCCGTGAGCGTCCGCTGGACGTCCCATCGGCCGATCCGACCCCCAGTCAGAGACTTCAGGCCGAGGACCGACTCGCCCAACTGGTGGCCGGTCGCCCGGCGATCGAGGCCCGCGTCGTGCGTTTGCGTCAGGAAGGGCGCACGTTTGAGGAGATCGCCGAGCAGACCGGTCTGGGCGAACGTTCGGTCCGCAGGATCTTCGAGGGCCTGAAAGCGAGGGCGGGAGAACTTCCATGAGGGTCGCGGAGATGCTCCTGTCGACCCTCATGACGGGCCGCTCCAAGGGGCCGAACCGCACCGTAGCGTCCATTGAGGACTTACTCGAAGAATTCGTCGCCCGCTGGGAGCGGGGCGAATCACCCGTCGCGGCCGATTACCTCGACGGCCTCGACGAAGACGACGCGATCGACCTGATTTATCAGGAATTCCATCTCCGCGAGGCCGCCGGCGAGGCCCCCGACCCCGACGAGTTCATCCGCCGCTACGGCCGCTATGAAAAACGGCTCAAACGAGTGCTCGGTCTCCACGAGGCCGGACTCGTCCCCGACCCGATGGAGTTGATCGCGTCCATCGACCTCCCGAACGAGGGGGACTGGATCGGGCCCTATCACCTCCTTCGTTTGATGGGGCAGGGTGGATTCGCGCGCGTCTTCCTCGCCGAGGACAGAGACCTGGAAGACCGCCTCTTGGTCGTCAAGGTGAGCGATCGGCCTTCGACCGAACCCCGAATGATGGCCCGTGCCCGGCATCGCAACGTCGTGGAGGTCTTACGGGCCGGAGAAGCCGAGGAAGGCCGCTTGCATTGGGTCTCCATGCCTTTTCTGGGCGGGGCGACCCTGGCGGACGTCCTGGAAAGGCGAAAGGCCCTCGGCACGCGACCGACCACGGGGTCGGACCTGCTCGACCTGCTCGACGGCGTCGCCGCTCCAGAAGGCCCCGAGTCCGGTCTGAATCGACCCGCGCGGGCGCTGATCGCGTCGTTGAGCTACCCCAAAGCCGTGGCTTGGCTCTTCGCCCGATTGGCCGACGCCCTGGCCCATGCTTATCACCGAGACGTCACCCACGGGGACATCAAGCCGTCCAACATCCTCCTCTCGGCCGATGCCGAGCCCTTACTCCTCGATTTCAACCTGGCGGTCCACTGGCGATCAACCCAGGAGGGAAACCACCGCGAAGCCGGAACCCCGGCGTACATGGCCCCGGAACGACTCCGCGCATTGCTCACCTCCGACCAGCGGATCATCCGTCAGCGTGATCGGCACTTGGCCGATATTTACGCACTTGGACTCGTCATGATCGAGGTCCTGGGGGGCGAGCCGCCAACGACCGTGCGGTCCCAAAAAGGCCCCATGCGCGCGTATTCGGAAGCGCTCCTTCAGGAACGTGTGGATGGCCTTCTCTGGAAGCGACGGAGCAAGGCGGTCCCTTCGAGCTTGCGCCCGATCCTGGAGCGTTGCCTGGCGCCCGATCCGGCCGATCGCTATACCCTGGCGACCCATCTCGCGGAAGACCTGGACCGCTGGCTGACAAACCAGGCGCCGATCCACACTCCGGCCCCATCACTGAAACATGAGGTTGGCCGTTGGCTGCACCGCAACTGCACGCCGCTGCTCGCCGGGGCGTTGATCTTGGGGGCTGGATTGGCGTCGGCCGCGGTGGTCTGGAACGGACAACGCGAGACCGTGCGGTCCCGCGCCGAAGCGAAGGTCGCCGAGATATGGCAAAGCCCCGAATTCAGCGGAATGCGCTACCAATTGCCTGGTCGTTGGACCCCGGTGGAACTGGGTGATCCGGTGAAGTTGGCGACCCAGAGACTGGCCCTCTACGGGGTACTCGGGCCCAATGACTGGCGCCAAAGGGACGACGTGCGGATCCTACCGCAGAACGTTCGCGACGACTTAGAAGCGTGGAACATGGAGCAGGTCTTGCGTTTGGCCAAGGCCCTGGAATCTCGCGCCGGGTCGAAGGAGGACCTTCGAAGAGCGCTGGAAATCCTGGAACGAGCAACCGAGTTGCAGCCGGCCCGGGTCCTCTTTTCCCGCCTGCGAGGCTTACGCCGGCAGTTGGGGCTGCCCCAATCCAGCGCTTCTGATTCGAGGGTCGTGCCGAGTTGGCTCGACGACTACCTTCTTGGGATCGAGACCGAGGACGAGTTCCCTGTCGAGGCGCACGCCAGCTTCCAACGGGCCCACCAATCTCGTCCCGAATTGCTTTGGGTCAGACTACGCCTTTCGCATGTCCTCACGAGACTCGGTATGGACGCTCAGGCGATCGATCATCTAAGAGCATGCGCGACCCATTACTCTGAATCGGCTTGGCTTCGGACTGAGCTTTCGGTCGTGCTCTTCCAGCTAGGGAGGCTCGATGAGGCCCTCGCGGAGGCCAACCGAGCAGCCACTCTCGACCCGGACCTGGACCTTGTTTATCGGAATCGGTTGTTCGTTCGAGAAGCCCTCGGAGATCGTGAAGCGAGCTGGCGGGACCTCGACCGTTTTCGAGAACTCACACGTTTCCGAGGGCCCTACCCCGGTTTGGGCCTTAGAATCGAGTCCGATTGGACTTTGGCCCCTCGTTTGTTGGCCGAGACGGAGGTCGAGGCTGGTCTTATGGCCCGGGCCGGCAACCACGACGACCTGATCCTACTGGCCCGTATTGCCTTACATCATCAACGATCCGGCGAGAACACCCAAGCGATTCGTGAATGGGACCGAATACTGGTCCAAGACCCCAAAGACCTGATCGCCCTTTACAATCGAACCATCGCCAAGATTGCGGCGGGCGAGAGGGCTACAGCGGACTTGGAGGCCATTTACCTGGACCCGCGACGACCCGAGTTGCTCAGCAACAATCACGAAGCGACCCAGCTCTTCGTCTTCCTCGCGTCCGAATATCTGCGCACAGGAAACGAAGAAGCGGCCATCCAAGTCGCCCGCCAGGGTGTGGATCAAGCAATGTTATTTGGTCAAACCGAGCATCAGGCCGCGTTGGAGTACCGGATCGCCTTGGCCTGGTTCAACCGCTACCACAACACCGGAGACGCGCGATTACTCGCAAACGTGTCCGAACATCTCGAATCGGCACTTAACCTCTCTCCGTCGATGCTAACGCATTTTGCCACCGACCCCTTCTTCGACGCCTTGCGGGACGACCTTGGTTGGGTCCCCAGGACGCAGACCCCTAATTGAGTGGCCTCATTCGGAAAGTCCGTCGCTCCGCAGTATCGCCGGAGATCGACTGATCTTCGCCGCCCTTTGCGGGGCGGCGAAGTGATCGGCTGCCCGGCACGAGATCCGGGCTACCGTTGCTCGACTGCGAATCAGTAAGGCTTCGCCGGTCCCGTTGGAGGGGGCGGTGGAGTCACCGGGAAAGGCGGGATAAGCGGGCCATCAGCCCGCCCCACGTCCGCGGCCGCGACGCCCGTGAGGTCGGTCGGGCTCATGCGAGCTTCGAGCGACTCGGGGACATACCGGATGTTGCGAGTCGGGCGCCCAGCGCGTCGCGGGCGGGCCTCACTCCGGCCGAAAGGTCGGAAGCGGGGTGAAGCGAACAGGTCGGGATTGCGAGGTTTTTCCATCTGCGTTTCCCATGAGTGAGAGGTTTAGTTCCGAAACCAAGTCTGCGAAAAAAAGAACCGTCTTTGATCCAGCCCAATACCCAATCCATGCTGTCCAGGTCCTCTGACTTCGTCCTTCTTCCTCTTTGGGGGCCGCACGTCAACTCTACACCATGAATCGGCGTTTTGGGGAAGGAAAATCGCTTTTTAGGGATTTTCTTCCGTTGAATCTTGCGGGTTCGCCATTAATCCGCTGGCCGTCAAGGTTTAGCATGGCAAGAAATTTCGCTGATTCGGCACAAATCGCGAGAAACCTCACGCCTTATTATCCAACCCGTATCCGCAATTGGCAAACCCCCTTCAACCCCGTCTCCCGTCCATGCAGTCATTGTCCTGGACGCGCGACACTTTGGCCAGGCGCATGAAACACTTTTTCGGATTCGCGAATTATTGTCGAGTAGTTGAATCCGCGAATGATGCGTCTTGCGTCACCTGGCCGAGTTTGGGGACGATGCTGGTTTCCGCCTCGAAGGGGCACATCTTATAATTCGAAACTGGTCGGATTGGAGATCAGGACTTTCGCATGGGGTCATGTTGATGGGTCGTGCCCATTGCACGCTGGCGGTCCGAGGGCTTGATTGTCCCGCCGAAGTGCTCCCTCTGCGCGTGGCCTTGGAAGACCTTCCAGGGGTCCTTGGCCTGACGTTCGACCCGCCTGAAGGGACGGTTACTGTCGAATACGACACGGCCAAGACCAACCCCGCCGCCCTCGTAGGACAGGTCGATGAGCGGGCCCGCATGAAGGCAAAAATCGTCCCCGACGCGCCGACGCCTGAAGACCCCCACCAGCCACGGCCACAAGGAATGCGTTGGCTTGTCCTGCTGGTCTCGGGCTTGGCCTTGGGCTTGGGGGTCGCGGCGGAGCGTCTCGTCGCTTCATCATGGCTGGCACCTTTTGCCTTCTTGCTAGCGATCTTGGCCGGCGGACTTCCCTTGGTGCCCAAAGCCTGGCTCGCTTTGGTCTCGCTCCGGCTTGATATTCACGTTTTGATGATTCTGGCGATTGTGGGGGCGATGGCCTTAGGTCAATGGGACGAGGCCGCGACGGTCGCCTTCCTCTTCGGGCTCTCCGAGGCCCTGGAAGCGCTCAGCCTAGAGCGGGCCAAGCGGGCTATCCGGTCGCTCTTGGAAGTGGCGCCTGAAACGGCCGAGCGGATCGGCGCGAATGGTCAAATCGAGGTGGTCGATGCCCGACACGTTGCGCCTGGGGATCGAGTGCGGGTCCGCGCCGGCGAGCGCGTGCCCGTTGACGGAACGATTACGCATGGTCGGTCGAGCCTCGACCAGCGGGCCATCACGGGAGAATCGGTCCCGGTGTCGCGCGGGCCTGGAGAGGTCGTCTTCGCAGGCACGGTGAATCAAGAGGGGACCCTGGAAATCGAAGCCACGCGGGCGTTGGGTGATTCCCTAGTCAGTCGGATCGTGGAACGGGTCCGGGCCGCTCAAGCGGGCAGGGCACCCACCGAACGGACCATCGAGCGATTCGCCGCTTGGTATACGCCGACCGTGATCGCCCTGGCCGTGACGATCATGCTGGCCGCGCCCCTGGTGCAACTGGCATCGGGCGCCGACCCCCAGTGGGCCGATTGGATCTATCGGGGCCTCGTGGTCTTGGTCGTTTCTTGTCCGTGCGCGCTGGTGATCGGCACACCGGTGGCGGTCGTGAGCGCCCTGGCGTCGGCCGCCCGGCACGGCGTCTTGATCAAGGGGGGACAACATCTCGAAATGTTCGGCCGCCTGCGGGTCCTCGCCTTCGACAAGACCGGCACGCTGACGACCGGCACGCCCGACGTGGTTGAAGTGGGCTCGGCCGTCGGGCACGCCGACGAAGACGTCTTGCGCATCGCCGCGGCCCTCGGTGATCGCGGCAATCACGTCGTCGGTTTGGCGATCGCCCGGCACGCCAGGGGACTCCGTCTCGAAGTCCCCGAGGCCCACGATTATCAGGCAGTACCCGGACTCGGCGCGACCGGCCGTGTGGGACCGTCACGTTATCATTTGGGGAGCCACCGATACTTGGATGAGTCGGGGCTCTGCCGTCCCGATTTCCATGTCTCGCTTGAAGGGGCCGAGAACGGCGTTGGGACAGCGGTCGCTTTGACGGGCGTGAACGGCCCATTGGGTTGGATCCGTCTTGCCGATCGGGCCCGTCCCGAAGCGGGCGCCGTATTGGTCCAATTGCGCGCACTCGGCATCGAGTCCGTCATGCTCAGCGGAGACAACCCCAAAACGGCAGGGGCGATGGCCGACGAACTCGGGATCATCGACCACCGGGCCTCGCTCCTCCCCGATGAAAAGGCCAGGGCCGTGCTTGACCTTGACGCCAGGCGTGGCCCGACCGGCATGGTGGGCGACGGCGTGAACGACGCCCCCGCGCTCGCCGCCGCTCGCGTGAGCGTGGCCATGCGCGGCATCTCCAGTGGCGCGGCCCTCGAGACCGCCGATATCGTCCTCATGGCCGATGACCTCCGTCCCTTGCCCTGGCTCGTGAGGCATAGTCGGCGCACGCTCGGCCGGATTCGACAAAACATCATCCTGGCCATCGGTTCCAAGGCCCTCGTCTTGCTGCTCGCCGTCTTGGGTCTGGCGACCCTCTGGATGGCGATCGCCGCCGACGTAGGCGTGAGTTTGCTCGTTGTCGCGAACGCGCTCAGACTTCTCAAAACGAAAGACATTGAAGAATAGGGAACATGATGATGGCCCGAAACAAGACGGAGGCCCGAAGGTCGATCTACGGGGTCCATCCCGCCGTGGCGATGGTCCGAAAGTGGATCGAGGACCTACCGGAGAAGACGGGCCGGTCGCTCGACGAATGGATGCGGTTGGTCCGGGACGAAGGGCCCGCCTCGGAAAAGGAACGGCGAGCCTGGCTCAAGAGCGAACACGGAATCGGCACTAACATCGCGGCCTGGATGGCGGCACGCGCTTCGGGTGGAGAGATGGGGATTGCCGATGAGGACCCCGAGTCCTACCTTCTGGCGGCCGAGGGCTATGTCCAAGCGATGTATGAAGGCCCGAAGGCGGCATTGAGACCCATCTATGATCGCCTCTTGAAACTGGGTCTCGATGTGGGCCCGGACGTGAAGGCGTGCCCTTGCAAGACGATTGTCCCTCTCTACCGAAATCATGTGTTCGCCCAGTTGAAGCCGACGACCCGAACGCGGGTCGACCTTGGCCTGGCCCTGCGCGAGACATCGGCCACCGGTCGCTTGATCGACACGGGGGGCTTCGCCAAGAAGGACCGAATCACACACCGCATTCCCATTTCGTCAGTGAATGAAATCGATCAAGAAGTCGTCGATTGGCTAACGGCCGCCTACGATCTCGATGCCTGATTTCACCACCCACCATCGATCCGGTCCGTCCCGGAAGGCACGCTGTTCAGGAGTGTTCAACGATGAATCGACGCTTGGGAATGATCGCCTCGGTATTCTGCGTCATGGTCGCGACCATGTTTGTCGCCTCGACGGGCTTGGCCCAGCGCCCTCAAGGCGAGAAGCCCCGCAAGGTCCAGAAGACTGAGGCGGAATGGAAGAAGCAACTCACGCCAATGCAGTATTACGTGACCCGGCAGAAGGGCACGGAAGCGGCCGGCACCGGCAAGTACGCCCACACGAAGACCGCCGGGACCTATCACTGTGTCTGTTGCGAAGCCCCTCTGTTCAGCTCCAAGACGAAGTTCGAGTCGGGCACGGGCTGGCCCAGCTTCTTCATGCCGATCGGCGATCGGAACGTCGAGCGCGAGATGGATTACAGTGCCGGCATGGCGCGCGTCGAGGTGATGTGCAACGATTGCGGCGCCCATCTTGGTCACGTCTTTGATGACGGTCCGGCGCCAACGGGGCTGCGATATTGCATCAACTCGGCCTCGTTGAAGTTCGAGCCGGCCACCGCTTCAAAGACGAAGGCGAAGAAGGGGCACGAAGAGCAAGCGACGCCCGCCGAGGGCGACGGAGAAAAGACCAAGTCGCCGGAAAAGAAGAAGGGGGCCTGAAAACGGTCCATCAATCGGTCGGCGCGAAGGGTTCATCCGGGACGGCGTTGATCTTGGGAGCACCGTGAGCCTGGAGGTCCTTGATTTCCGTTTCAAGCCGCGCGACGGCGTCGGCCGCATCGACCACCTCCAGAACAGTCTGGGCGACTTGCGAGGCCCCCGGAGCAATCTTGGACACTCGGCCGCGGGCCGTCTCGAACGCTCTTGGATTAGGCAGGTTCAAGCCGGGCTCAAGACCCGTCACATAGCCGTCGGCCAGGCCGCCCGTGTTCTTCCAAAGCGTGAACATGGGCAGTTGGGTCGTGGTGAAGCGCAAGGCGACCCCACGGTCTCCCGCTTGGTTTCGGAGGAGGGCCAAACTACGCTTTTCCGCGCCTTCGCTGTGCAGTTCGAAGAAATAGACCTGCTCGGAGAAGCCCGGTTGCGGGGGACCGTAAACGTCGTAATGCCCAATCGCGGCGGCCGCGTGCGGGGTACGGGGCGTGATCGTCTTCACGGGGGCGACGAAGCGGGACCCTTCCTCCAGAAATGGAGGGCCGAAGTTCCAGTGATAAAGCAGTTCGATCTCGGTGGGTTGGTCTTTCAGGTTGTAGACCTCGTCATGCACGACGACCCGATTCGAGCCGGGCACCATGGAGGTCTTGGTCACCAGGCGGAAGCGTGGCCCGAAGAGCCTCGCCTCATCGACATGGCCTTCCACCGTGATCGTGTGGGGCGGAGCGTTGTCGATGTGGACGGCGACGTAATGGGCGGGGATGTTGGCAATCCGTCCGTGGAGCGTATAAGTGCGAACGCCGTCGCGGAACGGCGGGCCGTTCGTTTCGAGTCCGCAACGGGCGAGTAATTCGTCGAAGCCATCAAGCCAGCCGAGGCCGCCCCACGCTTCCAGATTGACCTGACTGGGATGGACCGGACCATCGGCCACAGGGGAGTCCCAACCCAAGCGGAGCCCGCGATACAAGCCCTTCCAGATGCCCATGCCTCGCGTGGGGACGATCGTAAGCGACAGGGCGCCGTTGTCCACTTCGATCACATCGACGCCGTCGCGCCGACCGCCTCGCAGCGCCTTCTTGACGACGTTCCAGTTGACCGCGGAGGGCAAACCCAGTTCCGCTGCGCCGGTCCGAAACGCATCGACATGTGTGGATCGCGTTGTGTCGGTGAGGACGAACGACGGCATGGTCCCCTCGCCGTTTCTTGGCTTCCAGAGTGAGGTGGTCGGCAAGTCAATTGACGTTTTACTCGATCCCAGGCTAGCCTTCCACCATCTGATCGACACAGGCCGACGAGTCCCAACCATGTCCGGATCGAACGCTGAAGGCGGCTGGACACGTCGTGAGTTCATCAAGAGCGCGACGCTCGCGAGCGCCCTTCCCTGGACCAGCGCGCTTGGGTCGCCGGCGCGCGGTGGGCCATCATGCTGGGAAACCCCGACCGCCCGGTTCTTCTCCTCCCTCAACGTCGAGCAGCGCTCGGCGATCTGCTTCGCGGCCGATCACCCTCTCCGGACGAGAGTGAGCGAGAACTGGAAAATCGTCGAACCGCGCATCGTGGAGCTGCACCCCGAGCAGCGGTCCCTTGTTCGCGTCATCTTTCGCGGGACCTGTGGCGACAACGACCTGAGTCGGTTCCTCCGCGTGATGTCCGACGACTACGGCGGGTTCGAAAATTATCATGTCGCCCTGTTCGGCGAACCCACGTCGGACGGCCCCTTCGAGTTCGTGCTGACGGGGCGCCACCTTACGATCCGCGCCGATGGCAAGAAGCACGAAGGGGCGTCTTTCGCGGGCCCGATCTTCCACGGCCATTCGTCCCGGTCGGCCGAGAACGTTTGGAACGATCAGGCGGAAGTCGCGAACAGGGTCTTCCTCGCACTCTCGCCCCATCAGAGGTCGCGAGCGTCGGCCGAGTATGTCACGAGATCGACCGGCGCGGCGCCAGGCATGGTCGTCGACGAACTCGACGACCATCAGGTTGGTCTGGTAGGCGAACTGGTCGAAGCGGCCTTCCGGCCCTTTCGCCTGGGCGAGACGGCGGTGTCGCGGTTCGAGCGTGCCGACATCAAGGCGCTTCGACTGAGCTCTTTCGACGATCAAACAAGGGAAGTCGGCCGCCGCGCCGTTTGGAAGCTCGAAGGTCCTGGCCTTGCGTGGAGCTTTCATGGTCTTCCCCACGTCCATTCGTGGTTGAGTGTCGGCGGCCCGAATGGGGTTTATGCCTAGTGTCACTAGTGAATTGCAACAAGTGTTCGTATGTCAAGAATTCATGGCGACGAGATCAATCCAGGAAGGACACTCGGCCGTTGCCCGAGGGCCCTCTTGTGTGCGTCTCTTTCAGGTCCCCTTGAGACTGTCCAAGGCCACTCCGACCGGCTTGGCGAACAATGTCACTCTTGCCGTCCGCGCTGGACTGGCACACGCCTTCAAACGTGAAATGCGATAGAATGGACCGTACCCAACGGAGACTGTGACCGAGCCCGGAGCATGCGTCCGCGATGATCAATCGACTCAGCGTCTTGTGCTTCGCTGGGACATACGCGCTGGCCTTGGTGAGTGATTTGTCTCGATTCGTGGTGCGCATTCCGGCACGCTGGCATGTGACATTGGTCCTAACGTTGTTGGGTTGGTTGGTGCAGGCGGCCTACCTCGGCAATTGGGCCTGGCGATCGAGCGAGCTACCCACGGCGACCGTCTTCGGGTCTTTGCTCGTCTTAGCTTGGGTGCTCACGGCCATCGACCTTTACCTGACGTTGCGGGCCCCGCACGACGTCGCGGTGGGGGCGTTTCACTTGCCGCTCGTGCTCTTTCTTCTGGGACTGGCCGGGTTCTTGCCCAAGGCGGAGTGGACCACCCCGCACGGTTGGTTCGCCTTCTGGGGCGTCGCTCACGGGTCCCTTCTTTTGGGGGGCGCGGTGGCTACATGCGTGGCCTTCGCCACCGGGTTGATGTTCCTGGCGCAGTCGCGTCGCCTCAAACGAAAACGACCCCCCCGGTTCGGATTCGCGTTGCCCAGTCTGGAACAGTCCGAACGATGGAACCGAGTGGCGATCGTGGTGGCCTTTCCCTTGCTGACATTCGGCTTGATGATCGGCATTGGTCTCATCGCGGCTTCGGGACGAGAGGGCGCCATTCGCTTGCGCTGGACCGACCCCAAAGTCATCAGCGCCTTCGCCCTTTGGTTCATCTACGCCCTTCTCGTCCATGCGCGGTTTCGTCCTGCAATGCGGGGGACCCGCGTGATGATCTTGACGATCGTCGCCTTCGTCTTCTTCCTTTTCACACTTGTGGGAGTGGACTTGCTGCTACCGACGGCCCATGGCGTCCCCCGTGGGGTCGTGGAGAGCTCGCCGTGAAGCTGCTGGCCCTTGGGGTTGATCATCGATCAGCTCCTACCCACATACGCGAACGAT
>CALLYK010000351.1 GCA_937858365.1 uncultured Isosphaeraceae bacterium | reverse complement strand
GTCGGGCACCACGTTGCGCGCGCGCGCGGCGCGCAGCGTCGTCACCTGGAGCGTCTCGCGGAACTCGATGCCCTGCACGAGCACGGGCGTCACGGGAAAGCGCGTGATCTCCGCGAGCCACGCCGCGCCCGCGCCCACGGCGTTCGTGCCCATCCAGGGCCGCGCCGAATGCGCGGACACGCCGGGCACGCGCACCTCGGCGTTCACGACGCCGTTGCAGCCCATCTCGACGTTGAGGTCGGTCGGCTCGAGCAGGATCGCGAGCGCCGCCTGCGAGAGCCACGGCATCTCGCGCAGCAGGCGGCCGAGACCGTTGTGCACGGCCGGACCTTCCTCCGCGTCGTAGAAGACGAGCGCGAGGTCGAACCGCAGCGCGTCCGGATCGAGCGTTTCGCGCCCAGTAAGCGCCACGCGCATTGTTTCTTCGAGTGGGTGTACTTCGCCAACGTGGCCAGCACGCTGGATGACCGCTCGGTCTATCTCGTGCGGGCCGCCCTGGGGCGTGAACTCGCGCGCCTGGAAACGCTGCCGCTCGACGAGGACACGATCGTCGTGCCGGTGCCCGACACCGCCAAGGCGGCGGCCGACGCGATGGCCTACGAACTCGGTATCCCGTCGGTGGAAGGACTCATGCGAAACCGCTACGTCGGCAGGACCTTCATCGAAGGGACGGCCGACCGCGCGGCCAAGGTCCACGTCAAGTTCACGCCCCTGCCGGAAGTGATGGCCGGCAAGCGCGTCCTCGTGGTGGAAGACAGCATTGTCCGATCGACCACCATGAGGGCCCTCGTGAGCGAGATTCGCGAGCGAGGTCGGGCACGCGAGATCCACTTGCGCGTCGCCTGTCCGCCGATCATCGCGCCGTGTTTTTACGGGATCGACATGTCAACCCGCAACGAGTTGATCGCGCCGAGGTTCGCCGATCGGCCCGACGGCACGCTTTCACCGGCCGGTCAACAGCGCCTGGCGCGTGAACTCGGGGCCGACACGCTGCGTTATCTGCCGGTCGAGGCGTTGGCACGTTCCCTCGACTTCCCCTCGGAGCGGCTCTGCCTGGCTTGCGTGAACGGCCAGTATCCGACACCGACCGGTCAAGAGTTGTACGAGCTCGACGTGCGGGCCACGCCCCAGGCGAATGGGTCCGGCAACGTGCGGACCTACGAGCGCCCACGCGCGACCGAGTTGGCGGCCAAGTGATTGCTCAAGGCGCCTTCAGCGACCGGACGCGCCTTGCCACTGCCTCGATGATTTGGTCTTCAATCCCTGGCGCCCACTTCGAGGGCAGGCCGTAAGGAATCATCGACGAGTCTCCCTCATATCCTCCCTCCGCCAAGACACGCTCGCTGGGGACGTAGGCCATCACGTCGTTGCAGTACGACGAGACCCAGGTCGTCGAAGGCCCGAAGTTCCGCTTCAAGCGAAGGGCGTAGTCGACCACCACTTCGCCCCCGAGCAGCACCCAAGTTAGGTCCTCGCCGATCCGCCACGCTTGGACGGGATAGGGGCAGGTCGAAGGTACCGGTTGGCCGGCGTCGATAAGTGTTAGGAACATCTTCGCCCGTTGAGAGAGACTGACGTTGCTTGAGGCGGCCTCGCGTTCCCAATCGGCCCGAGCAGGCAGGGCGGCGAAGGGGAGGTTGACCTCCTCGTAAGAGACACGCAACCCACGACCGACCGCCGGCATGGGCCCGCTCAAGACCTTCTCGACGGCCAACGCAAGTTGCGAGCCGTAGTCCCGCGCGAGTTCGACCGTGCGTCGGGGCAGGGGGTTCTGGTCGGCCCCGCAGCCCGCGACGAAGAGCGCCGTCGTCCCTGGATGGGCCTTTTCCAGGTCGATCTGAGCGAAGCCGGCGTAGTCGCCCGTGAACTGGTTGAAGCCCAAGACCGTGCAGTGGCACGCGTACCCAAACACGATCGCCTTCAAGGCGCCGTCGTTCGATGAGACTTTGAGCACGGGCACATCGAAGTCGTTCGGGCCCTTGAGCGCGACCGCCTCGCGCAGCTTGGGGACGTCGGCCTCTTTGTTCTCGCGCCGGTTCACGGCGAAGTCGGCCCGACCCGTGCCCCACGCCAAGTTGACCGGCGCCAGGGCTTCAAGCGCCTTGCCCACCGTGTCCACAATCGTTCGATGCAGGACCTTGGAATACTCTTGGACCTTGCGCGCTTGCTCTTCGTTCAGACCGTACATGGTGATGAGGTTGTCGCGCGTGACCGGCCCCGTGTGCGTGTGCGAGCAGGCCAGAACGATCCGCGCTTGGTCCAGACCGTATTTCGTTCGGACCTCCTCGCGGACCTCCGCGGAGAGCGGCCGGGCCACGCCGCAAAGGTCCAACGAAACGAGGACGGCACGCGAACCACCCTGGTCCTCAAGGGCCAGGGCCTTGCACCAGAGGTCGTGAACGGCCCCTTCGGAGGGTCCCGTGCGCGAAGCGTAACCGGCCATCCACATCGGTTCGCGGGGTGTGATCGTCGCCCGGGCGACGCCCGCTTTCCAGCCATCCGCTCGCGCGAAGGGCACCACCGCCCAGAGAAAACACGCCGACAAGAGGAAGCCGCGACGTCCCATCGTTCCCTCGTTCGCTTAGAGTGTCGAGGCCGATTGCAGGGCGCTCACGTAGGCCATAATGAACGCCAACGCGATGAAAAAGACGATCCCGCCAAGAATGAGCATGAGAAGCGGTTGCACCAGCGAGCCGAGGTTCTTGACCGTCACCGCGACCCTTTCGTCGTAGTCGTCGGCCAGCTTGTCGAGGCTCTCGGGGAGTTTGCCCGATTCCTCGCCGGCCTCCACGCGCGAGAGCACGTCAATGGGAAAGCGGCGCGACGTGGTCATCGCGTCCAGCAAGTCGGAGCCCTCGCGAATGGCTTCTTTCATGTGGAGCATGACCCGGCGATAAGGGGCCAGCGCCATCACTTCCGACGCCAATTCGAGGGCCGAGGGAAGGTCCACGCCGGCGTCGAGCAAGAGGCCCAGCGTGCGCGCGAAGCGCGACGTGTCGATCATCCGGAAGAGGCCCCCGAAGACCGGCACGTACAAGACCGCTTCGTCGAGTGCCGCCTTGCCGGGCGTGGTCCGATAGACCTGTCTTAAGCCGAAAACGGCCCCCACCACGCCGACGGGAATGGCCCACCAACCATGCGCGCCCATGAACTTGCTGAACGCGATGAGGAGGCGCGTGGGTCCAGGCAGGTTGTCTTGCTTCATGTCGAGGGCCGAGACGAGGCCGGGAAGGACGAACATCGTGAGGAGGGCGATCACGCCACCCGCGATCGTCAAGACGATCACCGGATAGATCATCGCCGAACGGGCCTGCCGAAGGAGGCTGACGCGCTTCTCGAAGTGGTCGCCGAGACGGCGCAGGGCCTCGGGCACGCCGCCGCGCGACTCGGCCACGCGGATCGTGCCCAGAAAGAGCTTGTCGAACGCCTTGGGCTCGCGGGCCATCGCCTCGTGCATCGAGTCGCCCTGGCGGATCGACTGGCCCACTCGGGCCAGGACCGGACCGAGCGCCGTGTTGGCGAACTGCCGCTCCAGGCTCGCCAGGCTTTTCAGCAAGGGCACGCCGGCTTCGGTGTACTGGGCGAACTGGCGGCAAAAGAGGGCAAGGTGCTTGCTGGACACCGAACCCAGGAAGAAGCGTTCGAGCCACGTGGGGCCGCCCGACACCGTGATCGGTTCGCGTTCACGCGACGACTTGCCCGCCTTCCGGGTGGTCCGAGGGGCCGCGCGCGGCGGGTTTGGTACGGGCGCCGCCAGTTCGGGGTCCGGCTCCGTCTCCTCGATTCCGAAGGGGTCGCGCGGGACCTCGGGCCGCGGTCGACGGCGTGGTCCCTCCTCGGGCGTGCGACTCATCGAGGTAACTCCCTGGTGGAATCGAAAGGGCGAGAGGTGGAAGGGACCGAGCATCTGATTATGGCCCCGCACATCCGCCCGGGCAAGCACCGGACCACCAGACGTCGGGGCCGGTCGCTTCTTGCTTAGGTCACACCAACCCTCTAGCCTGACATAGGACTTCATCACCCTCTTGACGAGTCATCCAGATGAGAGCGCTCGTTTATCTCACGCCGGCCTGCCTGGTCGTCATCGTCGGGTGCTCGGCACCGCTCGCGAGTCCGGACGATAACGCCCCGAAGGAGGAAGCGGTCGCCCCAAGCAAGGCCGAGGCCCTCTACACCCAGGCCGTCGCGGCCCGACGGCGCGAGGACCTCGACGCGGCGATCGACCTGGCCGAGAAGGCCTTGGTCGAGGACCCGGAACTCGTCATGTGTCGGGTCCGCCTCACGGAATGGCTCCAAGAGAAGGGCTTCCCGTTGTCCAAGAGCAAGCGGTGGGACGAGGCCGCGCCCTTGTTTTTACGCTCCGCCAAGCTGGCCAGGACCTTGAAGGGGCAGAAAGACCCATTCACGGACATACCGGGCATTCTCGTCACGTCCGTCTATAACGAGGCATGCGCCTATAGCATGACCGGCGAGAAAGAGAAAGCGCTCGCCTCCCTGGAAGAGGCCCTGGAACTCGGCTTCCTCGACCGTGAGTTCGCCCAGCCGCCCAGCCCGAAGGAACTCTTCCTCAGCGACCCGGACCTCGACTCGCTCCGCGAGGAGAAGCGCTTCGAGGAACTCCGCGCCAAGTACTTGCCCGAGTGAACCCCAAGTCACGGTCGGGTGAATGCGATGTGCCTCGCCCAGGCCGGGTCGGTCTCGGGGTAGTCGGTCCTCGTGTGGGCGCCGCGCGACTCCAAGCGTCGCGTGGCCGCCTCGATTGCTAGCTTGGCGATGGTCAGCAGGTTCTGAAGGGTCCAGCCGGCGGGGTCGTCGAAGACGTGCCCCAAAGCGTAGCCGCACCAATAGCCGACCTGTTCGCCCGCTTCGCGAAGGCCGGCGCCGTCGCGGGTGGCACCGACCCGGCGCCACATGAGAGAGCGAAGCGAGTCGCGGATGTCGGCCAGGTCGAGCGGAGCGGCATGGCGAGGTGGGGCGTCGCCCGAGATGGGCGGGACGTCGAGACGGACCGGACCGTCGCGCCTGAGTTCTTCCCAAATCGAATCGGCCGCGCGGGCCCCGAAGACGAGTCCTTCCAAAAGGCTGTTGGAAGCGAGGCGGTTGGCCCCGTGCAGGCCGCTACTGGTGACTTCGCCGGCCGCCCAAAGACCTGGCAGTGTGGTCCGGCCGTCGAGATCGACGGTCGCGCCGCCCATGTAGTAATGGGCCCCGGGCCGCACGGGGATGAGGTCCCTCGTAATGTCAAGGTCGAAGCCGAGGCAAAGCTGAACGATGCCGGGAAACCGCCTCTTGATATGATCCGCATTTAAATGTCGAAGATCGAGATAAACGTTGGGATGTTGGGTGGCGGCCATTCGGGCCACGATCGCGCGTGAGACGTCGTCTCGGGGTGCGAGCTCCGCCAAGGGATGGGCCCCGACCATGAAGCGGTCGCCGTCGCGGTCTCGGAGATAGGCCCCTTCACCGCGCAGGGCCTCGGTCAGCAAGTGGCGCGAGGAACCGGCGATATAGAGCACGGTCGGATGAAACTGCATGAATTCGAGGTCGCGCACCTCGGCCCCCGCCCGATAGGCAAGGGCGTGGCCGTCTCCAGTGGCGATGGATGGGTTGGTCGTTTCGCGATAAAGCTGCCCGGCGCCGCCGGTGGCCAAGAGTACCGCGCGGGCCCAAATGAGGGCCGGTCCGCGGCGCTCGTCCCAGATCAAGGCCCCTCGACAGCGCCCTTCGTATGTCAATAGGTCAATTGTGAAGCTATTTTGCCAGATGCGGACGTTCGATCTCGCCTGGGCCTGGGCGATCACGGCCCGCATCACCTCGCGCCCGGTGGCGTCTCCCAGGGCGTGGACGATTCGAGCGTGGGAATGTCCCCCTTCCAAACCGAGCGCGACTTGACCGTCTTGCTGGTCGAAGCGAGTGCCCCAGTTCATGAGTTCGCGAATTCGGGTGGGGGCCTCGCTGACCACCATGGTCACGACCTTGGGGTCGCAGAGCCCTTTCCCCGCGGCGAGCGTGTCGGCGATGTGGTCGTCGAAATGGTCATCGGGGTCGAGGACGCCCGCAATACCACCTTGCGCGTAAGAGCTGTTGCTTTCACGAACCTCACCCTTCGTGACGACCAAGACGCGGAAGGGCTCGTGGACGCCGAGGGCCGCGCGGAGTCCGGCGAGTCCGCCGCCGATGACGAGGGTGTCGGTGAAGTGATGGGGCAGGTCACGTGGGTCGAATGAGACCAGATGACGGCGTGGCGGCAGACTCGCGACGGACATCGGGGCCTCATCTGGGTCGGAGACTCAGCGGCGATCTCCCGAACCCGGCGTGCCGGGGGCGGGGCTGGGAGCACTCGGGGCGGACTTGGAAAGGCCCTTCAGGTAAGCGTCGTAACGCGACTTCACACGGGCGGGGGCCACCGAGCGGGCCCCTTGGATGTTGTCGGTGCCGGTGTCTTTGGGGGCGGTCGTCCCACCGCGTTGGACGCGCTGGCCGTAGCTGGAACCTTGGGCCATGCCTGGGAGCTTGGGGTCGCTGGACAATTCTTGTCCGGGATCATCACCCCCCTCGAACGTACCGGCCTCGCGACCGGCGGCGCGTGCTTTCTTCTCGAACCGTTCGACGAACTGTTCAAGGTCCGATCGTGTCATGCCTGTATCTTGTTCCAGCTTGGCGGCGGCTTGCTCGTCCTTGAGCATTTCGCGGACTTTGCGGGCAAAATCGGCGGGGCCGCCGCCTGTGCCTGGGTTGATGTTCTCACCTTTGGCAGGGGCACGTTCCTGGGCTCGAGGGGAGGGTTGAGAGGTATCGGGGTCACCCTTGGGAAGCTCTCCCTTCGGGTTTCCGCCGCCGCCCTTGGTCGGTGCCGCCTTGCTTGGGTCGCCCTTGGAGGGGTCACCCTTGCTTGGGTCGCCCTTGCTGAGATCACCCTTGCTTGGGTCGCCCTTGCTGAGATCACCCTTGGTGGGGTCGCCTTTCGACGAATCGCCCTTTGTTGGGTCGCCCTTCGACGGGTCTCCTTTCTTGGGGTCACCTCTTGATGGGTCTCCCTTGGAAGGAATGCCTTTCGTCGGATCGCCTTTTGAGGGATCACCTTTTGAGGTGTCGCCCTTCGTCGGATCACCTCTGGAAGGATCACCCTTGGTCGGGTCGCCCTTCGTCGGATCACCTTTTGAGGGATCGCCCTTCGTGGGATCGCCCTTCGTCGGGTCACCTTTTGAGGGATCGCCCTTGGTCGGGTCGCCCTTCGTCGGGTCGCCCTTGGAAGGATCTCCTTTCGTTGGGTCGCCCTTCGTCGGGTCGCCCTTGGTCGGGTCGCCCCTAGATGGATCGCCCTTGGAGCGCTCGCCCTTCGTCGGATCACCCTTCGAGGGATCACCTTTTGATGGATCGCCTTTGGAGCGCTCGCCCTTCGAAGGCTCACCTTTCGAGGGGCCGGCGTTCGCCGACTCGTTCTTCGCCGACTCACCCTTCGAGGGGTCGCCTTCCGCCGGGTTTGATTGGTCGTTTGCCCCTTGCTGTTTTCGCTGTTCGTTCTTGGGTTGTTGTTTGTCTACCGCCCTTTGCAGCTTGTCGAAGAGTTCCTTCTCTTGGTCAGGCGTCATGTCTTTTTCGCCTTGACCCTGATGGCCTTCGCCCTGCGGTTGCCGCTGTTGGTCCGCTGGGTTGCTGTCACCCTTAGGTTGGGGACGGTCCCCTGGCTGCGGCGGCGGGTTTTCGGCGTCGGGACGTTGCGCGTTCGTCGGTGCCGGCTGTTGTTGCTGGTCCTGATCGGGGGGCGGCGGCTGTTGCTCCTTCTCTTGCTCCTCTTGCTTTTGCAACTCTTGAGGCGAGGCAGGTGCGACAATCTCGATGATCTGATGGATCGACTCCACCGCGTTGGGCGAAGTCTCCTTGTTGTCGGTCACTTTCGCCCAGTATTCCAGCTTCGTGCCCGCGGGCAGCTTGAGCGGGGCCAGGTCGAGCGTGTCGGTCGCCCGGAACTTCTTCGTGACCTTCTCCTGTGGGAAGACCCGAATGATCGGCGCCGAGTCGTCCTTCTGGCGCTGGATGTTCAACTCCACCCGCGCCACGCCGAAATCGTCGGCCGCCTCGACCTCGAACGTCACCCGCGCGTTGCTTGGCTTCTGGATGATCGGTTGCGCGGGCCGCAAGAACTGCGCCGTGGGCGGCTGGTCTTTGATCGCCTTGATCTCGTAGACGACCGGGTCGGGGTTGACCTGGCCGTCAGTCGTTTTGAGGCGGATCGTGTACGAGCCGTCTTCGGTGACGGGGAACTGGCCGGTGAGCGACTGGGGGTCGCCGTCGGTGCCCATGTTGCGGGGTTCGACACCCGCCTTGCCGAATTGCACGCGACCCCAGCTCGCCGCCTGGTTCGTCTTGGCGTGGAGCGTGACCCAGGTCCCCTCGATCGCCTCGATGTTGCCCCCCTCGACCCCCTTCCGTGGCGGCACGCCCGTGTACTTGGGGAACTCCAGGTCGTGCGTGACCGACGTGACCATCGGCGCGGGCAAGACGTTGAGCGTGAAGGTCTTGGAGGTCGCGTCGCCACCGGTCAGGTAGTACTTCACCTCGCGTTGGACGTTGCGGAGCGTGGTCTGCCAGGGGTCGCCGCGCTCGGGCCCGGGCGCGTACTCGGCTTGCGAATAAAACTTGCCTCCGTCCGTCGAGTAGTGCAGGACGATCTTCGCGGGCCGGACCCCCTCGGAATGCACCGCGAAGGGCACGTTCGAACCCGTGATCACGAGCGTCTTCTCGGGGTCGTCGCCCGGCTTGATGTTCACGAGCCGTGTGTTGGTGGGCCGCGCCACGTCGAAGAGCAAGGCCCGCCGGATCGAATCTCCCGGCGGTTTGGCACAGACGAGCCAGTAAAGACAGAACGCCGCGACGATGGCCGCGAGCGCGTAACAACTCTGGATCAAGCGGCGCTGGTCGACGACCGCGTCGGGCGAGACCCGCGTCAGGTCTTGCACGGCGCGGGCCTCGATGGCGGCCAGTGCAGTGGGCGAGATGGCCTCCGGCCGCTCCCGAAGCTCCAGGTAACTGATCAGACTGTTGTGGAACTCAGGGTCGGCCGACTCAATCGTCCTGGCCGCGTAAAGACCGTTGATGCGGGCCATCAGCGGCCGGACCACGAACCACGCCAAGACCCCCAACGAGCCGAGAAGGCACCCATAAAAAAGGACGCCGCGCACGAAGAGGGGCAAGCCGACACGATGGTCCAAGACCACTTCCAGAAGCAAGACACCGATCAAGGCCGAGACGAGCGCGACCAGGGCCGTGACGATGTCGGTCGTCTTGATCTTCGCGCGGGTCTCACGCAACTGATAGTCAATGAACTGCTCATAGTCGAGCAGGGTGCCGCTTTCATTCGGTTCGGTGCCCACAGCCATGTCCGGCCCTCCCCGCGCGTTCGTGAAGCGTCAGCGGCCGCGCGATACCCTTCATTATAGGCGATTCAGGCCCGGAGGAAGCCCCCCTCTCGGACGATTGTCGCATTTTCGGCCGGTCTCGGGGGGGGCGCAGCGGCCCCGCGTGAGTCGGGCCCCGCGATCAGAGGCCCAAACGGCGTGCCAAGATGTTGCGCTGGACCTCGCTTGTGCCCGAGTAGATCGTCGCGCCCACACTGTCGCGCAGATCGCGCTCCAGGCCCGTTTCGACGGCGTATCCCGAGGCCCCGAAGACCTGCACCGCCGCGAGACTGTTGGCGATGAAGGTGTCGGCGACATGCACCTTGGCCATGCTCGCCTCAGTCGCCGCGTCTTCGCCGCGGTCCTTCTTCCAGGCGTATTTCCGGACCATCAAGCGGGCCGTCTCCAAACGGATCGACATATCGACGATCTTATGACTGACGGCCTGGAACTTGCCGATCGGTTGTCCGAACTGCTCGCGTTTACGCGCGTGCTCGACGCAACGTTCCAACTGCCTGCGCATCGTGCCCAGGGCGGGAGACAAGATCCCGCCTCGCTCCCATTCCAAGGCGGCCTGAAAGACCTCGGCCCCACGATGCTCGCGACCCAGCAGCGCATCGGCCGGCAGGCGGCAATCCACCAGTTCGACCTCGCCCATCGGGGCGGTGCGCGTGCCCATCTTGGGGACCTCACGCAAGACCCGCAGACCTGGCGTGTCGGCCGGCACGAGGAAGGCCGAGACACCCAGGGCCCGCCGCTCGGGGTCGGTGGCCGCGAAGAGCACGAAGAGGTCGGCCACGGTCGCGGCCGTACACCAGGTCTTCCGACCGTTCAGGACCCAGCCGTCCGCCCCGCGAGTTGCCGATGTCTTCATGCTGAACACATCGGAACCGGCCCCGGTCTCGCTGGCCGCGTTGGCCCCGATGGTCCGGCCCTCGCACAGGGGCGGCAGAAACCTCCGACGCTGTTCGACCGTGCCGAACCTCAGGATCGGCAGCACGACCGTCCACAAGCAGGCGTTGACCGCGAAGAGAAGGCCCCCATCCGGGCAAGCGTAACCAAGGCCCTCCATCGCCGCGATCGTCGTGCTCAGGTCCAAGCCTCGCCCGCCGTAATCGGCCGGCACGGGCAAACCGAGGATGCCGAACTCGGCGCAGCGGTCCCAACCTTCCCGCCAGAACTCGCGGCGTTCATCGCGGTCGCGCACGTCGTCCGACAGCCGGGTCCGAGCGAAGTCGACCGCCGAGTCGTGCCAATGCCGCTCGAGGTCGGAAAGCTGGAAGTCCATCTGGTGGGGCCTCGGGGCTCGAAGAAATCGATGCTGTCAAATCAAGAAGCGTGACACGGAAGCGAACCTCATTCGATGACGGCGGGGGCCCCTGGCCACTCAAATCGGTCCGCGAGGTCTGAGACTGTTAACCCGCGTTGGGTCGGTCGTCAAGGCCAGATGAAAGGCCCCGGCGATGTGCCCCTGAAGGCACTGACCGCGATGGCGAGATTCGTTAGAGTGAGGGCCCGAGGACCTTACTCCGACCGACCCTTGGCGGACTTGACCATGAGCCGGGCCCCGCGAGAGCGACGGAACCCAACCCGCCTGGGACGGGCCGCGCGTTACACGTGGGCCGCACCCACCTCCGCGTTCGGGCTCACCGTGGGTGTCTTGACACTCGCGACACGCGGTCGCGCCCAAGTCCGGCGCGGAGTGATCGAGTTCCACGGGGGCTTCGCCTCTTGGCTGGCCGACCGGTTCGGCTTCGCGGCGATGACGCTTGGCCACGTGATCATTGGTTGCGACCCCCTCTCCTTGGACCGTTGCCGCGACCATGAACATGTCCACGTTCGTCAGGTCGAACGTTGGGGCCCGTTCTTCCTCCCTGCGTACGTGGTGGCGGGCGTCTGGTCGTGGTGCCGGACCCGAAGCGCCTACTACGAGAACCCGTTTGAGCGCGAGGCGTTCGGGGAAGACGCCCGCCGCCGTCGTGGACCCACCGCTTGATCACCCCATAAAGGTCTGAACATGCCTCAAACCCCACATATCGAGAAGCACTTCAGCGCGGGCGCCACTGTGCGCGACATCGTGATTGGCATGGCCGATGGTTTGACCGTGCCCTTCGCCTTGGCGGCGGGCCTTTCCGGTGCGGTCGCTTCGACGGCGATCGTGGTCACGGCGGGCCTGGCCGAAGTGGCCGCGGGCTCGATCGCCATGGGTCTGGGGGGATTCCTCGCCGCTCGAGGAGACGCCGAACACTACGACACCGAACGCGAACGCGAGGTCCGCGAGGTGGTCGAACTCCCCGATCGAGAGCGGGCCGAAGTGGCCGAGGTCTTCGAAGGTTACGGACTCACTACCGAGGAAATCGAGCCGATACTGCGTCGCTTTGAGGCCAATCACGAGGCGTGGGTCGAGTTTATGATGCGCTTCGAGCTGGGTCTGGAACGACCCGACCGCCACCGGGCGCTCACCAGCGCCGGGACGATCGCGGGCGCCTATGTCGCCGGGGGTTTGGTCCCGCTGCTGCCTTACATGTTGCTGAGTGACGCCTCCATGGCCCTTCAGGTTTCCGTGGGTGTGACGCTTCTCGCGCTCTTGGTCTTCGGTTATGTGAAGGGACGCTTCACCGGCACGCGGCCCTGGCGGTCCGCCTTGCAAACGACCCTCATCGGCGGCCTGGCCGCCGCCGCAGCCTTCGGGATCGCCAAGGCGATCGGCTAGGGGGCCGTCGGCTTGAGGAGACCCGCCTCAAAGTAGGGACCGAGCATGTCGGCCGAGCCCCCGTGCTCGACGATCTTACCATCCACGATTCGGTCTATGTTCACTCCGAAGAATGTCATGACCATTCCACTCGCGGGGACGCCCAGCCACTCGCGGGCGTGCGTGCCCCTGGCCATGAACTGGGTCGCGACCCACTCGCCCTCGGCAATCTGACGCGTGATTGTGAGGTGGAGGTCGGCATAGACTTGACGGACGGCCCGGACGTGCTCGGCCATCCCTTCGACACCGCGATGGACGCGGACCCTGCCGTCGGTCTCCTCGCAAGCGGGCGAGACCAACTCGGACAGGAGGTCCGTCTCACCGGTGTTCACGACCGCTTCGAGGAACCTCCGAATGACCAGCTTGTTCCGCTCGACGTCGATATCGTCCACCGTCCGCCCCCGGGTGGTCCCAGGATTCGAGGGCCCCGGCGCGGACGAGGGGTGAGGTCGCCTCGCGCCGGGGGAAGAAGGCCGTCGCCGCCACTGGGCTTACTCGACCTCCTCGGCCTCGTTGTCGTCGTTCAAGGCCCCGTTGACGCTCGCCCCGCGATGGGCCAGGACCTCGCGCGTCAACTCCTCCACGAGCTCCGGGTGCTCCTTGAGGTATTGCTTGGTGTTCTCCCGCCCTTGCCCCAGCCGCGTGTCGCCCCGGTTGAACCAAGAGCCCGACTTCTCGACGAGCTTGTCGGCCAGGGCCAGGTCGAGGAGGTCCCCTTCCAAGGAGATCCCATTCGAGTACATCATGTCGAACTCACAGACGCGAAACGGCGGCGCGACCTTGTTCTTGACCACCTTCACCTTCACGCGCGAGCCGACCACTTCCTCTCCTTCCTTCACCGGGCCGATGCGCCTCACGTCGATCCGGCAGGAGCTGTAGAACTTCAAGGCCCGACCACCAGGCGTCGTCTCCGGACTGCCGAACATCACCCCAATCTTCTCGCGAATCTGGTTGATGAAAATGAGGACACATTTGGATCGCGAGACCGCGCCGGTCAGCTTGCGGAGGGCCTGGCTCATTAGTCGGGCCTGGACGCCCACGAAGCTGTCGCCAATCTCCCCTTCCAACTCGGCCTTGGGCACAAGGGCCGCCACGGAATCGACCACGATGATGTCGACGGCGTTGGACATCACCAGCATCTCGGCGATCTGAAGGGCCTCCTCGGCGGAACCTGGCTGGTTGATGAGCAGGTCCTCGATCTTCACCCCCAGACGCTTGCACCACGACGGGTCGAGCGCGTGCTCGGCGTCGATGAACGCGGCCACTCCGGTCTTCTGGGCGTTGGCGATCGCGTGGAGGGCGATGGTCGTCTTGCCGCTCGACTCCGGCCCGAACAACTCGATGATCCGGCCCCGAGGCAGCCCTTTCCCACCCAACGCCAGGTCCAGCGAAAGGGCCCCCGTGCTGATCCCCTCGATTTCAAGATGACTCCCCTCGCCCAGCTTCATGATCGCGCCGGCGCCAAACGCCTTCTCGATCAGGCCGATCGCGTTGTGAAGCGCCTTCTGCTCGGCCGATTGCGGGGCCGATTTCGCCTCGGCCGCCCCTTGCTTCTTCGCCACGGTCGTCCTCCCCACCCAGTCCGTGTTGTGTATCTGTACACTACATGGGGGATCGTACACGGCATTCGCAAGGCCGTCAAGGGGCCGGTCCGGTTTTTTTGGGGACCTATCTTGCGAGCCGCTCTCAGTCGCTCGCTTCGAGGCCACGCAGTTTTGCGCGGGCCAGCGGGGCGTAGATGGGGCCTTCGGCGGTCTGGGTCGATGAGAACGTGACCACCTCGACGACGCGAAGCGAGCCCGGCGACCAGGTTTGATAGCGTGGCATCATGGGAGCGAGGTCGGTCGGCTTGCCGCGACCAGGTTTCGGTCGACCGATGGTGACATGGGGGTGGAAGCGTTCGTCGGGCGGGTGCCCAGCCGCGTTCACGGCGTCGGCCACGGCCCGTTGCAGCTTGACGAGGGCGTCGGCCCCAGGACCGATCGCGCCCACCCAAATCACGCGCGGTTTTTGGGGCGACGGGAAGGCGCCCAGACCTTCGAGCCGCAGCTCGAACCGATCGAATGGGGCCACCGCGTCGCCGACGGCCCGGCAGAGCGGGGCGATGTCGTTATGGGGGACATCGCCCAGAAACGCGAGCGTGATATGGAAGTGTTCGGGGGCCACCCATCGGACGTTGGGCGCCTCGGGCCCGAGCGACCGCTGAAGGCGGCCGAGTTGGTCACTCGGCCCCTTGGGGACCTCCACAGCAATGAACGTGCGGGTCGTGTTGGCCATGGCCCCTTAGGCGAGCAAGCGGGCCACTTCGTCGCTCGGTCCGAAGTTCGCCGTGTAGCGATCGACGAACTCACGCAACGTGTACGAGTGGGCCTGCGTGCCCGGGTTTTCGATCGCGTAGCAAGCGGTCAGGGCCGCGAGGCGTCCCACCACGGGCCAAGAGAAGCCGCGTTTCATGCCCACGACGAACCCGGAGCGGAAGGCGTCGCCGGCGCCCGTGGGGTCGGCCACGCGCTCGGTCTTCGCTGGGGGAATGTCGTATTCCTGACCGTCCACGGTAATGAAGGCGCCCGCTTCGCCGCGGGTCATCACGGTCACGGGCACGGCCTTGCGGAGCTCGGTTTCCGACAGACCCAGCTTCTCGGCCATCATGCCGAACTCGTAATCGTTCCCGGCCAGGACCTTGGCCCCCTTCATGCCTTCCTTCAACTCGTCGCCGGTCATGCGGGGGAGTTGCATGGAGGGGTCGTACAGGTAAGGGACGCCGTGCTCGGTGCATTCGGCGGCGTACTTGGCCATGGCGGTCGGGTCGTTGGGGGCGATCACGACGAGGTCGTAAGGGGTGGCGTCGAACGAGCGGAGCGAGAGCGAGGCCGAATGGGCCATCGCGCCCGGATAGAAGGCGGTGATTTGGTTGTCTTGAAGGTCGGTGTTGATGAAGCAAGAGGCGGTGAATTCGCCCGAGACGACCTTGGTGGCCGACGTGTCGACACCGCGATCGTCGAGCCACTGGCGATACTCGCCGAAGTCTTCGCCGACGGTCCCGACGAGCACGGGTCGTTCGCCCAGCAAGGCCAGGTTGTAAGCGATGTTGGCGCCCGTGCCGCCCTTCATGCGCTTGAGGGAATCCACCAAGAAGGAGACGCTGAGGATATGCATCTTCTCGGGAAGGATGTGGTCGCGAAAGCGACCGGGGAAGACCATGATGTAGTCGTAAGCGATGGAACCGGTGACAAGGATGCGTCTCACGGCGGCGCGGCCCTTCGGAGGGATGTCTTGGGACGACCAGGATTCAGGGGGGATTCTAGCACGCTCCCTCCCGCCCCGTGTCACTGACGCAATGTTCACGGTAGGCTACATAGGGCCATCGGCATCATTCCTTTGGATCGTGTCGCCGATGAGACGGACGTTCGACCATGCCGATTCAAGTCACCTGCTCATGCGGTGAGGTCCTCCGGGCGAAGGCCGAGTTCGCCGGTCGCTCATCCCCGTGTCCAAAGTGCGGGCGTTCCCTCGCGATCCCGTGGACGAGCGGGACGGAACGCGATGACCGGGTCAAGTCCGCGAACAACCGTGCATCCTTGGCACTTGTTCCCCTCGGCGTCGTCCTCTTGATCGCCGGTGCCGCGGGGTCACGGATATTCTTCCCGGAAATTTGGGGAATTCGTACTGGTTGCACGCGTGAAAACCAATGTCTGAACAACGCGCGTCAGATCGGCCTGGCGATGCAGGGGTTCGTGAACCGC
>CALLYK010000350.1 GCA_937858365.1 uncultured Isosphaeraceae bacterium | reverse complement strand
GTCAGCTTACAACCGATCATCCCGCCTGTCTGCACCTCACTGGCGATCTACTGAGGACTAAGCCGAAGGGGAGGAGGAAGGGAGGCGAATAAGCAGAGCGTGCGGAAACAAGCAGCAAGCGGATAAGCGCCGACCGGGCCGACCCTGTTTAGGGCAACGAGCGACAACGACTCTAACACGGAATCGGCGACCGCCATCGCAGGCGGTATAGAAAACCCCGGAGGTAGCTCGGCCTGCGATTCTCAGGGCATGAAGCCTTGACGCCGGTGCGAGGGGACTCGGTGGGCGCTGAGTACCCGCCAACAGGAACTCGGCTCTCCGTTGTCGATCATGCACCGATGTTGAAGACAAGACGTTTGCAGGCGTGCCCCACCACGCCGATTGCCAAGCACGTCCCCGATCACAATTCCAAATCGGCTGCAATGCTCGCCGCCATCGCCCAAAGACTCGAACGGATCGAGAGGGGCCTGGGTCGCCCCGACAAGCAGCCTCCGATTTCCGAGCAGGGCACTATCCTCGTCGATTAAGGAAGTGTCGGGAGTTGCGGCCATCTCCGACCCCCACGTCAGAAGGGCCATCCGAAGCGGCGAACTGCCTGCCTCCAATGTCGGGACGATCTCACGTCCGCTCTGGCGGATCGCCAGGAGCGATCTGGATGCCTGGCTCGAAAGCAAGAAGGGCGGCACATCGCCAGTGCCGCCCCGATCGGCCCTTCAGGGCCTCATCGACCGTCACTTGCCCGGCTTGCGGGGCCGCAGGGACTCGGCGACCCGCTGACCGGCTCGGACGATCTCCCGGTTGGCGAGGTGGGCGTACTTCTGCGTCATCCTCGGGTCGGTGTGCCCGGCGAGTTGCTGGAGCAGAGGCCCCGAAATGCCCGCATTCGAGGCCGCAGCGGTCAGGAAGGTGTGACGATGATGATAGAGCACGAGGTTCTCGCCGTTCTCGTCAGCGGCAATCCCTGCCCGTTTTCGCAGGCTATCCATGCGCTGCACGAAGGCGCACCTCGTCCACGGCCGACCCAGCGAGTTCAAGAACACATATGGCTGGTGGCTGCCCCGCTTCTGGAGCCATCGCAGGAGGTTCTCGACCACCGAGCACATCGGGATGGTCTTCGGGACCGGGGTCTTGGATGTGCGGCTGCTCTTGTGCCGGTGGATCACCCAGGGGTGATTGTCCCAGTCCACCTGCGCCCAGGTCAGCTTCCGCACCTCTCCGGGTCTCGCCGAGGTGTAGCAAAGGGCGATAAGGACTCGCCGGAACTGGGCGTCGGAAGAGAACCGCAGGAGCGACCGGAATTCCTCGTCGGTCATCACCCGCTGCCTGCCCTCGGCGTGCAGCAGGGGCAGTCGCTTGAAGGGGTTCTTCGGCGGGATCAACTCGTTCTCGATGGCCCAGTTCCAGCATCGCTTGAGGGCGATGAGGGCGTGGTTCACCGTCTTGGGTTTGTACGGCTGCGGGGATTGCCGGTTGCGGACCCAAGTGCCGTCAGCGATCCCGTTGCGGAACTCACGGGCGAGTTGCGGGGTGATGTCTCGGGCCAGGCGATGTCCGTGCTTCCCGGCGAAGTGGGTCAGCCAGCGTCGATAGTCCTGGTACGTGTAGTCCGTCCGCTCGATTTTCACGGAGTCGAGGAAGAGGGCGGTCATTTCCGTGACGGTCAGTCGAGGGAACGGGCGACCATCGTTCTCTTCGATCTCGCCACGGAGCCGCAGCATCGCCTCACGGGCGACCCTGATCACCTCGGCCTCTTTGCAGAGGCGGTGACGCTGACCGCCGAGGTTGGTGACGTACCAACCACGCCAGAGATAAGGCTTGGCAGGGCGAGGCATGGATGCTTGCTCCCGAACAAGAGGAACTCTTGCTGGTGAAGCACCCGAGCCCGGTGCGTGGTGGGCAAGTCTTGGCGGGCTGACCGCCTCGCACCGGGTTCCTAACTCACCTGGGCTCGACCGCCTTCGTCCCGGTTTACGGACACGAAAGCGGACAACCCCGATCTAGCGACCTATGTGACTCGACGTCAGGCAGATTGCTTCTCTGTGTCGCAGTTAGCTTTACGTCTAGTCGGGGCGAGAGGATTTGAACCTCCGACCTCACGGACCCGAACCGTGCGCTCTAGCCAAGCTGAGCTACGCCCCGTATCTCTTCGGAAGGAGTCGGGACCCTCCCGATTGTCGGAAAAAAGCGATAATCTCCTTCGTTCTCACGTGAGAAGATCGGCTTCCTCTTCCGTCTGATTGAACTTTAGCGAGACCATCGATTCGTTTCAAGGCCGACCAGTGTCGTCATTCCTCTCACCACGCAAGCAGTGGCGATTAGGACGAGTTCGCGCCGAACCAGGCGAGCGAGCGGCCGATCATCGCCGCCACTCCCGTTCGACCCGTCCCGATCGGGCCCACTGCTGAAGACGCGATCGTCCTCCAGAGCACTCGACCAGTTAGGTCCGTCGTAATCAGGTTCACTCCCTGACGCGAGACCCGAATCGGTTCGCCTCGCGGGCCCGACGTGTACACCGACTTCGCGTCCCCTCCTTGCCCTTTTCCTCGCACCTTCCCACTTCCGTCAACCGCCACCACGCGACCGTCGGGCGCGAGTACCAGTGCGAATGGCCCCAAGCGCAGTAGCTGCCATGCCTCGAACTCCAATCGGACCTCCCAAATCACTTTGCCGTTGCGGTCGAGACCTCGTAGCCATTGCAGGCGACGCGCCAGGGCGAGCCACGAGACCGCATCGGGGGACCGCTCGGGGGCCTCGATCAGAAGGCACGGCTCCGCAGGCGCCGCCAACGTGATCTCTTTCGGCTGTCCCTCGTCGTCGAAGAGCACGAGGTGGCCTTCGGCGTCGGTTGCGGCCAGGCGGTCGCCTCGGTCCAGCGCGATCTCTTCGATCGATGAGGCCAACTCGCGTCTCCAGGCCCAGCGACCGTTCAAGCCCGCCCGGCCCACGCGGTATTGCTCCTGCACCAGGGCAAGGCCGAATGATCGCGGACGGAAGACCATGTGCGTCAGTTCCACCAGGTCCAGGTCGATGCGCTGGGCGCCGTTCTGCTCGGCGTCGTAGAGGACCAAGCAGCGGTCGGTGGCCGCGGCGAGGTAGCCGGGCGCCGTGCGGATGATCCGGCCGATCCCCGTGATTTCCGGGGCTTGTCCCAGGGCCTTGCCGTCGGTCGTGTAAACCTGAAGGCGGTTCCGCGTGGTGATGAAGCCGATGCGCGGGGGCTCGTCCAGCACGGCCAAGACGGCGAAGTCGGCCTGTTCCTCACTATGGGCAACCGTCAGCGTCCAGTCGGGGTCGCGGAGGTGGCCCGAGAGGGCCCGGCCGGCCGGTGACGGTCCCGCGGGCTTGGTCGAGCCGTCGAGGTCGAGCCTCGTGATCTCACCCGAGTTCATCCCGTGGATGACGAAACGCCCGAGGGCGTCGACCTGAAGCGCGACGATTGGTCGTGGCAGGCCGGTTTGCCAGCGGACGTTGCCGGTAGAGTTCAGCAGGGAGAGTTCCCCTTCGATGGTGGCCACCGCGATGTTGCGGCCGACGAAATCCGGCACGGCGTGCGTGGCCGAGCCGCCTGGGTGGTAGGCCCCTTCAATGTTCCCTTCGAGGTCGAAGCGATGGACGCCGAAGGTATGGCAACTCGCCAGGATCATCCGGCCGTCGCCGGTGAGGGCCAGGCGGCCGACGTTCGAGAGGAGGTTCTGTTGCCAAAGCAGATCGAGTCGCAGCTTGCTTGGGCCACCGCTTGGGACCAATTCGAAACCCATGATCGCGCCGAAGTTGGACGCGGCGATCAAGAGGGGCGCGTCGGCCACGAAGGCGAGGTGGCCGACCGGTTGCCTGGACTCGAATTGTCCGGCCGGCTTGCCGTAGCGTGTGAACAAGGCGTGCGACCCGACCTTCGACGCGATGGCGACGTAGCGTCCGTGGGGGTCCACGGCCAAGGCGGACGCGTCGATGCCGGTGGGACGTTCCGCGATCGGCTCCAGCCCCTGCCCCAGCAGCCAGAGCATCCCGTTCTCGCCCAGAACGACATACAAGGAGCCCGTATCACTCGCGACCGCGTTGACGACCTTTCCCGGGGCGCGACTACTCGCGACCCGGTTGCCGCTCAGGTCGAAAAGATAGAGTTGATCGGCCTCGTCCCAGGCGAGGATGAGCCCTTCCTCGCGCGCCAGGGAAAAGCCGCGAAGAGGGGCGTCGGTCAGGACGGTCCAGCTCGTGGTGGGCGAGAGGCGGGAGGAGCGCTGGCTTTCGGACATGAACAAGCCGATCCAAACTCAAGAAGAGGGCGAAACGACAGGTCAAGGGACCTGAGCATTCTATCCATCGAGCGCCGAGAAGTAAGGTCGGCCCTCTCCCATGTCCATCTTGCATGGCCCTGAAGGAGAGGGCCCCAAGGGCCATGCGAGCGATTCTGGGTTCGCGGTTGGATCGCGGTAGGATCCCCCGCGACCGGACTCCCCGCGGGAGCATGACCCGAGTTTCGCCGACGAGGCTGAATGATCACGTTCGACCAACGAAGAGGAGCCTTATAGGCCCCCCAACTGAGACTGGGACGGTTCGACGCCTTAGGCTTTGTCACCGCCCATGTCGAACGCTTTGAAAAGAGCGGCCGCGGCCGCGCCGCCCGCGAAATCCGCGAGTAGGCAAACCAGCAAGTGGGGCACTGTCGAGAGGTTCATCACGGTGACGCCCACCGCGACCGCCGGATTGAAGGCGCCTCCCGAGACCCCGCCAACCGCGAAGGCACCGACCATCACGGTGAATCCGATCGCCAAGCCGTAGAACGAGTTCCCTGATGTCCCCTTCGCGGTGGCCGCATTGAGGACCACGTAAACGAGTGCGAATGTGAAGAGGAACTCAGCGACGAGCGATTTCAACACGTCGCGATCGCCGGGTGTGGCCTTCACACCTTCCTTCAAGAAGAGGACGATCACGGCCGCGAGGACGGCGCCGACGATTTGGGCCCCCATGTAAGCGGGTGCCTCTTTCCAGGAGCACTTTCCTCGCAAAGTGACTCCCAGGGTGACGGCGGGGTTGTAATGACCGCCAGAGAAATGTCCGCCCGCGTAAACCATCACCATCAAGGCCGAGCCGATCGCCAAAGGGGCC
The DNA here is from genome assembly GCA_937858365.1 of uncultured Isosphaeraceae bacterium. Taxonomy (GTDB): domain Bacteria; phylum Planctomycetota; class Planctomycetia; order Isosphaerales; family Isosphaeraceae; genus CALLYK01. The sequence goes on along the minus strand of CALLYK010000350.1, from coordinate 5,756 downwards.
AGCGCGGCCGCCGCGCCTTCCGTGCCGATGACGGTCTGGCCGATGGTGAAGACGAGAAAGAATGTGCCGATCAACTCGACGACGAGTTTGGGAAGCATGTGGATTTCGACTCCTCGTGGGAACGTGGAAAAGCGGTGACGTCTCGTCGCCAAGCAGATTGGGAGCGAGAACGTTCGAGTTCTGCTTGAGAGCAACCATGATTTGTGAGACCGGATCATAGCAACCCGGCTTCTCCGCGAATAGGCTGGAGGAACGAGGGACATTCTGCCCAGCTTTCCCTGATGGGAGGATTACGCCGCCTACCGCAGGACACGTTCGATCCTGGTCGGTAACCGAAACCCTCGACAAAGGGTCGATGACGCGGATCGACGACCGGTGTACTCTGCCTTTGGACGGTCGGCCTTGACATGTGGTTGGGTGGTCCCCAAGATGAAGACGTCATCAACGAGTGGCCGAAGTGGCGGAATTGGCAGACGCGCTAGGTTCAGGTCCTAGTGGGCTAACCATGCCCGTGGAGGTTCAAGTCCTCTCTTCGGCATTACTTTGAAAGGACTTACGTCGATGAGGCGTAAGTCCTTTTCTCATGCGCGCTGCCAGTCTCCCCACGATTTGATTTCACCGAGCCCGCCATGCCGGGTCCAGCAGCCCGACCAGAGGTCAGCCTCCCCCACGAACCCAAGACGGCATCAAGGGGCTGGGAGGGGGGCGCCGATCACACATCCGCCACCTCCCTGCTTTTCTCCCCACGCCTGCGGCGAATTACCACCCCCAGCAAATAAGGACTGGAATTCCCCGGGGGCTGACTTCCGGCCATGATATCATCCTGGCATCTCAGGATCGCACTGCAAGGAGGATGCCAGGAGGGGTCGCAAGTCATCGCTGCACATGGTCTTGCCCACGCTCGAACGGGCCGAGTTGGAACAACACTTTCGGTTCCAGAACACTCCGCGGGTTGTGGGTCGGCGATGTCGCGCGATCCTCGCGTTCGCCGGTGGTCAGCCCCTGGTCGCGGTGGCCTGGTTGGTCGTCCTCACGGAGAAACATGTCCGGAAATGGGTGCGGCGGTTCCTGGAGGATCGTCTCCAGGGATTGCGTGATCGCCTCGGACGCGGCCGAAAGTCGGTCTTTTCCCCCCGAGGTCGCCATCCACGTGGTGAAGATCGCCTGCCAACGGCCGGATGAAGTCGGGCGGTCTCTGTCGCAGTGGGATTGCACCGAGATCGCCCGACAGTTGGCCCACGACGGCGTGGTGAAGTCGATCTCGGCGGAGACGGTGCGTCAAATCCTCCTTCATCACCGCCTCAAACCGTAGCGGCAGAAGACGTGGTTGTCGGCCAAGGTGCCTCGGGACGCGATCTTCGCCAACCAAGTCCAGGAGATTCGGGACTTGTACACGTGACCGTTGCGGTCCGACGAGGACCTCTAGTGCGTCGACGAAATGACCAGCCTGCAACCGCGTCCGCGGAAGTCACCGACTCGGGCCGCGAAGGAGGACCGTCCGACCTTGGTCGGATACGAATACGGTCGCTGTGGCGCGTTGAACCCGTTCGCGGCCTTCGACACCCGAACGGGCAAGGTCTACGGGATGACCGCGTCGAGCGAGCGTCAATCGGAATTCATCAGCTTCTTGGAGCAACTCGATCGCGAGGTCCCCGCGTCGGCGAAAATGATCCACATCGTGCCGGACAACCTCCGAATGCACAAAGGCAAGCAAGTGCAGGCGCGGTTGGCCGAGCACCCGCGATTCGTCTTTCACCATCCCCCGGTTCATTGTTCGTGGATGAACCGAGTCGAGCAGTGGTTTGGCATGGCGCGACGGAAACGCCTACGAATCGCCGACTTCCACGATAGTGGAAACTGGCCGAACGAATGATGGCCTTCATGCGCGAATGGAATGAAAAGGCCCATCCCGTCAATAGGACCACGAAGTCGGTGGCCAAAGTTATGGCCAAGTGTCAAATCGAGGATGTGAAGCTCAAAGCGGAGGCCGCGTAGGATTTCCGGTCTTTTTTTTTCTTGGGGCCGGTACCAAGGACCGCATCCCCCTGGCCCCATCAAAGCCCTGAGTCGCGCTACTTGGACCTCCGCTCGACGACCTGGATTTGCTCGGCTTCCATATTCCTGCCATGAGGACTCGGGGGCCTCGTCCATATGTCGCGAAGGGTCGAGACGTGGTAGAAGAAGGAAGTCGAGCGGGTGGATCGATCAGTCAGTCGTCTTCGGAGGGATGCTCCATGAGTGGTCACGTCGTTTTCCTCATCACGTGGACGTTGTCGGTCACAAACGCCGCGCCGGCGATGGCCGAGTCCGATGATGGCGGCTTCCCCGCGCCACCCGCGGGCTTCGACGTGCGCCGCGAAGGCGTCGAGCGCGGCAAGCTGGAAATGGTCGAGTACGACTCGAGCACAGTGGGCATCATGCGCAAGGCGCGGGTCTACTTGCCGCCGGATTACTCCAAGGACAAGAAGTACCCTGTGCTCTATCTTCTGCACGGCATCGGCGGCGACGAAAACGAATGGGCACGTGGCGGCTCACCGGACGTGGTCCTCGACAACCTCTACGCCGACATGAAGGCCGTGCCGATGATCGTCGTCATGCCCAACGGCCGGGCCTCGAAGGACCTGACCGCGCGCGACCCGATCCCCAAGCAATCACCGGCCTTCGCCGCTTTCGAGAAGGACCTGCTCAAGGACTTGGTGCCGTTCATCGAGCAGACGTTCCCCGTGAAGGCCGATCGGGAATCACGCGCGTTGGCCGGACTGTCCATGGGGGGCGGGCAATCGCTCAACTTCGGGCTCAACAACTTGGACACATTCGCCTGGATCGGCGGCTTCTCCTCCGCGCCGAACACGAAACCTCCCGCCGAACTCATCAAGGACCCAGAAGAAGCGTCCAAGAAGTTACGATTGCTCTACATCGCTTGCGGCGACAAGGACGGCCTCTTCAGGATCAGTCAGGGCATCCACTCCATGCTGGACGAGAAAAAAGTCCCGCATCGGTACAGGGTCATCTCCGGCGGAGGGCACGATTTCAAGGTTTGGAAAAGCGACCTCTTCCATTTTGCACAGTTGCTCTTTCGTGGACCCGCGCCCGACGGCCCACCCGCGAAAAAGGAAACGGGGCCGACGAGCGACGAGGGAAGCCCCGCGTCCACCAACGTCAACAACGCCGCCTATCCGCGCATACACGCCGATCGACGAGTCACGTTTCGATTGCGGGCCCCCGACGCGAAGAGGGTCCAAGTCCACAGCAATTATGGGCTCGGGACAGGTGGCCCGTGGGACATGGAGCGCGGACCAAACGGCGACTGGACGATGACCTCGCCGCCAATCGTGCCGGGCTTTCACTACTACGCTCTGCTAGTAGACGGCGTGCTAGTCAACGACCCCGCGAGTGACGTCTTCTTCGGGACGGGTAAGCCGACGAGCGGCATCGAGGTTCCGGATCCAGGGGTCGATTTCCATCTCGCCAAGGACGTGCGCCACGGAGAAGTCCGCTCACTCTGGTATGGGTCCAAGGTGACGGGCAAAACACGACATGTCTTGGTTTACACGCCGCCAGGCTACGACGACGACACCGCCAGGCGATATCCGGTCCTCTACCTGCAACACGGGGGTGGTGAAGACGAAACGGGCTGGGTCCGCCAGGGCCATGTCAACTTCATCCTGGACAACCTGCTGGCCGCCGGCGAGGCCCAGCCAATGATCGTCGTGATGGAAAAGGGTTACGCCACGCGTGCGGGCGAACAGCCGGCGCCGAACGTGAGGGGGCGAGGTGACGGCGGCGCCTTCGAGGACGTTGTCCTCAAGGATTTGGTCCCCATGATCGACGCGACCTACCGCACTCGCGCGGACCGAGAGCATCGCGCGATCGCGGGCTTGTCGATGGGGGCTGGCCAAGCCATGCGCATCGGTCTGGCCCATCTCGACACTTTCTCCACCGTGGGCGCCTTCAGCGGGGTCCGCGACGTCGACATCAAGACCTCCTACGACGGCGTCTTGGCCGACCCCGCCGAGTTCGACCGCAAAGTGGGCCTTCTGTATTTGCACTCCGGGACGGTTGGTCTCGACGCCACGATCCATCCAAGTGCCGTCAAGTTGTACGACGCACTGCGTCAATCCGGGGCCAAGAACATCGTCTTTCGGGATGCCCCGGGCCTAGGCCACGAATGGCAAACCTGGCGTTACGCGCTTCACGATTTCGCACCGCGCTTGTTTCGGTAAGGACCCTGCGCCGAGCGTTCGACCACGGAGCGACGGCGCCGTCGCTCCCGGAGCGTCACGGAAGGGCCGCGCGCGACGCGATCGTCGTTGACTCGGTGGGACCGGTGAGATACCGATCGTCGTGGACCTTCCTCATGACCTTGTAGAAACAGCCGACCCGCTCCAAGTCAACATGCAGTCGTGCCCACATTTGACATGGTGACCGTAGCCAGTCGAGCACGCTGAGGCGAGCATTCATCGCTTCGGGTGCGACCGGACCTCAACGACAAGAAAACCGGCGTGCCCTGTCCCGGCCGTAGTCCCGCGCGCAATTCCCACCCCACGAGCGCTCGCGGTGATGAAAACGAACGGGACCAAGACGCAAGCCGACCGAGGCCGGAGGGACGACGATGAGCAAGTACATCGCGAAGTGGTTCGGAGAGGGCGCGAGCGATCAAGTCAAGTTGCGCCGGGGCCGACGACGACAAGAACGAGCGGTCCGGCCCGCGCTGGATTGCCTGGAAGGCCGGCAATTGCTCAGCGCCTTCGCCCGCGGACTCTACGGCTCGGCCGGCAACGACATGACTGTCTTTCGCGAGAGCAACGGCACCTGGTACAGCGCCCTGAACGCCTCCAACTTCAACACCGACCCCAACGCCCAGCCGACGTACAATCGCCCCGTCTCCTTCCAGTGGGGGACCACCGGCGACATTCCCATCGAGAACTCGAACTTCTTCGGCCACACGTATTCCAGCTACGGCGCGGCCGACCTGGCCGTGTTCCGGCCGAGCAACGGCACCTGGTACATCAAGGACCCCGTCAGCGGCCGAACGCTCTCCACCCAGTACGGACAGCAAGGTGACATTCCCCTGCCGGCGAGCGACTTCTTCGGCAACGGCCACGCCGACCTGGCCCTCTTCCGCCCGAGCGACGGCACCTGGTACATCAAGGACCCGCTCACCAACCAGGAACTCCGCGTGCAGTGGGGCACCACCGGCGACGTGCCCATCGCCCACGCCAACTTCGACAACGACGGCAAGGCCGACATCGCCGTCTATCGACCCAGCGACCAGACCTGGCACGTCCTCACGTCGTCCACCGGATACGCCCGCGCCAACGCTTACAACGTCCAGTGGGGGACCACCGGCGACGTCCCCATCTTGAACAGCGACTTCAACGGCTACGGGTGGGACGATTTCGCCGTCTTCCGCCCCAGCAACGGCACCTGGTACGTGTACGACCCGCGCATCGGCCGGACGCAATCCTTCCAGTATGGCACCAACGGCGACGTCCCCATCGCCTCCAGCGACTTCTTCGGCAACCATCACAGCGACCTGGCCGTCTTTCGACCGAGCAACGGCACCTGGTACATCAAAGACCCGGTGACCGGCACCGAGGTCCGCAAGCAGTGGGGCGTCACGGGCGACGAACCCTTGCCCAACATGGACTTCGACGGCGACGGCAAGGCCGACATAGCGGTCTTCCGCACGACCGACAGCACCTGGCACGTCCTGACCTCCTCCAGCGGCTTCAACACCCGCATTGATCGGCAAT
>CALLYK010000349.1 GCA_937858365.1 uncultured Isosphaeraceae bacterium | reverse complement strand
GTGGCGTCGTCGAACATCTCTGCGACACCGAGACCCCGCTCCTGAACCGCACGGAGCGGGCCCGTCTCGTCGAGGAAATCCTTGATGAGACCTTCGGCTTCGGGCCGCTTGAACTCCTCATGAAGGACGACAAGATCGGCGACATCATGATCAACGGCCCGCGCAAGATCTTCATCGAAAAAGAGGGCAAGATCCAGAAGTCCGACGTCGTCTTCCGCGACAACGAACACCTCTTGCAGATCGTCGACCGAATCGTCTCCCGGGTCGGTCGGCGCGTGGACGAGACCAGCCCGATGGTCGACGCGCGCATGCCCAACGGCTCGCGTTTCAACGCGATCATCCCACCGCTGGCCCTCGACGGCGCGGTCATCACCATTCGTATCTTCGGGTCCAAGCCCCTGGGCAAGGACGACCTCCTGCGCTTCAAGGCGTTTACCCCCGAGATGCTCCAACTGCTGGAAGGGGCCATCAAGGCCCGACTCAACATCCTTATCTCAGGCGGCACGGGCTCCGGCAAGACGACCCTCCTGAACACGCTCTCCAGCTTCATCCCCGACGGCGAGCGCGTGATCACGATCGAGGACGCCGCCGAATTGCAGCTTCAGCAAGACCACGTCGTCCGTCTCGAGACGAGGCCCGCCAACATCGAAGGCCGAGGGGCCGTCACGGCCACCGACCTCGTCAAGAACGCGCTGCGCATGCGGCCCGACCGGATCATCATCGGCGAGTGTCGCGGGGCCGAGACGCTCGACATGGTGCAGGCGATGAACACGGGCCACGAAGGCTCGATGACCACTGTCCACGCCAACACGCCGCGCGACGCCCTCTCCCGCTTGGAAACCATGATCAGCATGGCGGGCTTGGAGCTGCCGATTCGGGCCCTGCGCCACCAGTTCGCCAGCGCCCTCGACCTCGTCATCCAGGCGAACCGCCTTCAAGGGGGCCCGCGCAAGGTGACGAGCATCACGGAGGTGGTCGGCATGGAGGGCGACACCGTCATCATGCAGGAACTCTTCGCGTTCAAGCAGCAAGGCGTGGACGCCAACGGTCGGGCCTTCGGCGAGTTCGTCGCCACGGGCATTCGTCCCACCTTCATGGAGCGATTGGAATCGTCGGGTTGCAGTCTCCCGGCGGACCTCTTCCGTCAGCGCTTCCTCTTGCGCGATTGACCCGGCGCGGGGGACGATTCCCCCGCCCACGTTTCGCCCAACCATCAAGCGTGACCTAAAACAATCATGGACGCCGAGGGAATCGCGGGGCCGGCCGACCGATCGACCGGAAGGATGAACGACAGATGAGCCCATTGATGTTGCAGATCATCATCGGCATCGGCGTGGTCGCCGCGGTCGGCGCGGTGGGGCTGGTGCTCACGAAGTCGCCTTCAACGGTCGCCGAGCAGCGCCTCGAAGGGCTGGGGACGCGGCGCAGGGCCAAGGCCGACCTGTCCACCACGATGCTCCTCCGGCCGGACACGGTGGACCACGGGGTGGGCGGGTTGCTGAGGATCTTGCCCAGCCCCGAAAGCCTCAAGCAGTTGTTCGAGCAGGCGGACGTGTCCATCCCGTTCAGCCGGTTCATGCTGGTCCCGGTGGTCCTCACCTTCCTCGGCGGGGCGCTGGGGCTCATCGCCCGGGTCCCCCTGCCGGCCGTGCCTGTCGCGGCCCTCATCATGGGGTCGATGCCATTCCTCTGGCTGCTACAACGCAAGAAGAAGCGCGTCAAGCAGTTCACCCTCCAGATGCCCGAGGCGCTGGAACTGGTCGGTCGGGCCTTGCGCGCCGGTCACGGCCTGGCCTCGGGCCTGCACGTGGTGGCCGAGGAAATGCCGCCACCCATCTCCGACGAGTTCGGCCGGGTCTATGAGGAGCAGAACCTGGGCATCCCCCTCGAAGAGGCCCTGCGCGGCCTGGCCGACCGCATCCCGTCGATGGACGTGAAGTTCTTCGTCACGGCCGTCGTCATCCAGCGGGCGACCGGCGGTGACCTCGCCGAGGTGCTCGACAAGATTAGCCACCTCATCCGCGAACGCTTCCAGATCTTGGGCCAGGTCGCGGCCCTCACCGCCGAGGGACGGCTCTCGGGCATCCTCCTGATGGCCCTCCCCCCGGGACTGATGGCCGTGATCTACGTGCTCAACGCCAACTACCTGATGCCGCTCTTCAACACCCCCATGGGCACCAAGATGCTCGCGTTCGCCGCCCTCATGCAACTCGTCGGCGCCGCGGCCATCAAGAAGATCGTGACAATCAAGATATGAGCATTCAATACGCTCAATTCGTCTCCCTGGCGATCTTCCTCCTGATCACGATGGTGGTTTGGGGGACGCTCTCGGCGACGGCCGACAAGAAGTCGCGGGCCGTGGACCGCCTCGATCGGATCATGAAGGGCCAACCTGTCCGGCATGGGGCTTCGGCCCTGGTGAAGCGGCAGGACCGAATCCAGGCCCTGGTCGCCAAGGCGGCCCCCGCGCTGTCCAAGCCGTTGAAACCGCAGAACGAGGCCGAGTTGGGCAAGCTCCGCCTCAAGCTCCTCAACGCGGGTTTCCGCGGCGAGAACTCGGTCCAGATCTATCTGGCGATCAAGTTCGCCTGTTTGCTCGGGGTGGCCCTCATCGCCGGTCCGCTCTTGCTGATGAAGTTCGGCATGACCCGAAACGGCATGATGTACCTGATCTTGGCCGCCGGTGCGGGCTTCTATCTGCCGGGCATCGTCCTGGGTCAGATCAAGAAAAAGCGGTGCGAACAGATCTTCACGGGTTTGCCCGACGTTTTGGACCTCACGGTCGTCTGCGTGGAAGCGGGCCTGGGCCTCGACGCGGCCATGAGGCGCGTTTCCAACGAGATGGCGGTGGCCAGTCCGGCCCTCTGCGAGGAGGTGGCCATCGCCAACTTCCAGATCCAGATGGGCCGACCGAGGAAGGACGTCCTCCACGACCTGGGCATCCGCACCGGCGTGAACGACATGAAGGCCCTCGCGGCCGTGCTCATTCAAGCCGAGCGTTTTGGGTCGAGCATCGCCACGGCCCTGCGCGTGCAGTCCGACTCGATGCGGACCCGCCGCCGGCAACTGGCCGAGGAGCGCGCCGCCAAGACGGCCGTGCAGCTCATCATCCCCCTGATCCTGTTCATTTTCCCTGGCATCTTCATCGTCCTGGTCGGCCCGGCGGCCATCCAGATTTCTCAGAACTTCGTCAAGTAGGCCGGCCGGCGACCGGTGTTTCGCCACGCCAAAGGGGAGGAGACGCGACGATCATGGGAAACCGCGTGAGGGACAACAGGGCCGCCGGCGCCACGGGACCTCGCGCCGCCGCCGACGCCTTGCAGGCGATGCGCGACGCCACACGCAGGCGCAAGCAGCACATGTTCCGAGCGGCCGACGACGTTTCGAGCGACACGCGCAAGCGCCGCCTCCGCTGGCGAGGCATCCTCGCCGTGCTCGTCGGCGTCATGCTCGCCCCGATCCTTTATGAGACGACCGCGCTGAGCGTGGCGCGCTGGCGTTCCCTCACGGGCCCCAGCACGAGCGTCTCGACCCCCGTGCTGAACTCGATGCAATCGTCGTACAACGACCTTTCCCGGGCCGGAAACCGGGCCGTTCGTTCCAAGTTTCACGACCTGCCCTGGAAGCCCAGCGTGGTCTTGGCCTGCGGCGCTGTCTGGTGCGTAATCGGCTGGCTCTACTTTCGCAAGTCGTGAAAAGAGGCCGAAGCGAGGCCCGGTACTCTGTCACCAGGCGACGTGAGGCTCGAGGCAGGGCAGGACGAGGACCTTGCCATCGCCCATGCGTCCGGTCCGTCCGTGGGTGACGATCGCCTTGAGGGCGGCCGGCACGTCGGCCTCATCGACGAAGACGATGATCTCGACCTTGGGCAGGAACGAGGAGTTGTACTCGCTGCCGAGGTAGCGGTGCAGCCGGTTCTTTTGACGGCCGAAGCCGATCGCCTCGCGGATCGTCCCGCCGTGGATGGGTAGGGCCTGAAGGGCCTCGAGCACCGCTTGGGCCCGGAACGGTTTCACCAGGGCGATCAACTGCACCATGAGCGACCTTTCTGTCCAGACGCGGGGTCGTCCGCCTTGACAGGGGGCCCAAGGCGCCCCGATAGTGATCTACTCCGGGTCTCGACGGGGGATGCGTTGTGGGACGAGGTGGCGTATGAATCGGGTGTGCCTGGTGACGGTGGCGACCCTGGCGTTTTTCGGGTCGGGTTGCGGCAGTTACGAGGCCCGATTGCAGCGCACCCTCGCGCGCCTCAAGGAACGGGCCGAACTGGATAAGTATCTCAACCCGCCCGCCGAAGGCAAGTTCAAGGAGGAATCGGTCTTCCTGCGGCCACCGAAACCCTTGCCCGGTCAACCGTCCGAGTTTCGCCTTTCGCCCGCCCTGGGAGACGAGCTCTTCGACGTCCATTCCAGCTTCGTGGCGGTCCAATCGAACGGCGCCCTGGACTTGGGCCTGCACGTTTTGGGCCGACACAAGAAGCCCCCCAAGCCCCAGGCCAAGGGCGCACCCGCGCCACCCGACCAGAGCGCTCGGGGCGACTTCCTCAACGATGTCTTCGCGGAACTCAACAAGGCCCATAACAACAGCGCCGGCGGCGACCCCAAGAAGGTCAAGGTCGGCGACAACGACTATACCCGCTACATCTACGAGGTTGGCACGACCAAGATCAATGTTTACATCTTGAGTAAGAAGATGGGCCAGGAGGCATACGACCTGGCCTTGATTTGGGAAGTGCCCCCCCAACAGGCCACCAACACGCGGGGGATCGACCTCTGCCTGAAGTCGATCGCCGTGGGACCAGCGGCCGGCCGCTCCTTCCAGAGCGGCTACGGCGACGAGGAGGCACCCGTGGACACCGGCGGCGCCTTCTAGGCCGCCGCCGAAAGACCTGGGACCGACAGCGCCACGCCACAAGTAAGCCTTGCCGGACCAGGGGACACCACCCAACACAGGCAACCAAGACTCGCTGGGGCGGCTTCCACTTCGCCTCCGCCCCGAACGAAGGACCCAATCGGGACCAAGAACACGGTCGGTGCCTGGTGGCCCCCAAAGCCAATCATGGCGCAGCCCCTCGTCATCGTTGTTGTTTCGCGATCACAAAACAACGTGATTTGTCCCCTTGGTTCGTTTAAGATGCCCATTGGCGGCCCTCGGGACATTTTCTCTCCCGTTAGGGTCCGGTTTGTGGGCGGGCCCCGTTTATGGTGAGACTCAGGTACGGGTCCAATCTCGGGAGGTTCGTCCACGATGCCCGATGACGCGACGGCACCACACGGGGAGTTCGGTCCCTTATGGGTGTCCGGCGAATTCTGGCTCAGGGTCTGTGACTCGTCCGGCGAGCGCATCGTCCACGTGCGCCGGCCGTTCGGGTTGCTCGGCCGTTTGGACGGGGCCGACATCCAAATCGACGACCGGGCCGTCAGCGCCCGGCATGTCCTCTTCCACGTGGACTCGCGTGGTCTCTTCGCGATGGACCTCTCCTCGCGGACGGGGACCCGGTTCGCCGTTCCAGGGGTGCCCGCCGCCTGGTTGGACCCAGGCGATGAGATTGAGGTCGCCGGCCGCGTCATCCGCTTTCTCGATTATCGGGTCCATCAAGACAGGGACCGGCCCGAGGCGCCCCGACATCGGACGGACCTCCTCTCGGCCGAGGACGCGAACCTGGCCCGGGTCACGCTCCACGCCCTGCCCGCGCGCGAGCCCGCCCGGACGCTCGATTCCGAACTCGTCGTCTTGGGCCGGGGCGCGACCTGCGGCCTCCGGATTGAAGGGGCCTCGGCCTCGCGCGTGCATTCGGCCATCTTGCGGACCCGATCGGCGGCCTACGTCGTGGACCTTCTGGGACGAGGGACCTGGTTGAACGATCGCCCCGTCTTCGGCGCGGCCCCTTTGACCGATCGGGACGTTCTGGGGATCGGCGTGGCCCGGTTCCAGGTGGGCGTCACGCCGATCGTGGACCTGGGGATCACCTCGCGTGCGGTCGCGCCCGCCATGACGCCCGGGGCCGAATTGGTCCTCGCGATGGTGGGCAATCATTCGCCGCCCGCCTCGATGAACGCGAACCATGTCACCGACCTGCCCGCCACCGCCAACGCCGACCCGCTCAACTCGACCGCCCTGGTCGGGCTCATGATGCGCCTGATCCACGCGGGTCAAAACGAGACGATTCGGCGGCAAGACGAGTTCCAGATGAACCTCGTCCGCATGCTCCACCAGATGCAGCTCGACAACGCGAACCTTCTCTCGGAACATCTGAAGCGGATCGAGTCGATCAATCAGGAGTTGGTCCGACTGAAGGAGGAGATCGCGGCGCGGTTCCGCTCGCAACCCGCGCACGGACACAGCGGCCGGAACGGCACGGCGCTGCCGCCGCCCGACGTGCCGCCCCTGCGCATCAAGCCATCGACCACGCCGACCGCCCCGCCCGAAGCGGCCACATCATGGCTTTTGGAACGTGTCAGTCAGCTAGAGGAGCAGAACAGGTCCTCCTGGCGCGACCTTCTCGGCCGCCTCTCCGGCGCCGCCCGCACTTAGAGCGGTTTCCGACCCGAAATCGCCGGGGCCGTGGCTCGCCGAAGTCGAGACCGTCGTTTCCGGTCTGACCCTCGAAGGGGGCCTCGTCAGCGAGACGCGCCAGGGCGACGACGTGGTCTTCTCCGGCGCTACGAGTACACGGCCGCGTTCGAGACGCCGCCGCGACGACCCGGGGACCTCCGCGGTGAGATCACGCTCCGCTCCGGCGTGGCCGGACCACGTTCAGTCTTGAGCCTGCCCGTGAGTTTTCAGGTGCGCACGCCTGTCACCGTGAGCCCGTCCACCCTCTTTGCGAGCGTCGGGAAAGGCGAGAGTTTGCCCCAATTCACAGCCATCCTCACGACCGCTGACCTCGACACGGACCTCGAAGCCTCGGCTGGACCCTCAACCACGGCCTCGCTGGACGTCGAGGGGCCCTCCCAAAAACGAGGGTCGGTCATGTTTCGAGTCTTGCCCAAAAGCGCGCCGGCGGCCCCGCTCCAAACCATGATCGTTTTTCGGACTATCCACCCTGATGCCGAGGTGGTTCGTGTCCCACTCGTCTTGCGACCCATCTCGTCCGAGTGATCGGCTGTCGAAGCGACACCCGCCGGCTGAGAGGCCCTCGACTTTGGTCATGGGTCGGACACCCGGTCGCACTCATCCGCCAGCGAACGATGGCCCTTTCTGGACGTCCCTCCGTATCGGTATAACAGGACGTCTCGAAAACGGTGCGAGGGCGATGAGGGTCCCTACACATCGGCGGCCCCGCTGGAGATGGGCGAGCGAACTCGCCGCGGCATCATGAAACTCGGTCTGATCAACTCCGCTTGGGTCCAGGCCGGGCGCGGCACCGCCTTCGGCATCGAACGCACCAAGGCGATCGGCTTCGACTCCATCGACATCTTCGCCGACCCCCTCGACACCGACGTCAAGGAACGCAAGCTCATCAAAGACACGTGCGACCGCGTGGGTCTGCCCATCATCTCGGTCGCTTGCGTGGCCGTCGGTTTGGTCGATTTCAATCCGTCCGTCCAACACTTTCATGTCCAACGTGTTCGCGCTTATCTTGACATGTGCTACATGTTCGAGGCCCGCAACTTGCTGCTCGTGCTGGGTGAGTACATCTGGCGCAAGGAGGTCATCCCGCCGGCCGAGCAATGGGGCATTGCCGTGAAACATGTCCGCGACCTTGGGGAATACGCCGCGTCGCTCGGTTTGGAGATCGCCTTGGAACTGGAGCCGTTTGAACTCTCGCTGCTCAACGACGTGCCCAGCATGGCCCGCTTTCTCGACGACGTCGCCCATCCCTCGGTGAAGGCCAACCTCGACATCTCGCACCTTGTTCTTTCCCGGCAGCCCCCTTCGTCCATCGCCGACTTGAAGGGGCGCGTGGCCCATGTGCATATTTCCGACTGCGACGGCAAGGTCCACGGCGACTTGCCTCCGGGGCGAGGCGTCGTGCCGTTCGCCGGTTATCTGGACGCCATCAAAGACCTCAACTTGGGCGACGCGGCCGTCTCGATCGAACTCGAATACTCGCCCGAGCCCGCCAAGATCGTTGAATGGGTTGAGGAAGCCTACCTGGCGACGGATCGCTTGATGCGCGCCGCGGGGCTTCGAGGCTGATGGGTCGTCGTTTCCCGTTCCGTGGGGCCTTGATCGCGTTGGCCTTGATCGCCTTGCTCGGTTGGCCCGCCTTGGCCACCGTGATCGAGGCCATTCGCGACGGCGACACGGGCCCGGTCGGCGGTTGGTTTCGCCCCCTGCAATTGGCCCTGGAAAGCACGCGTCTGGTCCTTGCGACCGAGGTCCTCGCCTTGCCCGCCGGGACCCTTCTGGCCCTCTTCTTGTTTCGGACCGACCTCTGGGGCCGTCGCCTTCTTTTGGGCCTGATGATCACGGGGGCCCTCATGCCGATGCCCCTGCACGCGATCGGTTGGCTCGGCGCCCTCGGCAACGTCGGCCGGGCGCAGTTCTTCGGCGATCGCCCCTTGCTCACGGGCTGGGCCGGCGCCGCCTTCGTCCATGCGATGGCTGCTTTACCCTGGGTCGTCTTGCTTGTGGGAGTCGGCCTGCGCTCCGTCGAGCCGGAGTTGGAAGAGGTGGCCCGGCTCGAATTGCCCGATTGGCGGGTGGTCCTTCAGGTCACGTTCCGACGCGCGATCGGGGGTATGCTCGCGGCCGCGCTGATGGTGGCCGTCTTGACGAGCGGTGACATGACCGTGACCGACCTCTTGCTCGTACGCACGTATGCGGAGGAGGCGTACATTCAAGAGGCGTTGGGGAAGGGGCCCGCGGCGATGGCGATTGTCACGGTCCCGCCGTTGCTGGTGCTGGGCGCGCTCGTCTTGCTCGGCGCCCGGACCTTGCTCAAGGCCGAGCCGTCGCGTTTGCCTTCGCCTTGGGACCGGCCGCGCGATTTCGCCTTGGGGCGATGGCGCGTGGCTTTGGGAGTGACGGCCTTTCTCACGGTCGGTTGGGCGATCGCCGTGCCGATCCTCGGCTTGTTCTGGCGCGCTGGACGCCTGGGCGGTTCGGTCGCCGCGGGCGTCTCGCCGTCGTGGTCGCTCGCGCACTTGGTCCGTTCGTTGCTCCGGGCGAGCAAGACGGTTGGGCCCTACCTGGTCGAATCGGCCTTGCACGCGGCCCTGGGCGCGACCTTGGCGGTCGCCCTCGCCTGGGTGCTCGCCTGGCTGACGCGGCGTCCTGGTCCCTGGCGGTGGGTGGTCGCGGCGAGCGTCGCCCTGGCGTTGGCGACCCCCGCCCCCGTGGCGGGTATGGCCCTGGTGCTTGGTTATCGGTCCTTTTCGTGGATTTCCGGTGGTCTGCCCATTGTGCTTTTGGCCTATGTCTTGCGGACGTTCGCCTTCGCCTTGGCCTTGCTTTGGGTCGTCCTGCGGACCATTCCGGAGGTCTATTTCGAGGCGGCCCGGATGGAAGGGGCCGGTGAGGCCCTGATCGCCCGACGCGTCGCCTGGCCGCTCAGTCGAGGCGCGGCGGGCGTCGCCTGGTTGGTCTGCTTCCTCCTGGCGCTCGGGGAACTTCCGGCGACCAAGATCGTCGAGTCGCCCGGAATGAACGTCCTCTCCGTCTTCGTTTGGGGCCTCTTGCATACGGGGGTGGACAGCCATCTCGCGGCGGTTGGGATCGTGCTTTTGGCCACGTTCGGTTTGGGGGGCGCGCTCGTGCTGGGCGCGGTGGGCCGTTGGCGGCGGCGGACCGATCGACTCCACCTTTGATTCAGATGCGTTCATCGATCAAAACAGGCATTCGATCATTGCGTGTCATGATCCGGTAATAGTGGCTGGCAGGCTCGCAGATGAGATAAGCCACGGCCAGGCCGCGTTCGTCGGGCACGAGGAGGCCCCGAATCCCTTGGCGGACGCGATACCAAACGCCGTTGTCCACGACCAGGCTCGCCGGCACGTCCACGAAGACGGCGCCGCTTTCGCGCCAATCTCCGGAACGGACGGCTTCGAGCCAGGTCCAATTGGTGCGGGGCAGGGCCCGGCTTTGCCCTCGCGTGTTTCCCCAGCGGGCGATTTGCAAGAGGCCGTCGCGCCAGATCGGCAGTTTGGGGCGCTGGTCGCGCTCCAGGAACCAGACCTCGCGTTCGCCGCCCCGCTCGTGGACGCGGCGCTGAAGGCCATGCCGCCCGATCAACTCCGTGGGCAATTCGCTCCATGCCAGGGAGATCCCTTGTGACAAGGTAATTGATGATCAGTGGTTATAGTGGTTTTGTGGTTGTGGACGACCTATTGTTTAGAAGCACATTTTGCCGCGAACGTCGCAGATGTCGTGACCGTTGGCCGGGTCACGGTAGATGGCCTTCAGGGGGAGTGTGGCGGCCGAGCGGAGCATGAACCGGCCATGCCGCTCGTTGACTTGTTCCTTGAGTCGGGCCACGGCTTCGGCTTGTTCGGCCTGGCCCGCCGGGTCGAACAGGCCAAGCTGGGTCTCGGTCCGGGGCATCAGGTCGTCGGCGATCAGGTGCATGCGTTCGGCCGCCGCCTTGGGTATCCAGCAGCGACGCAGGCAGGGACGCAGGGCCTCGATCAGCATGTCGAAACGCTCGGTGGGGGGCGCCAGGCGTGTGGGGGCGACCCGGAACTCGCCGTGGCGATACGAGACCCAAAGCGTGACGCGGCCCGGCCGGACCTCGTGATAGCGCAGCTCTTCGATCAGGCGTTCCAGGTTGCGGACGAGCCAGGCGTAAAGCTCCATCGGGTCGGTGACGGCCGCCCCCAAGCTGCCGCCGCGCGAGAGGGTCTTGTGCATCGGCCTGCGCGGTCGGATCGGCTGGACGGGGTCGCCGTTGAGTTCCCACCAGAGGGCCTCGCCGGCCGCC
>CALLYK010000348.1 GCA_937858365.1 uncultured Isosphaeraceae bacterium | reverse complement strand
GGGCGTCCTCACGAAGGAGCGACGGGCCGCATCCGGACGAGTGAGGCCGGCCGACGGTACGCCTCAAGGGGCAGGCCGCGACCTCGGATAGTCGAGAGGTCTCGACGGTGACCACGCCACGACCCATCTCCCCGGGAGACGACCAAGCAAAAAAACCCAGGAACCAGCGACGGCCCCCGTTGACGTCCACACGGCTTCATAGTCGATCGAGCTCACCTGCCGGCGGGGCCGAGCGGGCGCGACGCAGGCGACGCAAGCCGCCTTGTCGCCTTTTCGGTCCCCGGCTATCATCCGGCCGACCCTTCCGGCTTTGACCTGGCCTCCATGCGCTTTCATCATCCAGGGTCGCTCGCGGACGCCCTTTTGGGCGGGGAGGCCGGTCATGAATCGTCGACGACTCGTAGGCTTGGTCGCGGGGCTTGGCCTTGTTTCCTGCGTGGTAGGGACCGGTTGCGTCGAGCGCCGGTACACGATCCGTACCGACCCTCCAGGCGCCCTGGTCTCGGTCAACGGCCAAGAACTTGGGACCTCGCCTGTTTCCAAGAGCTTCGTCTATTACGGCGATCGCGATATTCGCATCTCGAAAGACGGCTTCCGTACCGAGCAGGTCATCCAGCCGGTGCGCGCCCCCTGGTGGGACAATTATCTCACCGAGTTCATCTCCGAGAACGTCGTCCCGATCACGCTCCGAGACGAGCGCGAGTACGTTTACAAGCTCGTCCCCGAGGAGTCGCCCACCAGCGATGAACTGATCCAGAGGGCCGAACAGTTACGGGCCGAAGGACAGACCCCGCCGCGTCCGCGCCGGAAGGGCCTGCTCGGCTGGCTCGGGTTTTGATGCGGTCTTACGCGACTCGCCTTGATGGGGGCCCCATTCTCGGCTAAGTTCCCCACGCGGTCCTTGATCGCCCCAGGCCGACACTTCGTCACGGTGGCCAGGAAGCGCCGCCTTCGGCACCTGGGTCCTTTCAGGAAGAAAGGAACGACGAATGCTCACCACGCTTGAAGACCTGGCCGCGCTGGTAGGGGGCCGGCTGGTCGGGGACGGCGCCGTCGTCATCGCCGCGGCCCATCCGGTCGAACGGGCCGGGCCTGACGCGATCACGTTCATCGAGGAAGAAAAACACCTCCGGACGCTCCTCGAAGGCCAGGCCGCCGCCGCCTTGGTGAGTAAGGCCCTCGCGAGTCATCTGACTGGGGCCAACGTCTCCTGGGTCGAAGTGGACGACCCTTTGATCGCCTTCCTCGCCGTCCGGGCGCATTTGGGGGCGGTTGCCCGACCGCGCTGGACCGGCATTCATCCCTTGGCGCACGTATCCCCCACGGCGACGATCGGTGACGACGTGGCGATTCATCCGTTCGCCTGCGTGGGCGACGGCGCCGAGATCGGCGCCGGCTGCACGATCCACCCGGGCGCCGTGGTGGGGCCGAATTGCAGGCTCGCAACCGGGGTCGTGCTTCATCCCCATGTCGTCCTCTACGAGGGCACGAGCCTGGGCGAGCGAGTCGAGGTCCATGCCGGGACGGTCCTGGGCGGAGACGGCTTCGGCTACCGGGTCCGCGACGGGAAGCACGTGAAGGTCCCCCAAACCGGCACCGTGACCGTGGGCGCCGATGTCGAGGTCGGGGCCAACTGCACGATCGACCGCGGGACCTTCGGCGCCACGACGATCGGCGAGGGGACCAAGATCGACAACCTCGTGATGATCGGGCACAACAACCAGATCGGCAAACACAACTTGCTTTGCGGGCAAGTGGGACTGGCCGGTTCCTGCGCGACGGGCGACTATGTGGTGATGGCCGGCCAGGTCGGCATCAAAGACCACACCGAGATCGGTCAGGGGGCCATGATCGGCGCACAAGCGGGCGTACACCGCAACATCCCGAGCGGACAACAGGTGTTGGGGTCGCCTGCCTTGCCGGTCAAGGAGCAACGGCAACTCTTCGCCCTCATCGCGCGCCTGCCGGAACTCAATCGCGAGATCAAGTTGCTCAAAGCGGAGATCGCGCGGTTGAAGGGGGCGCTCGCCGAGGCCCAAGGGAGGAACGGAAAAGACGGGGTCGCGGCATGACTTCGACCACCACCCCGAGGCGCGAGACGGCTTCCGTCCCCATCGCGAAATCGCGAATCGGCTTGCTCGCCGGCAGCGGCCGGTTCCCAGTCGTCTTCGCCGAGGCGGCCCGTGCGCAAGGGCACTCCGTCCATTGCGTGGGCATTCGCTACGAGGCCCCCGAAGAGCTGCGCTCCCTTTGCGATAGTTTCGAGGTCGCGGGCGTGACCAAGCTCGGCCGGATGATCCGCCTCTTTCAACGAGAGCGGGTGGAACAGGTCGTCATGGCGGGAAAGGTGACGAAGGCGGTGATGTACACCCCTTTCCGACTCTTTCGGCTCTGGCCCGACACGCGCATGATGCGGTTCTGGTACACGAGGCTCCGGGACCGCAAAGACGATGCGATCCTGCTCGGCGTGATCGCCGAGTTCGCGCGTGATGGGATGACGTTCGCCTCGGCCCTCGACTACTGCCCGGAGTTGCTCGTGAAGCGCGGGACCCTGACACGCCGCCGACCGACGGCGGCCGAGTTGAAAGACGTCCAGTTTGGTTGGGAGCTGGCGAAAGAGATGGGCCGACTCGACATCGGCCAATCGGTGGCCGTGAAAGAACAAGCGACGATCGCGGTCGAAGCGATCGAGGGGACTGACCGCTGCATCGAGCGGGCCGGTCAACTCTGCCGGTCCGGCGGCTGGACGCTCGTCAAAGTGGCCAAGCCCCAACAAGACATGCGCTTCGACGTGCCCACGATCGGCATCACCACGATCGAAAACTTGCACAAGGCCGGGGCCCGAGTGCTCGGGATCGAAGCGGGCAAGACGATCGTGATCGACCAAGGCGACGTGGTCGCCCTGGCCGACCGCTACGGCCTGGCGATCGTCGCCTTGGACGCGGAGGAAGTGGAAGGGGCGTCGGCCGCCTGAGTGTGATGAACGCGAGGCGATGGGGCCCACAGAGGGCCTCGCGCCCCGTCGAACCGGTCACTTTCCTGTCGCTGGAAGTCCTGTCTTCAATGAGACGGCAGGGACTCGCCGTGGCTTCGGTCGTTCGACGTAACCTCTTTATGAATTCAGAGTTAGAGACGAACAGGTGCGTGGGGGGCCAAACCGGGGGAACGAACCTGGCGCTTTGGCGGAACTCGCTTTTGTTTCTTGACTTACGGCGAGCCCGGGACCCGACGAATGGGCGCTCAGGCGTTGGTGGGGGGTTTGCGGCCTTCGAGGACCAAGGTGTGGGGGTGCTCCGGGTCCCATTCCGGTTCGTGGTCCAGGACGACCTGGTCGATGAACTCGGGCAGGCCCGTCTCCACGGCCGGCCGACGGACGTTCAGGTCAACGAACCCCGCCCCCGCCGCCACCTCTTCGAGCCATGAGGCCGTGAGGATGGTCAGGTGTTCCTGACGGCAGAAGATGAAGTTCTCGAACCGGCCGCCGAGGCTCCGGCGACGGTCGGGGAAGTCGCTGAACCATGCGAGGTCCCCTTCGGCGAACTTGCGGATGGCCATGTCGCCGTTGGGTCCGCCCACGCGGAAGACGCCCCCCGGCTTCAGGCAGCGGTACATCTCTTGGAAGTGAAAGGGCAAGTCGGGCAAGTGTTCGATGACATGGTGGGAATAGAAGACGTCCACGGTCTCCGGACGAAAGGGCAAGGGATTCCGAAGGTCGGCCCAGACGTCGCACTTGCCCGTGAAGATGTTGGCATCGACGTTGTACCACCCTGGCAGGTAGTTCTTCTGTCCGGGTCCGAGTTGCACTTTCACCGGGCCGCCACGCGGGGCCCGAAAGCTCCGATAAAGGGCCCCGTTGACTCTCATCAGCGGCCCGGCGACCGCGTAGAAGAACGCCTTCTGTCCTCGACTGATCAAGGGCGGCTCCATCTTCGGTTGAGGCCCGACTCACGCCCCGACGGCGATCGTCTTGTGAAGTCCGTTTCCAACCGGGACCGATTTCGGCCATCTCGTCGTCGCGGGGCACGCATCGCCCGGACGCACTCAATCGTGCTGATTAAAACAAGGCGCCCTGAAGCATGTCAAGGACGGCGCTCAATCGACCGGTCGGTTGAAAACCGGGCAAGGCCAAAACGTCAAACCCCAGCGTCGGCAGGACGGGCGCTGGGGCCCCACACGCGAAGGACCGAGCGGTGGTCCCCATTTTGAAAGAGGGAAGGCCCCGATGAACCGCTACGATTTCGTCTTGGCGGCTGGTTTCGTCGTCTCCGTTTTCGTTTTCGTGTCGGTCTTGGCCGGGGTCTTCGCGGGCACGAGGCGCAGGTCGTCCACGCCGATCGTGAAGCCGGTGGACTTGTCGTCCTTGCCGTCGACCCGGAACTGGAGCTTGTGGGTCCCTTTGTTCAGCGCCAGCACGCCAAGGGAGACTGGTTTGCCGAGTTGCACTTTTTCGGCGTACATGTTGAACGGCTTGCTTGCGTTCGCGGGCTTGCCGTCGAAGAGGACGATCGCCTTGCCGTAGTCGGGCCCCTTGGTGAGCATCAACTGAACGTCAAACGTCTTTCCTTCGGGGACCGAAAATTCCAAGGCAAGGCCGTCTCCCTTCTTCGTCGCGCGCCAGAGCAGTTGCCGACCACCTGACCATTCCCCTTGGTACTTCGCGTCCATTCCCTCCTCAGGAATGGCCGACTTCCCCTGCTCGGTAAGGACCTTCATCCCCGCCCCCTCGTACACGAGCGTGCCGTCGGCGAGCGTCTGGTACTTGGGCACGACGAGCTTGTCACGCTCCACCTTGGCCACGTCAATCGGTTTCTTCTCCAGGTCCATCAGTGTGAATTCGCGGAAGCGCGCGTGCAGGGGCCTCTTGGACAAGTTCGACGCGGCCACACCGATGAAGACATCGTCTTGAAGGTCCATCGCCACTTCCTGGAAGACCACAAGCTCTTTCGGGGCGCGCGAATAGAGGAACTGAACAGACGCCCCCTTGCGCACCACGGCCAGGGCCGTGGGGATGTCCGGGATCGGGTCTGAATAATAAACACCCAACTCTTTTCCATTTTTGTAAACCTCGACAAGGGCCCGATGGATCAGGCCCCCGGCGCCGCCGCCCGTGCCCTTGCAGCGCTCCACGCGCACGAAGTTGCCCTCGTCTTGCCAGAGCAGCAGCCCGGCCCCTTGGAACGAGAAGGGGAGTTTCTTCCCCTGGGGGCCGAGGATGGTCTCGCCCCCCGGGTCGAGCGAGCAATCGACGACGACCGAGGCCACGAAGTTCCCTCGCACTTTCGCCAAGGAGCTCGGCGCGTTGAACGACGCGTATTGAGGCGCGTTGATGAAGGGCGAACCGCCGGGGACGTCGATCAACGTCTCGTCGCCGTTGTGCTTGATCTCGGCGCCGTCGCTAACGTTCACGTCGCACGACCAGCGAGCCGGACCACGTTCGGGCGCCTCGCGACCCGCGTTGGCGACCGTGCCGGTCCGATTCGGGAGTTCGATCACCACGGGAGATGAGGCCATCACCCGGCCGCCCTTGTCGGTCATCATGACCTGAAAGATGACCTTGCGGTTACCATCTGCCGCGGTTGGGACCTTGAACTGACTGGAAGCGACGCCGTTGTTGATCGCGAACGAAGCGGGAGATGGGTCGTCGACCAGCGGGGTCGTGATGGGACCCCCGGGTGCCTGCAACGGTTTGTTCGCCGGTGCGCGTCGGATGGCAAACGACTTCACGTTGCCGAAGGGGTCGATCACGCGGGCCTCCAGCTTCAGTTCGATGCCGTCGGCCGCGACCGAAATCACGTTGAGGGACTGGAAATCAAGACTCCCGTTGAGGAACCGCGAGATCACGTTAGGCGGGATCGCGAAGCCGACCGCCTCGCCTCGCAACCGAGAGACCACGACGCCCACGAGGCGCCCCTTCGCGTCCACGACGGGGCCGCCGCTGTTCCCCTCGATCAACGAACCGTTGAGCTGGACGCGTTGGAGTTGGCCGGTCAACGGGTCGGGACGCAGGCTGGCGATCGTCATCGAATTCACGGTGATCGCCGGATTGCCCCGGTTCCGGCCGATGACCCCTTGGATCATCTCGCCGAGGGGAAAGCCCAGCGTGAAGACGGGCATCGTCTCGAAGAAGTCCTTTTCGGCCGCGACCTGGTCGGCCGGGATCGGCTTGGGCGCCTGCTTGACCCCCTTCACTTCCAGGATCGCCAGGTCGGTCGTCTTGTTGTAGATCGACCCGAGAAGGACCGCGGGGACTTCCTGTTCACCCGGCGTGCCGCTCCGGAAGACGACGCTGAGCTCAAACTTGGCCCCGCGCGGCATCTCGTCGAGTTCGGGGGTCACGACGTGATGGTTCGTGAGCACCAAGGCCGTGTCCCCTTGGACCCGGAAGACAAAACCGCTACCACTGCTGATCGCTCGTCCGCCTTGCAAGACTCGTATGTAAACGCTCGCGTCTTTGAGCTGTCCCAGGACACCCACATCAAGCGTCTGACCCCTCGCGGCCACTGTCGGGACGAGTAGGAAGATCAGGCTGGAGAGCCACCAACGTCTCATCGCCGTACCCTCGATTTGCCGAAAGGATGCGTCGTGTTCACGACAACAAAGCAGACCCCGCAACGCTCGAGCGGTAGACCCGCCCGTCATCTTGTTCATGATAGCAATGCGCCAAGCGTGGAAAAGGGGCAGGGGAATTCTCGGCCGGATTCAAGGGGCCTTCGCAGAAAGAGGCCGGCCGCGAAGATCGATCGGATAGGCGGGCACAGCTTCGGGCACACCCAGGCCGAGGGGGCCGGCCTTCTCCGGCGCGACCCCTTCTTTCAAACGAGTCACCGCCACCTCGTGCTCCACCAAACGCTCCCGACGCTCACTCGGGTCGTAACGCGCCGGCGACGTGAGGTCGTAGAACATGGAGCCCCACTTTGCCAGCGTGTACCAGGCGAAGTCGTCCAGGCGGCATCGTTCGACGACCTCTTTCGGGTCGAAGACGGGCGCGGCGACGGCATCAGGCCAGTCGAAGGCGCCTCTGGCCTTGAGCGACGCCAGCACCGCCTGCGCGATCGCTATCTGTCCCCGCAGCGACGGGTGCATCGCGTCAAAAAACAGATGTTCGTCCAACAAACCATGGTCGCCAATCCGATGAAAATGCTCTTGCATATCGATGCAAATCAAGTCATTTGTAGAGGCGACTTCTTGATAGGCACGCTGGAAGTCGGTTGGCAGGCGCATGGGCAGGCCGTCGCGATCTCGGGCCACGATGTCGTGTTCGTAGGCCCCCGCGAAGTCGCCTTCTTTTTCCATAAGTCGGCCCAGGCGAAAATGGGCCTCGGCGAAGGTCGGATACCGTTTCAGAAAGCCCTCGAAGGCGAGACGGGCCGCCGCGTCGTCGCGACCATCCCGTTCCTTCGCGGCGAGGAACTCCCGAGCGGCCCGGCTGCGCTCAGCCGCCGTCGTCTCGGCGGACAGGTAGCTCCGATTGGGCTCGAAGCCCGAATCGTTGCCGGCCGGTGCGATGAGCACGACCAAGGCCCCGACTTGGTTGGCCCACGAGACGATCGTCTGGAGTCGGCGTGCGAAGTCTTCCTTGAGCACGGCAAACTCGCGGTCGGTGCAAACGGGTGTGTCCACCAGGTCGCGGTTTCCGTTCGCGGGCGGCGGGATGGCCACGCGGCAGGTGTCGGCGGCCAGCCGCGCCGTCCGGCAGAGAGGCGAGAGGCCCTCGGCGAAGCGGTAGGCGCGCTCCCGCCATGAAGGGTCGCGAGCATCGTGGTAAAAGTCGATGTCACGGGACCAGGGAAAGCGTGCGGAGAACTCGTTGTGGCCGCTGTAAACGATGAGCAGGTCGGGGCGGTGTTTCAGGTTCGCGAGCTTGCGGTGTTGGCTTTCCAAGGTCTCACCTGACGTCGCGATGGTCTCGACTTCGATCGCGCGTTCGGGCAGGACCTCTTCGAGTTTCCAACCGATGAGGCGGCCGATGGAGCACCATCGATTGTACGGGACGCCCTCCGCGCTCGATTCCCCGACGACCACGATCCGCAACGTGTTCGGCCTCTCGTCGTCGACGAATCGGCCCGGCAAGGGGATGGGTCGCGGTTCCGGCAAAGAGACAGGCTTTTCGTTCGCGCGTCGAGGCCGGAGACCGCCGACCGGCAAGGCCGACTCGCGACCGCGCCTCGCTTCGACAAGGGCCGTGGTACTTTCGGCGAGGAGCGCAGCGGTCCCCAGGGAAAGGACCAGCAAAAGGGCCTTGGCCAGTCGCGGACCTCGTTTACCTCGAGCCAACTGGACCAGCAGGATCGGCGTGACCACGGCCACCGAGCCGACCAGGAACAAATAGGCCCCTTCCAAGACCAACGCGAGAGAAAGACCGAGGCGCCAACGAGCCGCTTCCGTGGGCCGCTCTGGGACCAGATGGCCCGCCAAGAGCAGCCCGGTAACCACGACCGCCCAGATCATGAGACGGAACGCACGAGCACGAGCCACCGCGCGGTCCCTCCCTCAAAAAGGACGCCACAGGTCGATCGGACGGGCCACCGCCCGCTCGAACGGGAGGTCGACCACGGACCTCGATCGGGCCGACGCATAGAGGGCCATGATCGCCTCGAGCACCGCCCTGCCATCCTCTCCTTTCTCGAGTGGTTCGCGGCCTTCGCGCAAGCAGGCGACGAAGTGCTCCATCTCCTGGACGAAACCGTAGTTCCAAATCTCCTCGAAAACGGGGTACGACCAGCCGCGAGTCTCGCCCGCTTTCTCGACCGCGTAGCCAAGGCCTCTTCGCGCGTAGGTCCTCAACGCGTTGCCGTGCATCAGGTCCACGTAGGCTTGGCCTTCCGTGCCGAAGACCTCGGCGCGGTCGTCCATGCCGCCGGGCTTGGACCAGCTTTCCTCGGCCAGGCCAATGGCCCCGTCGTCAAAACTCAGGAGCAAGAGCGACTCGTCCTCGGAGACCGTCTTGTCACCGTGGATGACGGTCCTCATCGACGCGAAGACGGACTTGATTCGGGCCTTCGCGCCGTCCTTTCCCAAGAGCCAGCGGAAGAACTCGATGGCGTGGCAGCCCATGTCCATCGTCACGCCGCCGCCGCTGCGTTCGGGGTCGTAAAACCAGGCGGCGTGAGGACCGTCGTGTTTCTCGGATTGCTTCACCGTGTGGACCCGGCCGAAGGCCCCTTCATCGACCAGTTGTTTCAATCGGACGTATTTCGGCGCGAAACAAAGTTCCTCAGCATAACCAAGCATCACGCCGGCATCCGAGCAAGCGGCGATCATCCGGTCACATTCGGCCAGGTTGAGGGCCAGGGGCTTTTCAACGACGACATGCTTGCCGGCCTGCGCGGCCAAAACGGCCGCGTCAGCGTGCAAGTCGTTGGGTAGGCCCAGCACAACCAGGTCGATCTCCTTGAGGTCGTACAGGGCCCTGTAATCCTGGAAATGCTTGGGAATCCCACGCTCAGCGGCGAACCGAGCGGCCTTCCCAGGGGTTGGGGAGGCGACCGCGTCGACCCGCGCGCCGGCGACGCGGGCGAGCGCCTCGGCGTGGATCGCCGTGACGAAGCCCGAGCCCACCAAACCGACGCGCACGGTCTCCATGACGGTCCCCTTCGTCCTCATGCCTTGATTTCAAAGCCGGGGCGTTGCGGTCGGGTGAGCCAAGCGTTCGCCTCGCTGTCGCCGACGATTTCCTCTTTCACCGGGTCCCACGTCAGTTTCCGGTTGCCGAGTCGGATCGCGATGTTGGCCAGGTGGCAGGTCGTCAGGGCCCGATGGTGCGACCAGACGTCGGCCACGGGGACCGATCGGTCCTTCATGCACTCGAAGAAGTTCGCCATGTGGCCATCGACCTTCTTCCCCTTGCGGAGCTCGACCAAAAGCGATTCGGGGACCGGGTCGCTCCAAAGGGCGCTCACCGATCCGCCGGAGAGGTCGATCCGGTCGCGCGTGACGAAGATCCGCCCCGACGTTCCCTGGAAGGTCACACCGTTCTCGGTGTCGTGGCGGACCTCCAATTCGACGCCATTGGGGAACATCGTCTTCACGACGAAGTCGGTGGGGGTGTTGTAGCGATCGTCGGCGGTCGGGTTGCCGTTCCTGAACTCGACGGGCAGGACGCCACGTGTCACTTCGATCGACGTGGGGCCCGACTCCTCCATGCCGATGGCCCATTGGCCGATGTCCACGTGATGGGCGCCCCAGTCGGTGAGTTTTCCTCCCGAGTATTCATACCACCACCGGAAGTCGCCATGACAGCGCTGCTTGATGTAATCGACCTTGGGGGCCTGACCAAGCCACATGTCCCAATTCAAGTTGGCCGGCGGCGCTTCTTTGCTGAAGGGCCCGCCCGTTGGGCCGCCACCGATCGCCGCGGTGACCTTGCGGACCTTGCCGATCCGCCCCGCCCGGACGAGGGCCACCGCGAGCAAGAAGACGCGGTTGTGGTCGCTCCGCTGTTGCGTGCCCACCTGAACGACGCGCTTGGTCTCCTTGGCCACCTTGCCGATCTGCTTGCCTTCCTCAATCGTGAGGGTCAGGGGTTTCTCGCAATAAATGTCTTTGCCGGCCTTCATCGCGTCGATGCAGATCTTCGTGTGCCAGTGGTCCGGCGTGCCGATGATGACGGCGTCGATATCAGTCCTGTCCAAGACCTTGTGATAGTCCTCGTAGACGTCGGCCTTCCCTTTGCCGATGCTGCCGCTCTCCTTGGCGCGCTCGGCGTGGGACCTGTCCACGTCGCAGACCGCCAAAAAGTCGCCGAAGCGCGAAGCGCCCGAGGCGTCGCCGCTGCCTTGACCGCCCGCGCCGATCAGGCCCATCCGGGGCCGCTCATTGGGGGAACGCATCGTTTCGGCCAGCGATCGTCCGCCCGGCTCGAGCAAAGGAAGAAGCAACGGGCTGGACGCGGTGACGCGCAAGAAGTCGCGGCGGGTCTTGGTGCGGATGAGCATGAGAAGGGCCTCGCCCTGGTGTGGTTGATCGTGGCGGAGCGCGTGGCGACAAGACCGCGCGACCACACGCCCAAGTGTATGCGGCGCGAGTCGCGCGCACAACGAGCCGCGTCGGCGCCTCTCTGTCGTCCCGGCCGCCCCAACATCTTGACTTTCCGCAATGTGCCCCTAATGATTGCATGCAAGCAATTGCGGAACGACGGCGTGATCCTCAAGTTGGGTTCGTCAGGATTCCGAACGAAAGAGTTGAGGGGCACGGGCGGCAGCCTTGCGCCTCGACCGGCCCGGGCGCGGGAGGTGCGCGATGTTTGGGGGTGTTGACATGGCCGGATGGGCGACTCGACTCTTTGGCGGGAACTCGAAGCGGGACCAGTCCCCGAGGCGCCGGGCGCGGCCCACATGTGAAGGGCTCGAAGGCCGGCAGTTGCTGGCCGCTTCGTTGGCTCAGCCCAACGATGTTCTGGTGAGCGCGGGTACCGGTTATCAACTGGCGCTCGACGGCAGCGGCACCACTTCAGCGCAAACCTACACGGTCACATCGAGCAATCCCAAGATCGCCGCGACCGTGGCGCAAGGACAATTTTTCACGATTGGTGTCACGCACACGGCGGCCAACGCGAACGACGTGAGTTTTAGCGGGACAATGGTCCTTCAGATGTTCCAGGACCTAACTCCTGTCACCGTCCAGCGGATCAGCAGCCTGATCAATCAGGGTTTCTACTTGCAGCCGACGGCCCAGAACGACCCGAACACGGGCATGCCATTCCCCAGCAAGAATTGGCACCGGATCGCCTCGGGGTTCCCTGGCTCGACCGACTACATCGTGCAGGGCGGGTCGGTCAACGGCGATGGCACAGGCAGCGTGAATCAGCCTGGGTTCCCGTTCGCCAATGAGATCGTCCCCCAACTCTCGTTCAACGGCACAGGCCAACTCGCGATGGCCAACGCGGGCGGCACGATGACCAACGACTCGCAGTTCTTCATCACCACGGGCCAGCCGAGCTTCCTCACGGGTAACTACACGATTTTCGGCCAACTTGTTTCCGGCATGGACATCGTGGACAAGATGACGCAAGTGGCGACGACCGGCAATCCCAAGACAACGCCCGTTTCGCCGATCCTCTTCACCGTCGCATCACTGAGCGACACGAACTCCAACGGCGTGATTCATATCGACGCGACCAAGGCCGCCGCGGGGGACTCGACCACGCTGACGATCACGGCGACGGACACGTCGGGGAACAAGGTCACGCGGACCATGAACGCCTACGTGCCCGGTGACACCGGCGCTGTCCGCTTGCTCAACGACGTCCTCATCGCCACGCCCCTGCCGCGCCGACACCGAGGTCGCAATGACATCAAAATCAACGAATTCCAAGGAAATATTTATGCGGTGGTGAATGGGGTCGCCGACAAGACCCTTGTGGCCGACAGCGCGCTGATGAGGGTCGTCGCCTACGGGAGCAAGACCAGTGACACGATCACGGTCTCGCCCGATGTGTTTGCCGACGCGACATTGGACGGTGGACACGGAGGGTTCAACCGACTCACGGCCGGCGGCGGCCAAACCCGCATCCACGGCTGGTTTGGCTTCAATGTGATGAAGGGCGGTCCCGAGCGCGACTTCTTGATCGGCCGAAAGGGTCGAGTCAAGTTCGTCCACAGCCCTGGCCACGACCTCTACTTCATCGGCGAGCCGCGATCGACGATCCTCTACAAGCACCACAAGGCGGTGGCGCCGTTCGGGATGGTCGTCTCAGTGCCGGCGACAAACACGGCGCTTCACAAGGCGGGGCGTTCCAGTCACAAGCGGACCGTCTGAGCCGCGAAAGCTCGCGTCGCGACTTGGACCTTCGCCTCGTTGGCCGAGTTCGCGGCCCTCAGGCGGGAGGGAACCAGTTTCGTAGGACCTGGACCAATCGACGAAAGGCCGGGTCGGCGCAACGCTGGAGGCTGATCGACTCCGCGATCTCGCGATAAAGCGCGGAAGAACGGGGACGCTCCAGGAACTCCATCACGGCTTCGATCGCCTCTTTG
>CALLYK010000347.1 GCA_937858365.1 uncultured Isosphaeraceae bacterium | reverse complement strand
GATGCCCGTGGGCAGGTGGGTGAGGCGCACCGCGGAGTCGGTCTTGTTGACGTGCTGGCCGCCGGCGCCGGAGGAGCGGTAGGTGTCCTCGCGGATCTCCGCCGGGTTGATCTTGATCTCCTCGATCTCCTCGATCTCCGGCAGCACCGCCACCGTGCAGGTGGAGGTGTGGATGCGGCCCTGGGCCTCGGTCTCGGGGACCCGTTGGACGCGATGGCCGCCGCTTTCAAATTGGAGGTGTCGGTAGGCCCCTTCGCCGCTGATGCTGAAGGTGGCCTCCTTGAAGCCGCCCAGTTCCGTCGGGACGAAGTCGAGGGGTTCGAACTTCCAGCCCTTGGCCTCGGCGTAGCGGCGGTACATGTCGAGGAGGTCGCGGGCGAAGAGGGCGGCCTCGTCGCCGCCCGTGCCGGCGCGGACCTCGATGATCAAGCCGGGGCGATCGGCGCCGGTGCGTTGATCGTAGAGGAGGTCGCGGAGGGCGTTTTCGGCCTGGTCGCGCTGGGCGCGGAGATGGTCGAGTTCGGCCTGGGCGTAGGCCCGCATGTCGGGGTCGGCCTCGCCGTCGAGAAGGTGGGCGGCCTCGGCCACTTGGGCCTCCAAGTCGGCGAGCTTGCCGAAGGGGAGGGCGAGGCGCGCGAGGTTACCCCGTTCCTTGGCCAAGGCGGTGAGCTTGGCCGGGTCGGCGGCGGTCGCCGGGTCGGCGAGGGCTGCCTCAAGGTCCAGGAACCGTTGGTAGTCCGCCTGGAGTTTCTCGAACACGAGTCAGGCGCTCAGCTCTCAGCCCTTGGCGCCGGCTTCCTTTTTCTTGGCGGCCGTCTTGCCGTATGTGCCTTGGAACTTCTTGTTGAACTTGTCGACGCGGCCGGTGGCGTCCACGAACTTGATCTGACCCGTGTAGTACGGGTGGCACTTGGAGCAGACTTCCACGGCGATCTTGGGCCGGGTGCTGCGCGTGACGAACGAGTTGCCGCAACCACACGTCACGGTACACTCGAGATACTTGGGGTGAATTCCGTCTTTCATGGGACGCTCGTGGGCTCGCGCGGGCCGCCTCCCGCCCTGGGCGGGGGAATCGGCACGGACGTTGGGTGAGTTGGCCCGCCGATCCAACGGGAGGGCGGGAATTCCGAATCATAGCCGAAAGGGGCCTTCAGGGCGAGGGGGTCCGACGCGGAATCAAGGGGCGGGGCCTTGTCCCGGCGGACTTCCGGCCCTACCTTGCTCTGGAGGTCCTGGGTCTCATCCCGAGGTGTCTTCGATGCTGCAAGCGCCCGAACCGACCGCGTACGACCTGCGTTTCCAGCTCTTGGGCATCCCGGTGCGTGTCCACCCGTCTTTCTGGCTGGTGATGGCCTTGCTCGGCGGCCTCTTGAACGTGGGGGTGGGAAACGCCGACGTGAGGCCGGTCCTCATTTTCACGGCGGTCGGGTTCGTCTCGATCCTGGTCCACGAATTCGGCCATGCGCTCGCCTTTCGCGCGACCGGTCAGTCGCCCCGGGTCGTGCTTTACTACTTCGGCGGCCTGGCGATCGGCTCCGCCGAGGAGCGACGGCCGGGGCGCCGGTTGGGGATCGTCTTGGCGGGGCCGGGGGCGGGTCTGCTGCTCCTGTTGATCACCTTACTCGTCTTAATGGCCGCTTTTGGCACGAAGGTCGGCGACATCGTCGACTTGCTGAAGTTCTACCTGAGCGTGCCCGGGGGGGACCCAGGGGCCTTGAGGCTGGTTCGCTCGCGGAACGAGGCCCTCTTGTTCGTCTTCAACGACTTGATCGAAGTGAACCTCCTCTGGAGCTTGCTTAACCTCCTACCAGTCTTCCCCCTGGACGGCGGCCAAGCGACGGGGGTGATCTTGACCTGGCGCGATCGTCGGCGTGGGGCGTTTCAGCTCCATGTCGTCTCACTCGTCACGGCGGGCGCGATGGTGGTCTTTTGTCTCTCACGCGGAAATGGTCTCTTGTTCACGGCCTTGTTGTTCGGCATGTTGGGCCTTCAGAATTTCCAGATGCTCCAGGCCATGCGGCACTTGCGTTCGCCCAGCTTCGGCGAGGACGCCGACGATTGGTGGCGACGCTGAGGCCCCTCTTTCGGTGGGGCCTTTCTTTCCGGCCGAGCATGGCCGACAATCCTACACACAGGCCGACCGCGCTGGTCTGGAGAGGGTGGCGGGTCGTTTCCTGATATGAGGCGTCGCTGATACCCGATGAAGACGAGTCAGAGCAAGCGGTCAAGGGCCGGGACCGGTCGCGGGAAGGCCCAGGAGAGGAAGCGACGCGGGGGAGAGCTCGTGCCGATTGGAAAGTCGGACGGGAAGCCCTCGTCGGCTGGTCCCCTTCGCCTGCCGCTCTTGCCCTTGCGTCACGAAGTCGTCTTTCCGCAAACAGTCTTGCCCTTGATCGTGAACCGTCCCAGCGGCATCCGCCTCATTGATGAGGCGATGTTGAAGGACAAGACGATCGGCCTCGTGACCCAGGTCCATCCCGAACAGGAGGACCCGGGGCCTGTGGACCTCTTCCCCACGCTCTGCGTGGGGACGATCCTGAAGATGCTCCGGTTTCCAGACGGTTCCACCCGGGTCGTTTGTCAGGGCCTGCAACGCGCTCGGCTCGTGAGCATGGTCCAGCACGAGCCCTATCCAGTCGCCCTTGTCGAGCCACTCGAAGAAGTGATCGAGAGCGGCGTGGAGCTCGAGGCCCAGGTCTATCACGTCAATCAACTCTTCCAGAGGATGATCGACCAGAGCGGCCAGGTCCCGGAAGAACTCCAGGTCGCCGCCATGAACACGCCCGAGCCGGGTCGCTTGGCCGACCTGCTGGGCTCGGCCTTGCCCCTTATGACCGAGGAGCGCCAGGAACTTCTGGCCGAGGTCCATGTCCGGGCGCGCCTGGAGAAGCTCGGGGTCTTTCTCGCGAGACAACTCGCCATCCTAGAACTCTCGACCAAGATCCGCGACCAGGTCGGCAACGAGCTCAGCAAGGCCCAACGTGAGCATTTCCTGCGGCAGCAGATCCGGGTCATTCAGGAGGAGTTGGGGGAGGAGGCCGACCAGAACCCCGAGGTGGCCCAGATCGAAAGCAAGCTCAAACAGGCGAAGCTGCCGGCTGAAGCCATGACCGAAGGTCGTCGCGAACTCGAACGCCTGGGGGGGATGCACCCCAGTTCCGCCGAGTATTCGATCATACGGACCTATCTCGACTGGCTGGCGACGCTCCCCTGGGCCAAGGCGAGTCGCGACCGGCTCGACCTGAAACGGGCCCGCAAGGTCCTGGACGCCGACCACTACGATCTTGAGAAGATCAAGGAACGTATCCTCGAATACCTGGCCGTGCGCAAGCTGAAGAAGGACATGAAGGGCCCCATCCTCTGCCTGGCGGGCCCGCCCGGCACGGGCAAGACGAGTTTGGGCAAGAGCATCGCACGGGCCCTCGGCCGCAAGTTCGTCCGGATGAGCCTCGGCGGCATCCACGACGAGGCTGAAATTCGGGGCCATCGACGCACCTACGTCGCTTCCATGCCTGGCCGGATCATCCAGGGCTTACGCAAAGCGGGCATGAACAATCCCGTGTTCATGCTTGACGAGGTGGACAAACTGGGCGCCGACTTTCGAGGCGACCCGGCCGCCGCACTCCTCGAAGTCCT
Organism: uncultured Isosphaeraceae bacterium; assembly: GCA_937858365.1. Classification (GTDB taxonomy): domain Bacteria; phylum Planctomycetota; class Planctomycetia; order Isosphaerales; family Isosphaeraceae; genus CALLYK01. Next base: position 11,636 of record CALLYK010000347.1, on the reverse strand, counting down.
TGACCCGGAACAGAACGCGACCTTCCGCGATCACTACCTCGACGTCGCCTTTGACCTCTCCAAAGTGATCTTCATCGCCACGGCCAACAACGTCGAGGCAATCCCGCCCGCCTTGCTCGACCGCATGGAAATCTTGCAGCTTCCCGGCTACAGCGAGGAGGAAAAGGTCCTCATCGCCCAGCGCTTCCTGGTGCCGAAACAACTCGAAGCCCACGGCTTGAGCACGCGCGACGTACTCTTCGGTGACGACTCTTTGAAAAAGGTCATCGCCGACTACACCCGAGAGGCCGGCCTGCGCAACCTCGAACGGGAGACGGCCGCGATTTGCCGGAAGATCGCCCGGCGCCACGCCGAAGGCCAACGGCAGTTGGTCAAGGTGACCCCTGAACTCGTCAGCGATCTGCTTGGACCGTCGCGCTTCTTCCGCGAGGTCGCCGACCGCACCGGGGTCCCAGGCGTTTCCACCGGCTTGGCTTGGACCCCGACCGGCGGCGAGATCCTCTTCATCGAGGCGACGTCCATGCCCGGCAAGGGGGGCCTCACCCTGACCGGCCTTCTCGGCGAATCGATGCGTGAGAGCGCCCAGGCCGCCATGAGCTACTTGAAGAGTCACGCGGCCCCTCTGAAACTCGATTCCTCCAAAATCTCCAAGCTCGACGTTCACGTCCACGTCCCTGGTGGGGCCGTGCCCAAAGACGGCCCGTCCGCCGGCGTCGCGATCGCCGCGGCCCTCGTCAGCCTCTTTCGTCACGAGCCGATCCGGCGCGGTGTGGCCATGACGGGGGAAGTGACCCTCACGGGGCGAGTCTTACCTGTCGGCGGCGTTCGCGAGAAGGTCCTCGCCGCGCGCCGGGCCGGACTCAAGGAAGTGCTACTGCCTCGTCACAGTGAAAAAGACCTCGCAGAACTGCCCACCGAAGTGAAGGCCGACCTTCTCTTCCGGGCGGTGGACACCCTTGATGACGTCATGGACCACATCTTCGAGACGAAACCGAGGAACAAGGCGACCCCGAAAGCGTCTTCCACGTCGAAGCCGGCGACGACGACCCGAACACCGGCATTGCCCACTCCCCTCGCGAGCAAAAAGACTGCCCGCCCATCGCGGCGACCACCGGCCACTTGATCTACCTCGAAAGGCGCGCGATGTCCGCAACCATCCTCTCCCGAAGACAATTCTCCGGCGCCCTGGCGTTCGGGGCCGCGACCGCCGCTCCCATCTTCGCTCGGCCCGACGATGAACGCGACTACCCCGCCCCGAAGTTCCAACCGAAGTACACCAAACCGTTCCTCGGCACCACGTTGGTTCGCGACTTCGTCATCTTCGCCCATTCCGACCTGGAGATGGTCCAGCGCCTTCTTGACAAGGAACCTGCTCTCCTCAACGCGACCGTGGACTGGGGAGCGGGCGACTTTGAATCGGCCCTCGGCGGGGCCTCGCACATGGGTCGGCGCGACATCGCCGAATACCTCATTGACAAGGGGGCCCGGATCGACCTTTTCGCCGCCGCAATGCTGGGCCACCTCGACGTCGTGAAGGGCCTTCTCGCGGCCCATCCCAACTTGGCCCAGGCGAAAGGACCGCACGGCATCCCACTGCTCGCCCACGCCAAAATCGGCGGCGAAAAGGCCCGCGAGGTCCTGGCCCATCTCGAGTCGCTCGCGACAGGTCCGGGCTAAGGAAGCCATGCTCCTCATCAACGAACGGATCGCAATCCCCGACGAGGAATTCTCGTTCGACTACGCGCGCGCAAGCGGGCCAGGCGGGCAGAACGTGAACAAGGTGGCCTCCAAGGTCATCCTCCGTTGGCACCCAGGGAACAGCCCCAGCCTGCCTCCCGCCGTGAAGGACCGCTTGTTGCGCGCCGTCGCCTCGAAGCTGACCACCGAGGGGGAGTTGATCGTCACGTCGCAACTGACGCGCGATCAGGGGCGAAATGTCGATGATTGTCTGGAAAAGGTCCGCCGCTTGGTCCTCGCCGCATCCGTCCCGCCCAAAACGCGACGACCCACGAAGCCGACGAAGGCGTCGCGCGAGCGCCGCTTGGAATCCAAAGGAAAGCGATCCGAGACCAAGAAACTCAGGCGGAAGCTCGACGGCGATTGATCGGGGCCTCACTCGTCCGCGAACGTGAGCTGCACAATCCGGTTCGAAGGGACCACTCGCACACCGGCATCGCGCTGACGCGGGTTGGAAACGACCAGGTAGTCTCGAAAGAGCCGGCCGTAGCGATCGGCTGCGTCATCGTTCGGGTTCACGCCGAGCGCCGCGTTGAGGTCCACCGGGGCGCCGATGAACTGACCATTGGCCCCGACATAGACGAGCGAGACGATCGGCCCCTCCACGATCGGCCGTTCCACGCCCCCCACCTTCGTCCGGTTGTTCAAGTTGGGCACTTGACCCCCGGCGATCCCTCCCACGAATGCCGCAGCCAACGTCCCCGCGATGACCCAAATGGATTTTCGCATCTCGCACTCCTTTCGCGAATGAACTTCTTGATGCACAAAGTCCCTAATTGTGAGCGGTCGTCATGGACCTGGCCGCACGGGGAAGTCGGGCGAATCGACCCGCGCGGCGCGGAAGTAGGTCTCGAATCGCGCGACGACGTCGGCATGGTCGACCGCGACGTTTTTCGCCTCCGCCCGGTCGGTTTTCAAGTCGTAGAGCTCGATCGGCCCTCCCAACTTGAGGCGCACCGCCTTCCAGTCGCCCATGCGAACGGCTTGCTTGAAGCCCCCTTCATGGAACTCCCAGTAAAGCGGCGGACGCTCCTTCACCTCGTCCCCAAGCAAGGCGGGCAACACGGAGACGCCGTCGAGGCCACCCGGCGCCTGGGCCCCCACGAGGTCCGCCAGCGTTGGGAGCAGGTCCCAGAAGGCCCAGATTTGATCACTGGTCATACCGGCCGGCACATGTTTCGGCCAGCGTACAAGCATGGGAACACGAATGCCTCCTTCGTGAAGGGCCCTCTTGGACCCGCGAAGCCCGCCTGAGCTCTGGAAGAAGGAGGGCTCAGCTCCCCCTTCCTTGTGCGGTCCGTTGTCCGATGTGAAGAGGACCAGCGTCTTCTCATCAAGTCCAAGTTCAGCCAACTTGGCGAGCAAGCGGCCGACATGGGCGTCGAGCCGCGCAATCATCGCCGCGTGCCCCTTCTGAGGCGCGGGCCAGTCCTTCTCGGCGAAGGCGCCCAGGTCGGGGACCTCCATCCCATTCCCTTCGACCCGACCGCGCTCGTTGTTGGCATGGGGCAGGATCGTCGCGAACTCAAGAAAAAAGGGCCGGTCCCTTGTCGTCTCCAAAAACGCGAGGGCCTCGTCCAAGAACAAATCGGGCGAGTATTGAGAACGTCGGATGGACACGTTGTCGTCGGCGCCGACGATATTGCCTTCAAGGGTCGTTTTCGTCTCGTTCTTCCAGAGATACTCCGGCCAATAATTATGAGCATGATGTTGATTGAGATAGCCGAAGAAGACGTCGAAACCTTGCTTGGTCGGCAAGCCGGTCGTCTCCGGTTCGCCCAGGCCCCACTTGCCGATCAGGCCCGTGGTGTAACCGGCCGACTTGAGGAGTTGAGGGACCGTGACGTCTTCCGGCAGGAGCGGCACGAGGGCGTTGCCCCGGACCCGGCAGTGGCCCGTGTGCTTTCCCGTCATTAAGGCACAGCGCGACGGTGCGCAAACGGTACTGCCCGCGTAAACCTGCGTGAAGCGCGTCCCTTCGCGGGCCAGGCGGTCGAGATGGGGCGTTGGTATCGTCTTTTGCCCGTAGCAGCCGAGGTCTCCGTAGCCAAGGTCGTCAGCGACGATGAGCAAGACGTTGGGCCGGTCGGCGGCGGATACAAGGGAGGGTGCACTCAAGAGCCAGCCGAACACCGCGATCGCTCGGGTGATCCAAGTTCGTCGCGCCGAGGTCCCAGATCGCATACACGCCGTCCTCAGTTCCCCGCGCCGTCTCGTCGAGGCGGCATTGTGACATCGCTCAGGGCGCCGGTCAAACCCAGTCAGACGGCCTCGGCGCTCGGCGTTGGGCCCATCAGGCGCAGTTCCTCAAGTCGTCATGACCGGCAAGTCGATGATCCCCGAGACAATCGAGCGCCATGAAGCGTGACCGCGAAACGACACGCACCAGACGATGGGGTCTGGTCGGTCCAGGCACGGCGGTCCAGGCGCCTTCGCGAAGGGGCCTTCCATGTCTTACCCTCACCGCCTTGAGCGGACGATGGTCGCGTCCGCGCTCATGTTGGTCATTACCGGCTGTGCTCATCCCAAGATCACGGCCGTTTCCCTCGACCCGGCCACCTTCGGCCGAAAAACAGGCATCCCCTTCTATTTACCCAAACCGCTGCTCATCGTCTCCAAGAACTTCCGCAACATTGAAGAGGCCAAGGTAGGCCTGACCGACCCCGTAAACGTCCCCGCGACCTTCGACGATCAATCCAAGTTCGCCGACTTGAACGCGCGTACTTCCTTCCTCGAATCCGGCGCGGGTGCTGGTCCCGAGAAAAAAAGTGAGCTGATTCCAGCCCCAGGTGTCTTGGTTGCCCCGGTCAAGGCGCTGCCGCGCCTTCATTCGCATGGAGGCGCACCGGTCTCGCCGCGCGATTTGCCCGATGACGGCGTGGCACCCGACACCTTCTTCACTTACCAGGTCATCTTCGTCCCCGACCTTTCCCAGAAGTTCGGCTTGAAGGTCCGCGGGGGTGTGGGGGAGGTCCGGGCCGCGATGAACCTCGTCAACGGTTGGCAGTTCACCGGCCTTGGCCCCTTCTACCTTAAAGACAGTGCAACCGCCCAGAACGTCCTCGCCTCGGGGATATCCGCCAAACTGACGGGGCAGGGGGTCGCGGCCGTCGTCAAAAGCGTCGCGGAATTAGGCGGCCTTCCCGCGTTGGCGACAGCTCGACCGCCCGAGGACGTTTACGCGGACGACCCACGCCTTCAGCGGCTCTCGCGGTCAATTTCAGCCCTGCCGTTGGAACATCGAACAATCACGCTTCCCCGATATGCGGAAATTCACGTCTTTGAACCACGAATCGGCTGTGACGGTCAGATGACCTGGTTCGAAATCGCTAACATGGCCTTCGACCGCCAGGTCCTCGGCTTCGTGGATCGCGCCGGTGTGGCCGAAAACGACCCAAAACAAGCCGGATGGCCCACGAGGGGACAGGACCCGTCCGAGAGCATGACCCATAAGGCCGTCGCGATTGCTTTGGGGCTCCCCACCAAAACCGACCCTGACAGGGATGGTCCGGACGAGACCCATTGACCACGGACTGTTTGTCCGCGGACGATATCGCAATGATCCCAGACCATTCTTCGTCGGCCGTGATCGTGAGCGATTTCGACGGTACGCTGACCCGGCATGACGTCTATCAGTTGATCGCGGAGCGGCTCCTTCCCGCCGCGACACCCGATTACTGGTCCGAATACCGAGCTGGTCGGACAACGCATTTCGAGGCCCTTCGCGGCTATTTCGCCGCGGCGAGGGGAGGAGAGGCCGAGCTCGATCGCCTTCTGGACGATGTCGACCTGGAACCGAACCTGCCGGGATTGCTCAGCAGGCTGCGCGCAGGCGGCTGGGACGTCGTGGTCGTCTCGGCCGGCTGCCGTTGGTACATCGATCGCGTGCTCAAGCGTGCGAACGTTGACCTTGAGGTCCACGCGAACCCCGGCCGCATCGACCCATCGGGACATCTCGTCATGGACCTACCCGACGGTTCCCCCTATTTCTCACGCGAATACGGGATCGACAAGGCGGCCGTGGTCCGCGCCATCAAGAACGTGGGAAAGTGGGTCGCGTTCGCCGGGGACGGGCCGCCCGACCTGGAGGCGGCCCTTCTCGTCACAGGGACCTGGCGATTCGCCCGACGTTCGAGCGCCCTGGCAGAGGCCCTTGAAGAGCTCGGTGAACCTTATCAGCCGTTTGAGGCGTGGTCGGAAATCGTCGACGCGATCCTCGAACCGAAAGCGATCCGCGATCACCGGACAGGCGGATAGAAGTAACGAGGCCGGTTGGCCATGCCACTCCCCATATAGTCCCAGGTCCACGCGTCGTAGGCCCGACCGTAGGGCTGCCCATAGAACGGGAAGGTGTCGCTGGGACCGTAGGCGACATAGCCCCGCGCGATGTTGGGCGCGGTCACATAGTAACTGTAATGGCCGAATTGCGGATTGTAGGGCGGGACGGCCGACCAGTTGCTCCAGGTCCCCGACCCCGACGAGACCACGACCGGGTTCGCCGCGAACGGCGCGTTCGGATACTGAGCAAGGGCCGACGAGGCGCTCATGACCAACGTCAAGACCAGCGCCGCCATGTACTGCTTCATGTTGATACCTTGATTTTGTCGAAATAGGACTCGGGCCCCGAGATTACCCGAAGACCCTTTCTTACCTGATTGTCGTCAACGAAGCGATAGCCTGATCGCCAAAATCGACACGATCCACACAATCAGACTGTCTTGCCAAGAAAACCAAGCCGGTGCTTGTGGCCCGGATCGGGCTGGACCGATAATAAGATGACAAGGAGAGGTCGTGAGGATCGCGCCCGGACGGCAAACTGTGAGGAAGTCGTATTCACGATCGTGACGCCCTGAGAGGTCATCCCATGAGAGCGTCCGCGGAGCAGGTCGCTGCCGATTGGCTGCGGAGCGTCCTCTTTGATCGGGGTTATCTGGCCCGGATCAAGGGAGATACGATCAAGGTCTACTTGGTGGTCCTTCAGGCGTGCAATGGGGAACCTGACCGGAGCGTGACCCTGAGTCTCCGTCAGTTGATGGAGCGGACGAAGCTGTCCTGCCCAACGATCCTGGAGAGCATGGACCGTTTGGAAAGTTTGGGCCTGGTCGTTTCGACCACTCGCCAACGCGGCAGGGTCCGGACCTACTACGTGGCCGACCCGCCGAGCACGGCGGCCTAGCCGATGCGCCTCATGTGTCAATCCCGCCCCCCATCGCGACCGTTCGGGGACCTGATCGTCGGCCATGGACGCTTTCTTTTTCCGAGTTGAACATGATTTGATTCGCTCCGAGGCGTTCAAAGACCTCGGCGGTTCGGCGGTCAAGGTCTATCTGACGATCGGTCTCTACTCGAACTTCGGCACCGGTTGGGCCTTTCCTAGTATTCGCACAATTGCCAGGCAAGCGGGACTGAGCCGTCAAACGGTCTTGGATGCGATTGATGAACTGACCAAGGCGGGGCTCTTGGTGGCGAGCAAGGCCAAGGGCAAGTCCACGGCTTACCAGATCATCCGACAGGCCCCGGAACGCCCCAAAGGCCGCAAAGCGTCCCAGAAACCACCGGGCTCTGTTCTAGAAATTGGAGATGAAGGGGCCAAAACTGTACCAAATTCTTTGGAAGAAGGCCCTTTTTCCGTCCTAAAAACTTTCGATGCTCTGGCCCAGGATGTCGGCCCGGCCGGCCGGAAGGGTGGGCCCGAACAAGAAAGCCACTTAACGAGACCAGACACGGCGAGTATTCCTCTTCCTGGGACACCATTTCGACTCTCGGCCGAGGGGCGATTGCTCATCGCCGTGGACCTTCAGGAGCTTCTCACGGACCAAGGGCTCGCCCCCCAACTCGCGGAGAAGCTCGCGCGCCAAAAAGACCCCGAGGCGGTAGCCAAGGTCCTCCTCAACGCCTTCTATTTGCGGAGTCAGGGCAAACTCCAAAATGCCCCCGGCTACATCCGCGCTGGGATCGAGGACGGCTATGAACTTCTACCCGAAGTCGCCAATCGCTTAAAACTCCGCCATCGCGAGTTCGAGTCGATTCAGCGGCAAGCGGCCGAGCGTAAGGCCCGAATCCGTCAAGAAGCGGCCCAAGCCGCGGAAGACGCCGCGATCGCCGTCTTTCTCGATAACCTCAGTCCCGAGGAACTCGATCGACTCGTCGCGACGGCCGTGGCGGCCCTCCCTGCGCCGATCGTCCGCCACAATCCGACCCTTTCCAACCCGTTCGTCCGCGGGAAAGTGTACGAGTTGGCGGGCGGGGCCGACCTCGACGAATAAAGGTCTTCACGTCGTCTCAGGCTTTCTCATCACGAGCAGGTCGCGGACCTGTCCCAACATGCGCCCCTCCGCGCGCGCTCGACGAACATGTTGAGGGAGATAGGCCCCCTGCATGGGGCAACTGATCCGACGCTGAGGCACAAAGCCCGCTTCCAGTAGGGCCGCGTAGCCTAAGAAAGCGTGATCCAGGTAGGCGGAGCCCGGAGGCAAGTCGCGTTCGGTCTGGTTGGCCAGGAGCAGGGCCACATGACCTCCGGGGCGTAAGGCCGCGTAAACAATCAGGGCGAAACTTCTGAGGAATTCCCTCCAAGCGTAAAAGGAGGACCCGGCGACACCCGGCGCGTCCCACTTGCCGGCCAACATGGTGTGATACGGAGGGTCGGCGAAGATGAGGTCGCAACCGTGGGCCTCAAGGGGCAGTCCCTTGTTGACGTCGTGTGGACGCACGTCCGAGCGTACAGGGGCGATATCATACGCCAAACATCGGCGTCCCATCGCCTCGCAGACGTCGATTGTGGTGCCGCCACCGGCCATCGGGTCCACCACGAGGTCCCCCTCCTGGGTGTAGTAATGGAGCGTGTGGGCGATGATCGCCGGTGGGATCGAGCCCGGGTGGGGCACGCCGAAGGCCCGATCGTGACGAAAGGCCCAGACGTCGTAGGGGGTTGGGTGGAAACCGGCCGTGAACCGATCGCGCCGGCGCAGGTCCTTGTGGGCGGCATGGATGGTCTTGGTCCCGTCGTCGAGTTGCGCGACGGCAGCGAGGGCGCGGGCATCGCCCGATTGCGCCGCCTTCCAGACGGCCCTGGCCTGGCGGTATTGGTCCTTGCCCCCAAGTCCCACCATCCGGGCGATGCTTGCGTCGGTCCGCCCCGGCCGTTCGTCGGGTTCTCGACGCACGGCCTCGTCTCGAAACTGGTTCAAGGCGGCCCGTTGCCGCCTTTTCGCTCTGTCCGCGAGAAGCCCCTCCAGAGCGTCGGCCTCACGCATCATCTGACGGAACGTCTTACGGCGTTGTCGGTTGTACTCCAGCACGGCGAGCCGTCGAGCGGCGTTGGAGGGCACATCGCGAACCTGGCAAGGGACCTCGACAAGCCCCAAGCGGCGAGCACACGCCAGGCGGCGATGTCCCGAGAGGACCTCCCATCCAGTTGCTCTCGCCGTCACCACGAGGGGAACGAGGATGCCGTTCGCGCGGACGCTGTCGAGTAGTCCGTCCCGCTCGACTTCCGGTTCGCCGTAAGTTTCGATGCTGAAATCGTTTTCGCTGATCAGTCGCGTGTAAATGCAATCAATAGCGGCGTCCGGTGCGAAGGTCGAAGTCATGGGTGTCGTCCCATCCGTGGACTATGAGGTCGCGGCGTCCACGCGCGTGTTCCTGGTCGCGAGTGCCGATCGGCGCATCTGTTTGGCCTCGCGCTTCTTGCGCTTCGAGATGAGCATGAGGTTGCGCACGTAAACGAAGAGTCCCATGCTCTGTCCCAGCATGAAGGCTAGGCTTTGCAGGTGGATTGCGTAGGTCAGCGTGACCAGGCCGCCGCCTAGGCTCAGCCACCAGAACGCCTCCGGGACCACCGTGTCTCGCTTGCGTTCCGAGCTTAGCCATTGGACGACAAAACGTGCCGTGAAGACCCCTTGTCCCAGGAGACCCACCGTGGCCCAGACCTTCTCTTGGTCGACAGTCATTCAGGAGACCTTTCGAGCGCTTTGAAATGCGTGTGGTGCTTGATGCATGAGCATGCTCCCCTCGTCGTGTAGTTCGAAGCGAACTGGCCGGCGCATGAGCCAGGCGACCCCGAAGAGGTCCATGAAGACTTTCAGCGATCGATTCCAGATGTTGTAATGAGAGCGGCCGTGTTGCCGGGGCCGATGGTTCACGGGGAGTTGGACGATTCGGCAACCTTCGCGGATCAAGAGTGGGCCGATAAACCGGTGAAAGCCGTGGAAGACGGGGAGCCGTAGCGCGATCGATCGCGGGTAGATGCGGACGGAACAGCCGGTGTCGCGGATTGATTGGGCCAAGACGACGTTGCGGACGCGATTGGCGACCTTGCTGATGACCCTCTTGGACCAAACGTCGCGGCGTTTCATCCGCCAGCCCAAGGCCGCGTCATGACCCGGCAGGGCGTCCCAGAGTCGGGCCAGGTCGCTCGGGTCGTTTTGCAGGTCGGCGTCGAGGTTGGCGACCCAATTGCCTCGGGCTTGCTGGAACCCGGCGACGGTCGCCGTCGATTGTCCGACATTGTGGGCGAGTCGAATGGTCCGGAGCTCGGGGTATTCGAGTCGCAGCGAGTCGAGGACTTGCGGCGAGTCATCGGTCGAGCCATCATCGACGATGACGATCTCGAAGGCGTCGAGTCGGTTCGGGCCTTCGTCGCCTCGGACGATGAGGGGTCGCAAGGCGTCGGCGATTTCGGCCACGAGGCGCGGCAGACCGGTGGCTTCGTCCTTGGCGGGGACGATCACGGAGAGAAATGCGGGGGCCCGGTCGGCGTCTTCGTTGCGGCGGGTTGGTCTCGTGCCGATGTCGGCCCTGTGTGGGCGATCGGGCCTGAAGCTCGTCATGAGTTGGGCCTCCTTGCCTTGGACCCACGTCATTTTGCAGAAACGGACCAGAGCGCCTACGCCAACCTCGTCCAAACCGAAGCTCTTGGGACAAGCCTGTTGACCCGACCCACGGGCACCGCTAGGCTCTTTTTGCGACGGAATGACCTTCCCGTTGGAAAACACCGGACGGACGAGCGATAAAGGACGCTCCCCTAGACGGAATGGATACAATGTGAAGCCCGGACCTCGCTTGCCGGGCCAGCGCAGCCGAAATCACTCCGTGCGACATGACACGAACCCGCGACGGTTTTCGGGGGATGGCCCGGGGCCTCTCGCGGATCGAGTGAACCGGGATCTTGGCGTCGCCCAGGTCTCGCTTGACCCCCAGAAGTCCCCACCCACCAGGAGTTCCGCAGCCATGCGCAAGTTGGCCCTCACCCTGGCCGGCCTGGCCTTCATCGCCGGCCCCGCCTTCGCCGGCGAGTTCAACAAGGTCGTGAGCATCGGTCAGAAGGCCCCGAAGTTCGCGGGCATCCCCGCGGTCATGGGCGACAAGAGCTCGACCATCGACCTCGACGCGATCCAGGAAGATGTGGTCGTCCTCGTCTTCCTCGCCAACCACTGCCCGGTCGTCACCGCCTACGAAGATCGCATCATCGACTTCACCAACCAGTTCAAGGGCAAGAGCGTCAAGGTGGTCGGCGTGTGCGTCACGGCCGCCCCAGGACAGAAGGCCCAGGACGACCTCAACGCCATCAAGACCCGCGTTAAGGAGAAGGGATACAACTACGTTTACGGCTACGACGAGAGCCAGGAAATCGGCCGGGCCTACGGCGCGAACGCCGAGCGCGGCGTGTTCCGTTCGACCGACGGCGGCGTCACCTGGAGCAAGGTGCTGTTCAAGGACGCCGACACCGGCGCCATCGATCTCCGCTTCGAGCCGGGCAACCCCGACGTGCTGGTGGCTTCGCTGTGGAACACGCGCCGGGCGCCGTGGAACATCTACCCGCCGTCGAACGGCCCGGGCGGCGGTGTGTACCGCTCGCGCGACGGCGGCGAGCACTGGACGGCGCTCGGCGGCGGTTT
>CALLYK010000346.1 GCA_937858365.1 uncultured Isosphaeraceae bacterium | reverse complement strand
GAGAAAGATCAGAGAACAGGATCCGAGGAGAAGCATGTCGACCGAACAGCAGACCGAAGCGCCCGCCGAGGGCGATGGGGGCGGAGTAGCCGCCGGAAACGACACCCTCTCGGTCACCGACAACCGGACCGGTCGCACCTACGAGCTTCCGATCGAGGATGACACGATCAAGGCGCTGGATCTGCGCCAGATCAAGGTCCACGAAGACGACTTCGGGATGATGGCCTTCGATCCGGCCTTCACCAATACGGCCTCCTGCCGCTCCTCGATCACCTACATCGACGGTGATGCCGGAATCCTCGAGCACCGCGGTATCCCGATCGACCAGCTTTGTGAGCATTCGACCTTCCTCGAAGTGGCCTACCTGCTGGTTTTCGGCGAACTCCCGACCCGGCCCCAGCTTGAAGCCTGGGTGCATGACGTCACCCACCACACCTTCGTCCACGAGGACATCAAGAAGTTCCTGGCCGGCTTCCGTTACGACGCCCACCCGATGGGCATGCTGCTCGCCTCGACCGGCGCCCTTTCGACCTTCTACCCGGACTCGAACCAGATCAACGACCCGGTCGAGCGCTACCTCGCGACGATCCGCCTGATCGCGAAGATGCCGACCCCTTGCCCCCGCCGGCACCCGTACCGGCACCGCTCTCGCCTCCGGCGCCGCCCGTATCGGCGAAGACCCAAACCGATCCCAACGACGACCTCAAGGCGGCGGACGCCGACTTCCGCGCGAAACGCTATGCCGAAGCGGGCGGCCGTTACGCGAGCCTGGCGGCCCGGCAGGCCCTTCCCCCCACCCGAGTCGACCACTGGGCCTATTGCCGGTGCCACGTCCTGGTGGCCCGGATCAACGCCCGCCCAGGTGCTGAGGAGTGGCCCGCGATCCGGGAAGAAGTGGCCTCGATCCAGAAGCTCAGCCCCAAGCTCTGGGTGGGAGAGTATCTCCGCGACCTAATCCGCGAACGCTCCGGCTCGACCGCCAAGGCGATCGCCGCCACGCCGGCGAAAACGGCCGACGCAAACACACGCCGGGCGCAGACGGTCACCGACCGAGGGCCGACCAAACCGGCCGACCCCAAGGACGGCTTCCGCGCGGTCCCGATCACGAGCGCGACCGGCCCACTCGCGCAGATCAAGCTCACGCCCAACTTCCGGATCATGCACGAAGACCCGGCGCTCGCGGAGAAGGTGGCCCGAATCGCCGAGACCACGCGGACCGAGCAGACGCGCCGCTGGACCGGCTCGGCCCCGCATGAAGAATGGACGCCCCGATGTGATATTTATTTGTACAACGATCCCAAGCAGTTCGCTCGCGAGCACAACCAGCCCGAGGACTCGCCCGGTTTCTCCACGATGACGACGAGCGGCGGCAAGATCAGCGGGCGACGTCTCAACCTGCGGGCCGACCATCCCAACTTGACCTCGGCGGTCCTACCTCATGAGGTGACGCACGTCGTCTTGGCGGACCTCTTCCCGAAGAAGCCGGTGCCGCGCTGGGCCGACGAGGGGATGGCCGTGCTCTCGGAACCAAAGGCCGAGCAACTCGCCCGCGCCGCCGACCTGGAAGCGCCCCTCGCTTCGGGTCGGATCTTCCAAGTCCAGCAGTTGATGAGCATGGACTACCCCGACGGTCGCTTCTGGGGCCTTTATTACGCGCAGAGTGTCTCCCTGACGCAGTACCTCGTGTCGATTGGTTCCCCCGCGAAGTTCATCGAATTCCTCAAAGGGGCCGAAAAGAACGGCCTGGAAGAAGCGTTGAAGCGAACCTATGGCATCGACGGGTTCGCCGAATTGCAACGCGGCTGGGTCGACTTCGCGCGCGGTCCCGATGAGTCGGTCGCCGACTCGCGAACACGCTGATCAAGGCGGTCGTGGGGCCGCCCCTCGGCCGCGATCAGTAGAAGCTCAGGGGATGCACGCCGCGCCCGACGGCATTACGAAAAACGAGGTTTGGGCCCAGCGATTGCAGCGTGTGGCGATTGGGCGGCCAAAGGCGGCGGACCATCGACCCCAACGAATAGAAACGCCGTTGGGCCCGCCAGAAGCCCTCGCTCAGCTCCTCTCGCGTCATGTTCTTGGGCTCGAAGACGACGTCGGTGCTCTGATAGCGGTCCCAGTCGCTATGGTCCACCCGCCCTTGGCTCATCAACTCGTCACGGACCTTTAGGCCAACTCGTGGCGAAAGGATGAACATGAAAGATAACGGTGCTTTGTAAGCGATCAGGCGGTCCACGGTCGCGTCGAACGTGCCGGTGGTGTCGCCGTCCAGGCCAAAGATGACGTTCAGCGAGAACTCGATCCCGTGGCGCCGGATGTTGGCGAACTGCCCAGCGTACTTGTCGACGTGGTTCTGCCTCTTGTTGACGAACTTCAGACTCTCCGGTCCCACCGACTCCATGCCGATGTTGATATGCAGACATCCCGATCGTCGCATGAGGGCGAGCATTTCGGGGTCGTCCCCCACGTTGGCCGTGCAGAGGCAGGTCCAGTGCATCTTGAGGGGGAGCAGGCCCTCCATGACGGCGAACGCGTGCTTGCGATGGGCGTTGAAAATGTCGTCCACGAAGTAAACGAACCGGAAGGCACGGCCGCGAAGGGCGAGAAGGGCCTTCACTTCCTCAATGACCTCATCCACGGGCCGGTTCCGAAAGCGGGCGCCGTAAACCTGCGTGACTTCGCAGTAATTGCAGCCGTAGGGACAACCGCGCGTCGTTTGCGCGGGGAGGTTGGGGACCTTGTATCGCCGGAGGTCGATCAGGTCGTAACGCGGGACGGGCAGGCCCCTCATGTCGCTTAGCGCCGGCGAACGATAGACGGCGCTGAGACGCTTCGAGGCCGCGTCTTCGATCACTCGGGACCAGCAACCCTCGGCCTCACCCACGACGACGGCGTCGGCGTGTTGCAAGACCTCGTCGGGAGCGAGCGTGGCGTGAAAGCCGCCGATCACCACCGGCACGCCCCGTCGCCGGAACTCAGCCGCGATCTGGTAGGCGCGCGACGCCTGGTGCGACATGCAGGTCAAGCCGACCAGGTCGAAATGCTCCGAATACGGCACGTCTTCATACAAGTCGTCCTTGATGGAAACGTCCACGCCCGGGGGAGTGAGGGCCGCGACGTAGGGGAGCGTCATGCCCAGGAGCCAGCGCGTCTTGTTCTTGTACACGGTGCCGTCGGCCTGAAGGCGCGAAGGCTGAACGAGGAGCACCTTCAAGGACGGTCCTCCGACCTGAAAGGGATGGGGCGGGCGGTGTCTTCTATTTGGGGCTTGGGCGCGTCACCCAATCGACCCCTTGCAAGATGAGCTTGTTCAGGTTCGGGTCACGGAGCGGGTCGTCCTTACCGGGCCCGAAATCGCGGTGGCCGAGGGGCGTGTGGAAGACCCGGCCGGAGCCATAAGCGCGGACCCAGGCCACCGGCCAGACACCGCCGGCGTGTTCGGTCACGGCCAAAGGTATTACGCCCGGTTCCATCTGGAGGTTGAAGTAGAGTTCGTCCTTGAGCTCGAAGTCGTCGAGCCCTTGGGTGATCGGGTGGGAGCGGTCGCGCACTTGGACCTTATAGGTCCCTTTTTGGACCTTGCTGTCGGGGTACTTGCCGCCCTGCGTGTCGTGTGAGAAGACGCCGCCGAGCATCACGCGCCATTCGGGGAGCCAGTCGGGCGCCGCGTTGTCGGCCCCGTGGATGGAGACGTATCCCTTGCCGCTCTTGACGAACTGAAGAAGGGCCTTCTGCTGGTCTTCGGT
Organism: uncultured Isosphaeraceae bacterium; assembly: GCA_937858365.1. Taxonomy (GTDB): domain Bacteria; phylum Planctomycetota; class Planctomycetia; order Isosphaerales; family Isosphaeraceae; genus CALLYK01. Next base: position 9,829 of record CALLYK010000346.1, on the reverse strand, counting down.
GAACTTGAATTCGGGGTCGCGACGGTCGGCTAGGACGATCAGGACATCGTATCGGGCCAGGGCGGGGGAGGTCAGCAGGGCGCCGTCTTCTTGGATGGTGACCTCGTAACGGCCCGTATCTTCCAGGGCGGAGGCCAGGTAGAATGCCTGGTCGCGATAGCCGTGGTGCTGGCGTTGGCCGCCGCTGAGGAGCAGCACTTTGGCGCCGTTCGGGGCCTTCTTCTGGGCCAGGGCGGGGCCGGCCACCATGCAGCCGATCACCAGGGCGCAGCCGAGGGTTCGTCGCGTCGTCACGTCTCGGGCCCTCAGAAGCCGTTCAGGTTGGAATGGGAAAGGGATGGAAGGTCGCATCGTAGCCCCCGAAATCGCTTGAAGCAAGCGCGCGGGCGGTTGGTCAGACCTCTTTTCGCGAGCCCTCTGGGAGCCATCATGAGACAGCATTCGTGGATTCGCGTCGGGGCGGCGGCCTTCTCCGCCCTGGCCTTGTTCGCCCTGGGGGCCGTCCCCCAAGACACGCAAACCGTGGACGCCGGCGGCATGAAGTTCCAGGCCCCCAAGGACTGGAAGTCGACGCCCCCCAAGTCGGCCATGCGCAAGGCGGAACTGAGCGTGCCGTCCGCGGCGGGCGACAAGGACACCGGGCTCCTCGCCGTCTTCGCTTTGTCAGGTGGGGCGGGGGGCGTGACCGCCAATCTGGAACGCTGGCAGGGGATGTTCAAAGACCCGACCGGCAATGTTCCCAAGCTGGAACCGAAGACCATCAAGAGCAAGTCGGGCGTGTCGATCACCCGTGTCGAATTCGCGGGGACCTACACCGAACCGACCTTCGGCCAGGGAGCGCCGACACCCAAGCCCGATTACCGCCTGCTCGGGGCCATCGTGGAAACGTCGCAAACCTCGTATTTCCTGCGCATGACGGGTCCCGACAAGACGATCAAGGGGGCCGCCGGCGCTTTCGACAAGGTGCTCGACTCGATCGAGGTCGGCGGGAAGTGACGTCTTCGTGAGGATTGACGCTCCATGCCGTTCACCGTTCGTCCCTGTGCCCGGTGCGCCCGTGAGAACGTGCGCTCCGAGCGCTTCTGTTCGGGCTGCGGCCTTCCCCTCGGGACCGTAGTGGCCGATGTCGACGCGGGGCACGTCGCCCTGGGACCTTATGAGGCCCCCGAACCGGCGGACCCCGACGTCACCGCCATCCTCCACGACTTCATCGAACGCACGGGGGTGGAGGCGGTCCCTTCAGGGGCGGGTTGGCGGATGGTCGTCTCGCCTCGCCTGGATCGCCAGCAAGCCGTTTACGTGGGGCCGGCCGGCACCGACCCCGAAGGCAGGCCCTTGATCGGTCTGGTCTCGGTCTGCGGGCCCGCCACCGAACGCGACGCCCTCACCGTCCTGAAATGGAACGCGCGGACCGTTGAAGGACACTTCGCCGTCAAGAACCTGTTGGGTGAGGACTACTTCGTCGTCATCCACAACGTGGCCGCCACCCTGGCCGATTCCCTCGACCCCCCCAACCTCCTCCGACGCATCGCCGAAGTGGCCGACGGCCTGGAAGACCGCCTCTCACGCGGCAGGGACATCTACTGAAATGGAACAGCAACCCGCTCACGAACGCTCGATCATCGACAAGATCGCCGCCTGGATACCCGGTTACGGCGGCTACCTCGGCCGGGCCGATCGCCGGGCGGCCGACAAGCTCCTGCGCGACGCCGTCGCCGAACGCCTCCGCGCCGTGCGCAGCGGTATCGACAGCGCCATCAAAGACGCCACCGACAACGCCAACCTCCTCGCGATCGGCAAGCTCGAACGGGCCCGGCAGAAGCTCGACCGCCTGGCCGACCGGATTCGGGCCGCCGGCTCGGGGAACGATTCGTTCTGGAAGGGGTCGGGAGACGACGCCAAGGCCGACCCCCTCCATGCGTTCGACCTCCAACTCTATCAACGGGCCGACACGCTCGCCCAAAACGCGTCGGGCCCCCACTTCGCGGAGACGCTCGACGCCGAACTCGACCAATTGGAGCAAACCCTCGATGCCCGGGCGCGTTTGCTCCAAGGTCTGCGCTGATCTTCCTTTCATCTCCCAACGATCCAAGGGCCTCCCAATATGGCACGTCTGAAAGTCATCGACTATTTCGACCCGTCCGGCCGCGAGATCGTCCACCGGGTCCCGCCCGACGGGTCCGCCGAGATCGAATACGGCGCCCAACTTCTCGTCCAGGAGGCGCAACGCGCCATCTTCTTCCGCGAGGGCCAAGCCTACGACGAATACGGTCCGGGCCGATACACGTTGACGACCGCGAACGTCCCGTTTCTGACCAAGATCTTGACGATGCCCTGGGAGAAGTCCCCCTTCCAGGCGGCCGTCTGCTTCGTTTCGATGCAGACGTTCGTCGACCTGAAATGGGGCACCAAGCAGCCGATCCCGTATCGCGACAAGGAACTCGGCATCGTCCGCTTGCGGAGCTTCGGCAAGTTCGCCATGCGCGTCGCCGAGCCCCGCTTGCTGCTGAACACGCTGGTCGGCACCCAAAACCTCGTGACGACCGACCGGATCGAAGACTACCTACGCGACCGGATCGTCAGCCGCTTGACCGACGTGCTGGGCACGGTCCTGACCAGCATCCTCGATTTGGGCCAACACTACGACGAGGTCGCCGCGGCCGCCCGGGCGCGCACGGCCGACGACTTCAAGGGCTACGGCCTGGAGCTGGTGGAACTGGTGATCGGCGCGATCACGCCGCCCGAGGAAGTCGAGAAGATGATGGACGCTCGGGCCGGCATGGGGGCCGTGGGCGACGTGAACGCCTTCATGAAGTTCCAGGCGGCGCAGGCGATGCGCGAGGCGGCCAACAATCCATCGGGCGGCAATCCCGCGATGGAGGCGGGTCTGGGGGCCGGCTTCGGCATGATGATGCCCGGGATGCTCCGCGAGGCGATGGCCGCGCCCGCGCCACAAACGGCCCCCGCCCAAGCACCCGCGCCGACGGCCCCTGTCGCCGGGGCGAAGTTCTGTTCGGAATGCGGCAGCCCGCTCCAACCGGGCGCGAAGTTCTGCTCCGGCTGCGGGCACAAGCTCTGAACCCGTGGAAGACGTGGGGTGCGTCTCGCGACGCACCTCTTTGGAGAAAGACGATGCGGGAAATGTGCGTCTCACGACGCACTCCACGATTACAAGGCCCAAACACGTGAACTACCGGAAGCGCGCGTTTGACACCTACGCGCACGAGTGCGCCCATTGTGGTTTCGGGGTCGTGCCCGTTCTGGAAGTGGCCCATATCGAGGGCGATCGAACCAACAACGATGTCCGCAACCTGGTCATTCTCTGCCCAAACTGTCATAAGATGCTTGACTTGGGTCTCATCCCGGAGGCCGTCATTAGGAAAATGCGTGATTTCAAGAAGGTAGCCAATTGGTCGAAAAGGATGAAGGTTGCCGGTCAAAAAGCGAAGAAGACACGTCTCAAAAACATCGCCGCGAAAAAGAAAAAGCGGCAGGCGGCGGCCATGAAGGCCGTCGCGACCAAGAAAAAAAACCTGTCGCTCAAGACGAAGTCGATACCCAGGACGAACCCCCGACGAAGCAAGTCGGCGATCCTCCACACGAGGGCTGAACCATGTGGATCTTCACCAAACACGGCTTCTTCAGCGCCGTTTGCGCGCGTCAAGGCGACGGGGGGCGCGGCCAACCCGTCGATGTCGATCGCGTGATGGTGCGCGCTCGCGTGCAAGGACACCTCGAGGCCCTGAAGGCCCGTTTCCCCGAGGAACTGGGACCTTGCGAGGTCCTCGCCACCGCGAACGCCGACTATTCCCACCGCCTCTTCGTGAGCAAAGCGGCTTGGTGCCGCGTCCTCGCCGGTCTGGCCGAGGAGACCGATTACGACAACTTCAAGTCGAAGGTCGCCCGGCACCAGGGAAAGGCGGGCGCGGCCTACGAACGCGCGCTGCACGACGTATGGAGTGTCATGCATCGACTCCAGAAATAAGCGGACATTGCTCGCCGTGAAGACGACACTGAACGCGGGAGCGACGGACCTCTTGATCGGCCGTCGTCGCTGGCTGGCGCTGAGCGCGGGCGCGGGCCTTTTTTGTCGATGGCCTAGCCCGGCCGCGGCCACGAGCGTCCCCAGGGCGAAGTCGGTCATCCTCGTTTATCTGAACGGCGGCGCGAGTCAGCTCGAAACGTTCGACCCCAAGCCCGACGCCCCGCTCGAGGTCCGCGGCGAGTTCGGGTCGATCGCGACGGCCGTCGGCGGTGTTCGTCTCTGCGAGCACCTGCCGCGCCTGGCGCGCCTGACCGATCGCTGCACGATCGTCAGGTCGATGTCCCACGACGACCTCGACCACGGTTCCGCGACCTATTTGGCGCTCACCGGCCGCTATCATCCCCGCAAGTCATCGAACCCGTTGCCCGGGCCCGAAGACGTTCCCTCCTTGGGCGCGGCCTTGAAGCGCGTGTTGGACCGGCGGAGCGCTCCGGACACGGCCGTGACGATCAACGGGCCCGCCCTCGTCCCGGAGATTCAAGGGCCCGGCCAAGACAGCGGCGTGCTTGGTCGCGAGTACGACCCGTTCTTGGTCGGGGACCTGACTGGCGGTCCCGCGACCTGGCCCAGTTTCGGCTTGCCTGAAGGGCTCGACCTGAAGCGCCTGCGCTCGCGACGTCACATGCTGGCCTTGGTCGATTCGGTTCGCTCCGAGCGTTCCTGGCGAGAAATGGCCGCCCTTGGCGAACGGGCCTTCAACCTCTTCGAAGACCCCGAAGGACGTGAGGCGTTCGACCTGGCCGCCGAGCCCGAACCAATGCTCGAGCGGTACGGGCGACATCGCGCGGGCCTGGCCTGTTTGCTGGCCAGGCGCCTAGTTGAGGCCGGCGTGCCTTTCATCACGCTCATCTGGAACCACTCGGCGCGAGGGCAGGACCGACTCCCCGACGACGCCGACGCCCAGGGTTGGGACACCCACAACGACCTCTTCGACGTGATGCGTCGGCACTTGCTGCCCCGTTTCGACCAGACCTTTTCGGCCCTTCTGGAAGACCTGGAAGAGCGAGGACTGTTGCACCAAACTCTCGTGATTTGCACGGGCGAATTCGGCCGGGCGCCGCGCGTGGCCCTGGAGGCGAAGTTCGCGGGGGCCAGCCCGGGCCGCAAGCATTGGGCGAACGTCTATTCGCTTCTGGCGGCAGGGGCGGGTGTCGCGCGCGGGGCCGTGCTTGGCGCTTCGGACAAGTTCGCGGCTTATCCCACGTCGGAGCGTTACGGGCCGTGGGACGTGAACGCGACGATCGCCGCGGCCCTCGGATTGGACCCGAACCTCGTTTATCACGATCGCCTGGCCCGGCCCTTTCCGCTCACGGTCGGCCGACCGATGTCAGGACTCTTCGGGTAGTCCCTCGCGGGACCTCAAGTCGATCAATCGAAGGTGTCCTTCCGGTAAGCCTGCCTGGATCCTTCCGGTCGATCTGCTACGGTGGCGATCCTTGATCCTGGAGGATCGCGATGGGCACGAGTTGGCCTGGGCAACTGCCGCCCGATCTGGTTCAAGGACAGCGACGGTTCCTGGCGTGGAGGGAACCGAGGAAACCGGACGGACGTCCGGGTCCCCCAGCCACTCTGGACGATGGCCATCCGGCTGGCGAAGGCTCATAGGGTCAGTCGCACCGCCGTCACACTTCGGTACCCGTTCACGTTTCGAGGGTGACGCGCGTCCAGAATAGCGATGGGCCGATTGCATGCTTCCGATACTGCGTTGGTCGACGACACAGCAGCATCGAGTACACGTCTCCGAGCGTCGGTCGATCCGACGGCGGGCCCTACCTACCGAAAATGCTCGGCGTATTACGGACGCCAGGAACGCAAGCCGGCCCTGGGGCGGCGCCTCACGCACGACGATGCCTTCGAACAAGTTGTCCGCTCAGACTTCGGCACGATCACTTGCCTGGGGGCGGCAGGGCGGCGTCAAGCTCCGCGTCCAGCAGTTCGACCTCGGCCACGGCCCAGACCGGGCCGGCCTTGGCCGCCGTCTTCGCTGCCCGCGCCTTGGCGGCGGCCTCCTTCGCCGCGTCATCGTGGCCGAGCGCTTGCTCGGCAAGGGCTAGGAACAGCCAGTCTTCGAACACCCCACCGCCGGGGTCGAAGCCCATGCCGTCCCGCAGGGCCTTCGCCGCTTCCGCGTGGCGGCCCGCCCGGTAGAGCACGGCGCCGCGGGTGTTCAGGAACATGTGCCGGGCCTGCTGAATCTGGTCCTTCGCCGCGTTGTTCGCCTCCTCCGACGCCGTCAGCCGGCCCAGGGCATGTTCAATCCAGGCGAGAGGTTTGGTCCAGTCGTCGGTGGCACCCGGGCCAAGGGCGAAGATCATCGCCGCGTTGTTCGCCTCGCCGGCGGACAGCTTCGGACCGACCGGCGGGAGCTGCCCCGCGATTCCGGCGCACGCCTCGCGATAGCCGGCGACGTCGCCGTCCTTCAGGCAGGCGAGGGCCTGGTGGTGGCGGATCATGGTCGGGATTACCCGACCGCGGCCCGCGCTGCCGAACAGGGCCGCCGCCCGCTTCCAGTCGCCGGACTCGGCCGCCTGATGGGCCGCCCGCAAGACGAGGCCCGGCTCGGCACCACGGCGGATGGCCTCGTCGAGGTCGGCAACCGCACGGTCCGGGTCGGCCAGGTTGGCCCGCCGCACATAGAGGGCCCAGTCGTCCGGGGTCAGCGCGACGGCCCGGTCCAGGTTCCAGAGGGCCTCCCCCTTCCGGCCGGCCGTCTCGTCGTCTGCGGCGACGGCGCGATGCCAGTCGGAGATGACCTGCGGGGATGGGGCCAGGCGGCTCGCCGTCGCATAGGCGGCGCCGGCCTCATCTTTTCGGCCGGCCGCCATGAGGACCCGGCCGCGACGGGCGGGGATGGTCCAGTCGTCCGGCCGCGAGACGGCCAGGCGGGCGAGGTGCCACTCGGCCCCGAAGGCGTCCCGGTCCTGCTCGGCGTCGTCGGCGACCGCGTCGTGCCAGTCGGCGTCGGGCCGCGCCGGGACCATCGCCGTGCTGCCCTCGCCGACCAGTTTCGCCCGGAGGGCTTGCCACGCGGCGGTCGGGAGATAGTCCAGCCCATGGCTTTCGTCCATCCGCTGGCCGGTCATGAGGGCGATGCGGTCGGCCAGGCGCGCCAGGTCGGGCTCGGCGAACGGCGCGGGCACCGGCCAGCGACGGACGGTGCCGTCGGCGGCCACACACAAGCAGGTCCTGCTGTCGGGCGTGAAGCTGACGGCAAGGATAGGCCCGATGAGCACGGCGGGCGGGCCGATCGGCTTTCGGCTGGCCACGTCCCAGAGCTGGGCCGAGCCGGTCTCGTGGGCGGTGAGCAGGAACGCCCCGTCCGGGCTGAAGGCCACATCCTGGATCGGGTGCGGGTGCGTGAGGGAGCCGCCGGGGAGCGGGGCGAGGTTCGCGCCGTCGAGCAGGCGGACACCGAGGTTCACCGTCGCCGCGACCACCCGTCCGTCCGGCGAGAACCGTGTCACTCCGTCCCCGTCGAGGGGCCGCTCACCCAGGACCTGGCCGGAGGGGGCCTCCCAGAGGTGCAGGACGCCTCCCGCGTCGCGAACCGCGACCGCACGGCCGTCCGGCCGGAACCGGGGCGTCTCCCTCAGCGGGTATCTCGGGCAGTTGAGGGGCGCCCGGAACACCGCCTTCCGCGAATCGATCTCCCACAGGACGAGCTCGGGATGCTTCGACCAATCGAGGGTCTTGAGGGCGGCCAGGAATCGACCGTCCGGGCTGAACGAGACGCTCAGGATGATATCGTCGTGCGGGAGAGGCGGGCGGGTCTCCTTCCCCGTCCGCCAGTCCCATAGCTTCACCAGCCCTTGCGGGCCATAGTCGCCGGCGGCGAGGGTATTGCCGTCGGGGCTGAACGCCACTGCGGCAACCCAGTTGGTATGCGGTAATGGGGGCCCGGCCGGCCGGCCGCTGGTGGTCTCCCAGACGCGGGCCGTGCTGTCGAATCCGCCCGTGGCAAAGTGGCGGCCGTCGGGTGCAATGGCGACGTCACGGACCCGATCGGAATGAAGGACGTACGTGTCCCGTGCAGAGCCGGTCGCGACATCGACGATTCGGGCCGTGTTGACCACGTCGGCCTGCTCCCGCGACCAGAGCACCGCCGCCTCCCCGCGGCTGTCGAACTCGGCTCGCATGTATCCGTCCCCGCGATCGGCACGGCGCGCCCGTTCCGCGGGCGGGAGCGGGGGGCGACTGTGGGGACGGGGGAGCCGCCAGAGTCGCCGATCGAGGCTCGCCCGATTAAAGGGCCAGGTCGCCACGAATCGGCCGTCCGGGCTGCACTGCTCAGTGCCCTCGTTTAACCAACCCGGATGGGCGAACCGGACACCGGACGGCCGCGGTGGCCAGGCGCCGGTGTCGAAGACCCGGCCCTCGGTGGGGACGATCACCGATCGGCCATCGGCCGATGGGTTGTCATGCATGGACCGGAAGGGGGTGGGCACACCGGGGCCGAGCACGCCGGGGTTCGCGAAGGACCAGCGGTGGATCTGGCCGTCCCCGATCACGAGGGCGGTCTGCATCTGGTTCTGGAAGTGGAGCGCCGAGTTCCCCAACCCCGGGACATAGCTGTCCGCCATCGGGGTCTGGGGCCCGGCGAATCGCCCGAGGTTCCGGGGCGGCTCATCGCTGTCCACGCGGAAGGAGGTCCCTTCGTAGTGTCCCCCGCGGCAGATCCAGGCGATCACCGATTCTCCGTCCGGCGAGAGGCCCAGGAAGGCGCCCGCCCACGCTCGCTCCGAATTCACATCCACCTTGCGAACCAGCCGGCCGCTGGTCGCCTCCCACACCAGGATTGACCCCGTTCGCCAAACACGGATCCCCTCGGCGGTCGTCCCGCGCCCCCGGTCGTCGGGGTGCAACTCGAGTACCGCCCCGATGACGTACCGCCCGTCGGGGGTGAAGACGAGGGGCGCGACGTCGCGCTCATAGAACGGCCCGGTGGTCTGGATCGGCGGCTGGATAGGGCGGCCCGACGCTGGATCCAACCGGTGCAGGAGCCACGTCTGGTCGGCCCTTACCGCCCGGGGCGTCGCGACCCAGAGACTTAGCCCGTCGGGAGCGAACGCCATCGCGTTACCCACCTCGTCGGGCAACCGGGCCGGTGGGCCGACCGGCCGACCGGTATCGGTCCGGAAACACTGGACCTCGTCCTTGCCAATGGCCATGGCCACCTGCTCGCCGTCGGGGGAGAAGGCCACCTGCGGCGAGCGCGGGGGCGTGCCCGGCCAGATTCCCTCGAGTGCCGGCACGGTCTCGGACCACGCGGTCAGGTTGGCGCGGATCGCTCGTTCGAGCGGGGCGGCTTCCGGATCGCCCGGCGGGAGCGTCGCTCACGGCTGACATCGTAAATTGCGAGCCGTGCCTAGCCGCTGGAGCGGACCGAGTGAACGTGACGTATCTTGGCATTACTATCGCGCTGATCGGGCCCGGAGCCGTAGCGCTATTGTCGACGGCAATTGCTTCCGAGCCAGAGACGCTCACGCCACGCGCGTTGTCACTTGGCTTGTTCCTGGGGCTGCTCGTGGCGGTGGCATTGATCGCCGCCCGAGAACGCCTTGGCTGGCGCGATGTCGGGTTCAGACGTTCTGGCTGGTTGTCACCGCTCTGGGCTGTGCCAGTCGCCCTGTTCTTCATCTTCATCTTTATCTTCGGGCCAGCGGCCTTTGCGCTTTTGACGAACCTGAACGCAGGCTCATTCGACACGGGAATAGATCAGTTTCGCCTGCTCCCACGGTGTTATCTCGCGCTCGCCATCGTGATCGTCAGCGCGGGTGAGGAATG
>CALLYK010000345.1 GCA_937858365.1 uncultured Isosphaeraceae bacterium | reverse complement strand
CCGGGTGCGATTCACCAGCCCTCCCCCCAAGGACATGCGCCCGGAGACATTCGACGCCATGGCCGGGTCGTCGGAGATCTGCCCGCACCTGCATTACCCGCTGCAAAGCGGCAGCGATCGGATCCTGGCGGCGATGCACCGCGGGTACACGGGCCAGCGGTACCTAGAGCGGCTGGACCTGGCCCGGCGGACCGTACCCGATCTGGCCGTGTCCACCGACATCATCGTCGGCTTCCCCGGGGAGACGGAGGACGACTTCGCCGAGACGCTGGCCGTGGCGGCCGCGGCCGAATTCGACTACGCCTACACGTTCGTGTTCTCGCCGCGGCCGGGCACCGAAGCCGCCGAGCTTTCCGATCGCTTCGTCGACCCCGGCGCCACCGCCGAGCGATTCCAACGCTTGCGGGTGGTGGTCGAGCGTTCGGCGCTGGGTTTCTGGTGGCGTGCGGCCTTGCGCTCGTCGTCTTCGAGTGGCCGCCATTGCGCGACCGTTTGCCCTCGACGCCGGACCTCCGATGGCTTCACGACCACCTCGTTGACATGAGGACCGAACAAACGCGCCTGCCGCGATCGGCATTCGACGAGTCGTACTCTGCTTGGAGCGCTCAACACCCTGGAATCGTGGTCGCTCCTCTGGCGATCGACAACGAGACGTTCATCCTCGCGTGGGTCGTGCCGACTCAAGACATCTTCAAGACGATCGCCCATCGCCTGACCGCCTTGTTCCTGGGACTCATGGGCGGATCGATCGCCAGGCGCCTCTCTTTGGTGAGCGCTGTCCGAGAAGCCCGCGCCAGGGTCGATGGCACGTGAGTTTGCTCAAGATCACGAACTGGATGTGAGGATCGTCCCAACAGCGGCGGGCGGCAAGGCCCTGAGACATCCTGAATTTCGAGAGATGAACGTGCCGATATCAGGATAAGGCCCCGTCAGTGTCCAAGACCACTTCGGTGCCAAAGCCAGGAGGGCGGCCTTCCATGACACGTTCTCGCGTGTTCGTACTGCTCCTTTCGATCGTCCCGCTCCTTGGCGTCCTCCCACGACGGACAAAGGCGCAGGTGCCCGACGCGCTGCCCGAGCTTCCTCCGTCTGCCGCCTCGCCGATCAAGAACGACCAGCCGATCAAGCTCAAGGCTGTCGCCCCTTTGCCTTCCGACGTCCCCCTGCCGATCAACCTCGCGACCGCGCTTCGCCTGGCGGACGCGCGGCCGCTCGTGGTCGCCAGCGCACAGGCGAGCGTTTGGGTCGCGGAGGCCCAACTCACTAGGGCCCGGGTCCTTTGGGTGCCGGCCCTCAACCTCGGCTTTGACTACATCCGTCACGACGGCGGCGGACCCGACTTCAACAAAGGCATCATGACCGCTCCGAGCGTCAATTTCTTTTACGCCGGCGGTGGGATGTGGCAGAACGTCGCCCTCACCGACGCCATCTTCGAACCGCTCGCCGCGCGACAAGTCCTCTCCGCGCGTCAGTTTGACATCCAAACCGCCAAAAATGACGCTCTTTTGATGACGGCCGACGCATACTTCAAGGTCCATCAGTATCGTGGCATGTACGCTGGGGCCTTGTACGCGGTCGATCGAGGTCATGAACTAGTGGAGCGGATTCGCCTTCTGTCCAAAGACCTTGTCCCCAAGATCGAGATCGATCGGGCCGAGAACCTCTTGGCCGACCTGGAACAGAGAGCGACCTCGGCCCGCCAGTCCTGGCGTGTTCACAGCGCCGACCTCACCCAGGTCTTGCGACTTGACCCACGGGCCGTGATCGTGCCGCTCGAGCCCGACCATCTTCAGGTCACGCTGATCGACCCCGCCCGTGCGCTTGACGACTTGATTCCGATCGGCCTGACGAACCGACCGGAACTGGCCTCCAGTCAGGCGATCGTGCGGGCCACGCTGGCGAAGATCCGCCAGGAGAAGATGCGGCCCCTCCTGCCGAGCATGCTCATTAATGGATTCCAGACACCTTATGAAATGATCCAGGCAGGGATCTTCGGTCTCGGGCCCAACAAGAGCTTGAACCAATGGGTGGGCCGCAACGACTTAAGTTATCAACCGCTCTGGCAAGCGGAAGGCATGGGCATCGGCAACCTCGCGCGCATCAAGGAACAACGTGGCGAGCAGTCGAGGGCCATCATCGAGGTCTTCCGCGTGCAGGACACCGTCGCAGGCGACGTGACGCGGGCCCAAGCGAAGGTGCAGTCGGCCGCGGCGAGGGTCCCCCAAGCGGACCGCGCGCTGCGTTCGGCGATCATCTCGTTCAACGGCAACCTGGAAGGCCTCCGAGAAACGACCCGTTTTGGCGACGTCCTTGTTTTGGTGAATCGGCCACAAGAGGCCGTTTTCGCCTTGCAATTGTTGAAGATCGCCCTGGACGAGTACTTTACCACGGTTGGCGAATACAATCGGTCTCAGTTCGAGCTCTTCCATGCGCTGGGATATCCGGCCGCCGAGATCGCAAACCTGCGTCCTCCGGGCGAGACCGTGCCGGTGGACACGTCGCGACCGGGCTATCTGCCTCCCGTGATCAACGGGCCGCCGCCCGCGACTCGCTGATTTTCGGCTGGTCCTCCCGATCCGGACCCACCCACCCGCGATTCCGTGATATATCCAAAGAGGCGAGTCATCACACGACCCGCCTCGAAGACAAGGCGTCACGAACTCGCGCCGTCTTCGCGGGCCCCACGGCAAGCGGGAGGACGGCGATGCGTCTGGATGATCGGTTTGGCCTGAAGGCCGTAGCGATTTCGGCGGGCTTTTTCCTATTGTCCGTGTCCACGGCGAGCGCCCAATGGATCCAGGCACCCAGGGTCTCCGCACCCGGATTTCAAGGGTTCGGGCTGGGATATCATCTCGGATACGGCTACGGCGGTCACGCCCTGGGCGTGGGCCCCAACGGCGGCTATCCGCTCTATGGCGGCCCAGGTTATCCTCACCCCGACCCGCGCGTCATGTTTCGCCACGTCGGGCCGTTGACCCCGAACCCATCCGTCGTGGTCGAAGGGAACAACCGATTCGGTCGTGATGATGTGATGTGGTACGGACGTTTCACCGGCGCCGTCCCCTATCCTGAGACCTTCTTCGCCCCCTACGCGGGCGAGAAACCGCGCGCCGAGCCGCCACTTCGACGACCCCTTCCGGACGATGAGTCTCGCTGAATGCGGGCGGAATGAATGGGCAGGACTCATGAGGGAGGGGCCGAACTGCCGACGTGCATGAACGAGGGTCTGGGTGCCCTCTGGCCAGGGAGGGCCCGTCCATGCGCCGGCGCAATACGAGGAAGCGATCTCTGATTCTTGAGCAATGCGAGAGCAGGCTCCTGTTAAGCGTCGGCGGCACTGTTCCAGTGAAATCCGCCGCCGTTCCGGTTGAAGCACCGCGGGCGACCCGAGGGCGGGCCGTCCCGCCCCTGGCCTTGGTGCGAATCACCAACCCGACACCCTTCAACGCTCGCCTCGTGCCCCCTTTTCGCCAAATCAAGGTGCAGGACCGAGAGCCCATACCGGGCCAGGTTTACAACGTGGTCTTCGCCACCGTGCGAAACAGCACCAACCGCAAATACACCTCGGACGACGGTTTCTTTGTGCGAGTGACGGGTCAAACCAAAGAGCACAAGTACCCCATCCTCACCGGCGACCAGGTTTGGCGGCCCGGTCAAGTGATTGTTTTCTATTTCCTGACCAAGCGTTACTACCCCTTGCGCCCGGTCCAATCGGCCGGCTTCCAGTTCGACCTGGGTGGTTTCCCAGGGACGGCCATTCCCGGCCCTTCCGGGTTCTTCCAAAGAATCCACTACCTGAACCCGCAATCGTTCGAGCGGGTGCTCAACGGCATCGTGCCGTACGGCCCAGGAGCGCGCGGGACGTATCTCGGCCTGCCCAACACGTCGATCTGGGAGTTCCTGCCGGCGAACCAAGCGGGCGTGCCGCTCTGATTCGCAAGTTGGACACGAAGGTCAAGGTCAGCACATTCGTCAACGTCGGTCCGCCGATCGGTCGATAACCTCTTTGAAGCTGTTTCCAATTGAGGCCGGCGCCTTGTGGGGACCCCCGGCCCACGCTGCTGATGAAACAGCCTTCTGATGTTGAGCGCGCGTGCCGGAGCGGTCGCGCTTTCTTTCGCAAGGGACCGGAAGGTGACACGGCCGATGCCACGACTCGCCGGGTTGACCCTCGTCCTCATTGTCCTCGTTCGATCGGCCTCCGCGCAGGCACCTGCCACGTCGTCGCCTCGCATGCCTGAGCCGCCTGCGATCCATGTGGCCGAGGCGCAACTCACGGAAACGGACCTGCGTTTCCCGATCAATCTGGCGACGGCCTTGCGTCTCTCCGACGCCCGCCCGTTGATCGTGGCCGCCGCTCAGGCGAGCGCTTGGGTGGCCGAGGCCAAACTCACCCGCGCGCGGGTCCTTTGGGTGCCGACGTTCATCGCCGGCGCCGATTACATCCGCCACGACGGCGGCGGGCCCGACTTCAACAAGGGGATCATGACGGCCCCTAGCGCGAACTTCTTTTACGGGGGCGCCTCCGCGGCCCTCATGGTCAACCTGACCGATGCCATCTTCGAGCCACTGGCGGCACGCCAGGTCTTGCAGTCCAAGCAATGGGACATCCAGACAGCCAAAAATGATGCTTTGTTGATGACGACCGACGCCTACTTCCAAGTGCATCAAGCGCGGGGCCGTTACGTTGGGGCCCTGTATGCGGTCGAAAAAGGAGAGGACCTTGTCGAACGGATCACGCGGTTGAGCAAAGACCTCTTTCCCGTCCTCGAAATCGACCGCGCTCGCAACTTGCTCGCCGACCTGGAACAACAGGCAATCGCCTCACGCGAGGCATGGCGCGTTCAGAGCGCAAACCTGACTCAGGTCCTTCGGCTCGACCCCCGCGCCGTGGTCGTCCCGACCGAACCTGACCATTTGCAGATCACCATCATCGACCCAGCGCGGCCCCTCGACGAACTCATGCCGATCGCCGTGAACAACCGTCCGGAGCTGCAATCGAACCAGTCCTTGATTCAAGCGGCCGAGGCGCGCATTCGCCGCGAGAAGATGCGTCCCCTTCTGCCGATCGTCATGCTCAATGGGTTCCAAAGCGCTGGGATGTGGCTCCAGGGTGGCATCTTCGGCCTGGGCCCCAACAGCAGCCTCAACCAGTGGGTCGGCCGATCAGACACGAGCTATCAGCTTATCTGGCAGCTTGAGGGTTTCGGCATCGCCAATCTCGCCAAGATCAAGAAGCAGCGGGGCGAGGAGTCGCGGGCCATCATTGAGCTGCGCCGGGCGCAAGACATGGTGGTGGCCGAGGTCACGCGGGCCCAGGCCAAAGTGCAGTCGGCGGCGGCCCGGGTCTCGCAGGCGGACCGCTCGATGCGCGCGGCCCTCGTGGCCTTCAACGGCACCGTGGAAGGGCTGGGACAAACCAAGCGTTTCGGCGACGTCCTCCTGCCGGTCAATCGACCGCAAGAAGCCGTTTATTCCCTGAAACTGCTCAAACTCTCGTTCGACGAGTACTTCAACACGGTGGCCGACTACAACCGCGCTCAGTTCGAGCTCTTTTACGCGATGGGGTATCCAGCGCGCGAACTGGCCGAGCTCCAGCCGCCTGGCGACCTTATTCCCGTGGACACATCGCGACCGGGCTATCTGCCCCCGGTCGGCAATGGCCCACCGCCCGCCACGCGATGACTCGCGTTCGCGTCAACCGCCGGCAACGGAGGGCTTCCCGCTCGGAGCGCCCTTTGGCTTCTTCTCATCGGTGGAGACGTTGACCGGAGACCCGTCCGTGAGGACGGAGAGGTCGCCAAGCAGGACTTGTTCGGTCCCATCGATCGGCGTCCAGGGGACCTCGTTCAACGGCCCGGTCGTGGGGCCAGGGCGGCGGTGGTTCGTCACTTCGACCCACTCGCCGTCCGAGATCCCGACTTCCACTTCGGTGCGCACGGCCTTGCCATCCTCGAGCAACATGCAGAAGGTCTTGTCGGCCAATGGGACCAGGGCCGCCTTGGGCAAGGCGCGCACGCCGGGTCGCTCGATCATCACCTTGGCATATGCGTACATGCCGGGCAGAAGCTGACTATCGGTGTTGGGCAAGTCGATTTCCGCGCGCAGGGTCCGACTCTTCACGTTCAAGGCCCACGAGGTTCGCGTGACCGTGGCTGGGATTTCCTTGTCGCGGAAGGCCCGCGCGAGCACGGTCGCCTTGCTGCCGATCCGGACGAAGTTCGCGTCCTGCTCGGGCACGTCCATGAAAACACGCACGATGTCGGTGCGATCGACCACGTAGATCGGTGCCGCGTTGGTGGTGGCCAGGTCGGGGGCCCGACGCATGGCGGTCAGGTCGCCGGATGCCGGCAAGACGAAGTCACCTGTGTTGGCGCTTCGGGCGACGATCACGCCGTCGAACGGGGCCATGAGCGTCAGGTAATCGACCCACGCTTTGAGTCTCCTCTCCTCACTTTCGGCGACCGCGAGTCGGGCCTTGGCGACACCCACGTCCACCTTGGCCTTGGCGGCGGCGGCTTGACGCGCGAGCAGGTCGGCCTCGCTCTTGGCGATGGTCGCCTTGGCGGCGTCGCGTGAGGCCGTGTTCGATCGAAGCTGACGTTCCGATTCCAGGAGGACTTGCTTGTCTACGACACCGCGCGCGACCTCGCGCGTGAGCCGCTTGACTTCGGTATCCCAGCGATCGACCTCGGCCTGGTACTTGCCCAGTTCGGCCTTGGCCTCGTCCACCGCGGCTTCGGCCGCTTTCACGTCGGCCTCGGCCACATCCACGGCCTTGTCCGCCAAGTCGATGCGTTCCTTCTCCAGGCCCACATCGGCCTGCTTGGTGCCGTAGTCTTCCCGAAGCTCGGGCACGAAAAGCGTGGCGAGCGTGTCGTTCTTTTTGACCTTGTCACCGATGTCCACGATCCACTTTTCGATGTAGGCCGTCATCTTGGGATAAATCGACGTGCGCTCATAGCTTTCGATGAAGCTGGGTTGACCCACCACGCGGACGATCGTGCGGGGTTCGGGCCTGACGATCTTGACGGTCGGCGGAGCGGCGATGCTCTTGTAATCGGTCTTCTCCGGGGCGCACGCCGACAGCGCGATCGAACCGACGACGAGTCCCATGCGGCAACCGCGTAAGACCTGGGCCATGCTCTGACGCATCAAGGTGCTCCTGGACTGGGGGCGGCCTCAGGCGGCGTGCCCGGGGCGGGGGCCGTTTGCCGGTCGTCGTTGTGCGGACAGGTTGGACTGCCGTTGCCGGTGGTGCCGGAGTGGGTGACAGCCTCTGGAGCGGGGGCCTCATGCACCGCCTCAACGGCCTTCGTTTCAGGCGTGACGCTTGCCGCCGCATTCCCGCCGTGTTCGCCCGCTTCACGCTTGGCGAAGACGTTCGGGTCGTAGAAGGGGCTCTCCGGGTCGTCGGGATAGATCGACGGCGACTTCGGAACGCGCTTGCCCAGCACGACGGCGAAGACGGCCGGCAAGACGACCAGTGTGGCCACCGTGGACATGAGCAAGCCTCCAATGACAGCGCGACCCAGAGGGGCCTGCATCTCGCTGCCGCGCTCCAGCGCGAGGGCCATCGGCACCATGCCGACGCTCATGGCGCAAGCGGTCATCAAGATGGGTCTCAAGCGATCGGTCGCGCCCGAGATGGCCGCCTCGTGGGCGGGCAAGCCATCCCTCCAGTGGCTATTCATGAAGGTGACAAGCATCACCGAATTCGAAACGGAAACGCCCAGGCACATGATCGATCCCATGAATGACTCGATGTTCAATGATGTTTTGGTGAAATACAGAATGGTGGCGATCCCCGCCAACACCCCCGGCACGGCGCCGATTGAAATCAAGGCCATTCGAGGCGACTGAAAGTAAGCGGTGAGCAAGACGAGGATGACGAAGACGGCCACGGCCAGGCCGATCCCCAGGGCCTCGAACATGGCGATCATGGGCGGGAACTGCCCCATGGGCGAAACGCGAACACCGCGTGGAGGGTCGCCTACCGACGCAATCGCCGCGAGGACCTGGCGCGAGGCACGCCCCATGTCTTCGCCTTCCACGTTCGCCGTCAGCGTCAAATAGCGTTGCGACATCGAACGATCGTACTGTCCCGGCCGGACGCTCTCCTTGATCGTCGCCACGTCGCGGACCATCAGGTTCACCAGCGGGTTCACGCTTTCGATGGGCAACGTCTCGATGGCCTCCTTCGAGGTCAGTTGGGCAGCGGGCACGAGGACTTCCACGAGGTAGTCGAAGCCCGTTTTGGACTCGACCCAGTAGTTGAGTGAGGTGAATCGCGTGGAGGACGTGGCCATGACAAGGGCCTTCCCGACGTCCTCCGCATCCACGCCGCTCAGGCCGGCCTTTTCGCGGTCGATCGTCACTTCGAGGGTCGGATAGTCGAGGGTCTGTTCAAAGTGGACGTCGCGTAGGAAGGGGATGCGCTTCATCGCGTCGGCGATCTTCTGGGCGTGCTCGCGGACCAAAGTCAGGTCTGTACCCACCACGCGGACGGCAATCGGCGTCGAGGAGCCGAAGCTCATCACGTTGGTGACGATGTCGCCCGGCTCGAAGCCGAACGTGCAGGAAGCCGCTTGTTTCTCGGACTCCGCGCGAGCCAGGCCGCCCTTCTCAAGACGGTCCACCATCCAAGGGACGACACGTTCAGGAAGGACCTTGCGGAGGCGCTCGCGGAACTCGTCGAGCTTGATCCCACTCCCCTCCCGCAAAGCGACACGCAACTGGCCGTCGTCGGGACCTCTCATGAACAAGAGCATGTTGTTGATGCCGAAGTTCGGCGCCACTTGCCCGACGAAGCCAAGCGTGATTTCGATGTTCTCGGTCTTCGCCTCCTTTTCAATCTCTTCGAGGCACTTCACGGCCATTTCGCGTGTGAGTTCGTAGTTCGACCCGGCCGGGGGTCGGAAACGTAAGACGAATTGCCCGGAATCGACCTGCGGGAACAACTCCGTGCCGACCTGCGAACCCAACCCCACGAGCACCAAGGCGCAGGCGCCGAGAT
>CALLYK010000344.1 GCA_937858365.1 uncultured Isosphaeraceae bacterium | reverse complement strand
CACCACCCGCCAAGCCCGCGACCGCCACCGCCACGGCGGCGGCGCCCCAAGGTTGTCCCACGTGTGGTCGAGTCGTTTCCGGACCCGTGGGGAAGCGTTACTGCCCAGTCTGCCACCAACGTTATTGACCGGCGATGCCGGAGGTCGACATGAAAGACACCCTGCGACCCATCGTGGACGTGACGATCGGCCTCTTACTGGCGGCGGCCCTGGTCGTCGTCTTCTGGTCCGACAAGCCGGTGGCGAGCAAGGAGACCACTCCTGAACTCAAGACGGTCGAAACGCCCGAGCCGGACGAGGCCCCCAATGTCCAGCCCCTGAAGATCGCCGTGACATATTGCCCGCGCGACCGCGCCGAATATGACGATATCGGCAAACTCTTGCGCAAACTCGGCCAGGGTTATGAATATACGAAGATCCACTTGGACGACTTGGCCGACTACGACAAGCTCGCGCAATACGACGTCGTCTTCGCCACGTGCGGCACGTTCACGCCCGCCTGGCTGGGTGAGGCGATCGGTAAAGGGGTCCGGCCCAACACGCAGACTCGGGAGCGCAATCAAGAGATGTTCGACAAGGCCCGCGAGGCGCTCCGCAAGTTCGTCGCCTCGGGCAAGACGCTCTACGCTTCCGATCAAATGTTCACGTTGTTGTCCTATGTGTTCGACGATCACTTGAGTTCGGCCGGCGTGAAGGTCGGCGACAAGCAAACCGTCGAGGCCAGGATCACCGACCCCGGGCTCAGCGACGCGATCGGCCAGCAACTTTCCATCAAGTTCGACCTGCCCGACTGGTATCCCGCCGAGTTCGACTCGCCCGACCGCACCGTTTATTTGCAAGGGACCTATCGGGCCATGGACGGCGAGACCGAGACCGCCCCCTTGCTCGTCAAGCTGCCGTTTGAACAGGGGGCCATGCTCTTCACTTCCTTCCACAATGAGAAGCAGAACAGCGAGAAGGAAGAACTCTTGCTGCGTTATCTCGTGTTCGCCACCGTGACCGCCAAGGAAGTCAACAAAGTGACCAAGACGATGCTGGCCGGTGGCTTCTCGCCCCAGAAATCGAGCCTCTTGAGCGCCTCGGCGGGCAGTCCGACCGTCTCGCAAACGTATCGGAACAAGAAGGCGGGCCGCCTACAATTCGTACTGGGGTTCGAAGACCGTGGCGCCCGCTTGAAACTCAATGTGATAGGGCCCGATGGCAGGTCTCATGAGAAAGTGGGGAACTCAACCTTCACCGTCGAGATCAAGGACGCGCCTCTCGCCGCCTGGAAATACACCGTGACGGCCGAGAAGGTCCCCTACGAGAACTTCCCGTTCACCCTCACGGTTGGCGAGGAATGAGGTCCCGCCGGCCCCCTCTTGACCACGCCCGCGCGACTCGCCACTGTCGAAGGGCCTGATCGGATTGGTCAGGCCCAATCGCCACCGAGTCGCGCCCGAGGGCCCGTTCATCATGCTTCCGGCTTTCGCTTTGTTCGTCCTCACCCTGACGACCCAAGACTCGGCCTTGAAGGCCGCCTCCGAGACGTTGAACGAGCGGGCCTATCTGGCCCACATCGAGGTCCTCGCCTCCGACGCCTACGAGGGTCGAGCGCCAGGCTCCGCCGGGGAAGCCATGACGGTCGATCACCTCACGCAAGCGTTCCAGAAGGCACGACTGAGGCCCGGCAATCCCAACGGCACGTTCGTGCAGGACGTGCCGCTGGTCGGCTTCAAGACCAAGGCCGAAGGGACCATCCAAGTCGGCGCGACCGCCTTTCCTCTCAATTCCAACAGCGATTGGGTGCCCGTCTCACGCCGCCAAGCGGAGACCGTGAAGGTTGATGGCTCCGAACTCGTCTTCGTCGGCTATGGCGTCGTCGCCCCGGAGTACGGTTGGGACGACTACAAGGACGCGGACGTGCGCGGCAAGACGATCGTCATGCTCATCAACGACCCGGCCGTGCCCGACCCGGTCGACCCCTCTCGATTGGATGCTTCCATGTTCAAAGGAGTGGCGATGACTTATTATGGTCGATGGACGTATAAATATGAGATCGCTTCCGAAAAAGGGGCCGCCGCCGCCCTCATCATTCACGAGACCGGCCCGGCCGGTTATCCGTATGAGGTGGTTGCGGGGAGTTGGGGACGCGAGAACTTCGACGTCCCCAGCGCCGATGGCAACGCCCGTCGGGTCGCCCTGGAAGGCTGGCTCTCCAACGAGAAGGCCCGCGAACTGCTCAAGGCGTGCGGTCAAGACCTAGACGCCCTCAAGAAAGCGGCCGTGAAACGCGACTTCCGCCCCGTCGCGCTGGGCGCCAAGGCCGGCTTCGTCGCCCACAACACCATGCGCGAGGTCCAGTCCAAGAACGTCATCGCCAAGGTCGAGGGGACCGACCCGAAGGTCAAGGACGAGGTCGTCATTTACACGGCCCACTGGGACCACCTCGGCCGCGACGAGACCTTGACCGGCGACCAAATCTTCAACGGCGCGGCCGACAACGCCTCAGGCACGGCGGCCGTGCTGGAGATCGCGCGGGCCTTCGCGAACCTCAATCCGGCCCCCAGGCGGACCATGCTCTTCCTGTGCGTCACCGCCGAGGAGAAAGGCCTTCTGGGCTCGAAATACTACGCGGCGCACCCGCTTTACCCCCTGGAAAAGACCCTGGCCGTGATCAACATGGACGTGATGAACACATGGGGAAAGACGAGGGATGTGGTTTCCGTCGGCTTCGGCAACTCCACGCTGGACGACCTCTTCGTGGCCGCGGCCAAGGGTCAAGGGCGCACCGTCGGCCCCGACGCCGAGCCGGAGAAGGGGATGTTCTACCGCTCCGACCACTTCGAGTTCGCCAAGCAAGGCGTGCCCGCGCTCAACGCCAAGGGCGGCATGGACTACATCGGCAAACCCTCAGGCTACGGCAAGCAGAAGCGCGACGAATACACCCAGAAGGACTACCACAAGCCGAGCGACCAAGTGAAACCCGATTGGGACCTATCAGGCGCGATCGAGGACATCAAGCTCCTTATGGAGGTCGGTCACAAGGTGGCGCAAGGCGACAAGTTCCCTGAATGGAAGGAAGGGGCGGAATTCAAGGCCCGTCGAGAGGCAGCATTGAGCAAAGTGGCTCGTTGATCGGAGATGCATTAACGCCGATAAATAGTGTGGGGATAGATCACGCCGCGTTGCAAGAACAGCAAGACCACATCGCGACGGCGCTCGACCCGCGACCAAGGGTCGAGCATACCCGCCCAGGCGTAACCCAGGCCGATGGGAAACGTGATCAGAAACAGAAAGGTCAGGAGTCGAAATCGGAGGCGCGCCAGGCCGGCGACCGCGAAGTACCAAACCAGAGGCGTGACGGCCAGAAGGTGCCTCGTCCCGAAGGAAAGACCCGCGAAATCGGTGCGTCGCACTCCCCAGGTATAGAAGGCGACCAAGACGGCCACCATTGTCCCGACCATGATCGCGGGCCAACGCAAAGGGTCGTGGCGCTTCACCGCGATGATCACGATCCCGAGCAAACCGAAGACGAGGTCCGGCGTGAGCGTCAACCAACCTTGCGGACCCAAGAGCAGTTCCACGCCCCAAAGCCAACGCGGCACTGTCTCGCGGAAACGACCGACCTCGGTCTCCCAATACGAGTCTTCGTAATGAAACTTCTCCGGCGTCATCTCGGCCGGCAGAGGCGAGCCTGTGCTGCTCCACTGCAACAGAACGTGGAGGGCGATCGGCCCGCCCGAGGCGGCGAGGTACTCCCACGGCGAGCGCCGATCGCGAAGCACAAGCCAGACGCCCAGTGCCCCGAGCGTGAGACCGCCCGCCGGCAAGTCGATCGTCGCCGCGAGTCCGGCGAGTACGCCCGATAAGACCCCTCGGCCCCTTCCCGACATGACCAGCCCGAATGCGGCCGTCACCAAGCCGGCCGCGACGCTGTGGTTGTTGAAGGTCACGCCGTAGGTCAAGAGCAGCGTCCCCAGGCCGCATCCCAGAGTGGCCAGGTCGGCCGTCCAGCGAGGAATGGGAACATACTGAAACATCAGGCGCAAGGCGATGAGCGCGATCGCCGAGGAAAGCCCCACCACCAGCGAGACCAAGACGAGGTTCACGCGCGGCACATCTCCGGCCGATGGGTTGAAGCTCCAACCAATGGCGTGCATCGGGGCGTAAACGATCGCCGAAAGGGCCGAGAGGACCGGGGGCTTGTCGGAATAGGTCCGGCCGTCGACCTTCACCAGGTCGGGGGACCCGCTGATCTTCATCAGGGGTGAGGCGTCGATCGCCAAGGTCCCGCGCTCCACGATCGACTCGATGGTCATGTAGCGCGACCAAACATTCCCACTGTGTCGCGGCGCGATCGTCAATGGGACGAGGGCGAGCCAGTATCCGAGCCCCAAGGCGACCGCGCGCGCTCGGGTGATCGGCCGTGTTCGTTCCGGACTGACTCGCGACTCGTCCGGCTTTGGGATAGGATCGTTCATCGACGCGCGGCCCCCTGAGACGAGAGCATTCTAACGAGTGACGACCGCCGCGCCCCGAGGCGGACCTTACGGGCGATCGACCTTGGCGAAGACGGACAGGACATCGCGACCGAATCTCCTCATCTCGGTCGTGTTGGTTGTGGCGATCGGCCTCTTCCTCATACTCGCCCTCTTTCGGGCGGTCTCCTTCATTCGCTACGCGATCGCCGTCTGGAACAATCCGGAAGAGGCTTACTACCTCGAAGCGAAGATGGTCCATCTGGCCTGGCGCGTGCAGCATCAGGTGCGGTTGTACCCATCCTGGCGGACCGGACCCCATGTCGCCAACTTCTTCGGTCCTGTTTATTTCGGCATGGTCGGCTGGATCGGGCAGGCCCTGGGTTCAGGCCTGGATGGGCTCTTCCGGATCGCCCGCGGGACCACCCTCGCGGGGGACCTCATCACCACCGCGCTCGTCATGGTCGTCGCCAAGAAGCGTTGCGGTTGGTTCGGCGCCTTGCTCGCGGGCGTCTTGAGCGTCGGGGCCGGCCCGATGATCGGCTACGGGGCGATGGCCCGTCCCGACACTTTGGCTGATGCCCTCGGACTCCTGGGGTTTCTGGTGGCGACGGCCGCGGGCCGAGGTCGGTTGGTCGCGGGCGGCGTTCTTCTGCTCTTGGCCGTCCTGACCAAGCAAACGGCGGGCATGTACCTGGGCGCCGCGTGCCTTTCCCTCTGGCTCATGGGGAGACGGAAGCCGGCCATCGGGCTCGGGGTCGGGGTCGTCCTGACCCTGGCCGTTTTCGTGGGCTTGATCACACTCTTGTATGAACCTGAGTTTGGTCCGTGCCTGCTCGGCGAAGCGGGGGCGCCTTGGGCCTGGACCGAGTATCGGGTCCTGCTCGGGCGAACGGTCCTCATC
Source organism: uncultured Isosphaeraceae bacterium (assembly GCA_937858365.1). Lineage (GTDB taxonomy): Bacteria > Planctomycetota > Planctomycetia > Isosphaerales > Isosphaeraceae > CALLYK01. Next base: position 1,260 of record CALLYK010000344.1, on the reverse strand, counting down.
CTGTCCGAGATGCACATCGGGCTTCTGGTGGGCGTGGGACTATGGGCCTTCGGTCCCAGACGCGACCCGCGCTTGCTGGGCCTGGCGATCGTCTTGGGCCTCGCCTGTTTGGTCTCCGCCCTCAAACTCGGGTCCGACCTGAATTACTTCCTGCCATGGCGCGCGGTGACTTCGGTCGCCCTCGCCGAGTTCGCGGGCCTCTTGTGGGCGGCCCGAGGGGGGCGCCTTGTGCTTGGCCTGACCCTCTGGCTTGGCTGCGGCCACGCCCTGACCCTGAGCGCGATCCACACGAACGTTCAAATGGCCGTCGCGATCCAGAGCATCGAACGATCGAAGTCGCCCGCGGGGCGCCTCTTGTTGCAACAACGCGAGAGGCTGAAAGGACTGGCTCGCGACCCGGCCGTTTCGCTCCTAACGGATCGCGGGGTGCTCGACATCGAGCAAGGCGAGCGGACCCTCTTCGGCGATCCCTGGCTCTTCCGCATCCTCGCCGAGGGTAACCGCCTGGACTTGACCAAGACCATCCAGGCCCTGGAGGAAGAACGCTACGACGTGTTGATCACCCACGGCCGACTCGATGACCCCGCGTACCTACGGTACGATTTCCGCCTTCCCCAACCGCTGGTGGACGCGGCAAGCGCCCATTACACCTTCCAGCAATCGACGGGGGCCTTGATGATCTACCGTCCCAATCGCCCCAAGTCGGACCCGAAACCATGAAGGCCCGCCATTGGTCTTGGGTGGGACTGGCGTTCGTGATGGTCCTCAACCTCTGGCTCCGCGCCCACACGTTCGGGCCGACGATCAAAGCGCACCTCGGCGTCGACCTCTGGCTCGTCTCGGGCGCCGAGGCCGAACCGATCGACTGCGACGAGGCCGTTTACGTGTATGTCGGCAGGCGCCTTCTGCGGGGAGATGTCCTTTACCGCGACCTTTCCGAACCCAAACCGCCGGGCGGATACTGGCTTTACTCGCTTGGTGTGGCCCTGGGCGGCGACACCGAGTTGATGGTGCGGCTACTGCCCATCCCTTTGGTCCTGGCGACGATCGCGATGGTCTGGTGGGTCGCCGGTCGACTGGCGGGACCGTTCGCGGCGGTCTTGGCCGCTCTGACATACGCGGTCGCGAGCACCGACCCTTATTTGTACGGCAACGGCTCGAACCTGGAACACGCGATGAACCTGGGGACGGTCGGCGCGCTCGGGGCCCTGCTCGAGCGGATCGCGGGCTTCAAGGAGGCGCGCCTGCAGCGCGCCATCG
>CALLYK010000343.1 GCA_937858365.1 uncultured Isosphaeraceae bacterium | reverse complement strand
GTTAGCAGCGCTTTCCCGGTTTGTCCACACCCCCGCGGCCGACAGGTCAAGCGGTCATCCCACCGTCGACCGCGATGACCTGCCCCGTCACGAACCCGGCGCCCGGGCCCACGAGGTAGCAGACCATGTCAGCGATGTCTTCGGGTGTGCCGAAGCGCCGAACGGGGATGCGCTCCTTGGCCTCGGTCTTGATCTTCTCATGGAGGACATTGGTCATGTCGGTCGTGATGAAACCTGGGGCGACCACATTGACCGTGATGTTTCGGGATGCGAGTTCGCGGGCGATGGTCCGGCTGAAACCGACGACCCCCGCCTTGCTCGCCGAGTAATTCGCCTGACCGGGGTTGCCCACCAGGCCCGAGACACTGGCGATGTTGACGATGCGCCCGTACTTCTGACGCATCATCATCATGCCAACGGCCTTGCAGAAGAGGAAAGCGCTCTTGAGGTTGGTGTTGATCACGCGGTCCCAATCGGCTTCTTCCATTCTGAGGAAGAGGCCGTCCTTGGTGATCCCCGCATTATTCACAAGGACATCGACCTTGCCGTGCTTCGCGTCGATGGCTTCGACGATTCGGCTGACATCATCACCCTGGCCCACATCTCCGGCGTAGGGGTCGAAGGTCCCGCCGCCCGTGGCGATCGCCGCGCCCGTCTCCTTCAAGGCCTCCGGTGTCCGGGCCACGCCGCAGACTGTCGCCCCGCAACTGGCCAATCGTTCCGCGATCGCCCTGCCGATTCCGCGCGAGGCCCCGGTCACCAGCGCCACCCGACCGTTCAAGTCCACCCGGCAACCTTGCGAGGTCACTCCCTCTCCGGCCATCAGCGGTCCCTCTGTGTTTGACCAAATCCCATGTCGGTTCGTAAGTTCGGGTCGTTATAACCCCAAGCGACTTTCCCCTTCAACCCCTCTTTTTTCGTCATCGGTATTGGGTTATCGGACATCGGTCGTTGGGACCTGGGCACTCCCCGCGCTCGCACGAGGACCCAGGAGACCCTCCTGTCGATTGGCCGAGCTTCGTGTAAACTGAAGTTCAAGTGGGAGTGAAACCGCAAGTCCCCAACAGCGAACCTCCGTTAATAATCAATCACCAATAACCAATGACGAGCTACCTCTCGCGAAGCCTCGGGTCCTTGCTTTGCCTATTCGGGTTTGTCGGCGCCGCCTGGGGTCAGGGTCGGATTGACGTCCTGATTGTTTGCGATACCGACACCAAGCTCGCCGGCATTGAACGTGACGCTCGGGCCTTGCGGTCGGTTTTTGAGACGGGCATTCAAGACCCGCGACTCTTGCGAGTGACGACCTTCACCGGGGCCCTGGTCAGTCCTCAGCAGGTCTTTGATCATTATCGCAAGGTCCAGGTGGGCCCCAACGACGCGCTTGTGTTCTTCTACACAGGTCATGGCGCGACGGACCCTCAGCGGGGTCATTGCTTGACCACCGAGAGGGGCCTGATTTACAGGAAAGACCTGCGGGCCGCGATGCAGGCACGGGGGGCACGACTCAACGTCTTGCTGACCGACTGCTGCAGTAACGTCGTGGACCTGCCGCCGGCCGTCATGACGCCCGGCGCGGCGCCCGGCGCCCTCCCGGACCTCGTTCGCCCTTTGTTGCGCCAGCTCTTTCTTGAACACCGTGGCACGGTGGACATCACGGCGGCCGAGTTGGACCAATCCGCCTGGGCGACGAACCTCCTTGGTGGGTTCTTCGCCCACGCACTCACCGAGCACCTCTTCTCATTCGACGTGAAAGGGCACGACACCAACGGCGACGACTTCGTCACCTGGGCCGAGCTCTTTCAGCCGGTCCATGACCAGACCCAGTTCACCTTTCGGTCCTTTCGCCAGGAGGTGCTGGCCAACGCCGCCAAGTACAGCGGCCGAATGATCGCGGCCCTGCAAAAACAGCAGGACCAAGAGCCTCACGCCTTCTCGCTCGGCGAGCGCGGGCCAGCCGTCGCCACCGATTACTTCGTACCTAACTTGAATGCTTATGTGACATTCGAGCCCCTCGGCCAACGCTACGGTTTGAGGCTGACAAGGCCCCCGCTCGCGGGGTCGCCCTTGTTGCCTCGGCAGTTGGAGCCGGGCGACATGCTCATCGAGATGGACGGGCTACCCTTTCGCCATCCGGTCGACGTCCTCAGCCATGTGGGGATCACGCCCGCCGCATTCATCAACGTCCGCAATGATGAGAAGACGCCGGTGCAATTGACCTTGTCGAACCAGGTGTTCACGCCCGACTGGGCCCCTCCGGAACGGGTGGCCCGGGGACTGGGCATCACCTATCGGCTCATCCCGTTGGGCCAAGGGACCTATGGGGCGAGGCTGAGCCGTCAGCCGTTCGCCAACGCCCCCGTGAACGCCTTGCGACTGGAAATCGGCGATATGATCGTCAGCCTTGATGAGTCGCCTTTGAAGGGACATGAGGACGTGATCAACCATGTCGGCAAGACCTCGCTCCGGTTCCTCAACATCCGTACGGGCGAGGCCCAGTTCGGCGACGTCCTCTTGCCGCCCCAGGTGGTCAAGTAGGTTTGGACCACATCTGTGGGCTTGTCCAGGAGAAAACCATCATGTGGGGCGTTCTCACCGAGGACCTCCCGAGCACGAATTCGTCGGGACCCCCGGTTTTTGTAACCTCTGGATTCGTTGAGACTTACAGAGAGTTCTCAGGTTCGTTTCCCGGGCCTGGCCCGTTCTTGGGGGCTCGATCACATTCTCGGCCGTAACATCTTGTTGTCAAGAAAGTTAGGGATTCGGAACAAACCCTTCGATGAGGGTTTGCACCGGGGTCCAAACCAGGGCCCTCACGGCCTGACTTCAGGCCTACAAGAGGGCAGGCCCTCGTCTCAGCCCCTTCAAGGCCGATCGGACGAGGGCGTTTCTCAAGCGAGGGCGCGTGGGCCAGGACCACACACTTGTTCAGGTCGACGCGGTCACGGCTTCCTGGAGCTTGGATGCCTTGTCGGTCTTTTCCCAGGTGATGTCGGCTTCGGTTCGCCCGAAGTGGCCGCCGCTGGCCGTTTGGCGGTAGATCGGCCGGCGCAGTTGGAGCGTCTCGATGATCCCCTTGGGGGTCAATGCGAAGTGCTCACGGACCAGTCCAGAGATGGCCTCGTCGTCGATTCGGCCGGTGCCGAACGTGTTGACGTGGACGCTTACGGGCTCAGCCACGCCGATCGCGTAAGCGAGTTGGACCTCACAGCGGCTCGCAAGTTTGCTCGCCACGATGTTCTTGGCGACGTGGCGGGCCATGTAGGCGGCCGAGCGATCGACCTTCGTGGGGTCCTTGCCGCTGAAAGCGCCGCCGCCGTGCCGGCCCATGCCGCCGTAGGTGTCCACGATGATCTTGCGGCCGGTCAAACCGCAGTCGCCGTGCGGCCCGCCGGTCAAGAAGCAGCCGGTCGGGTTGATGTACACCTTCACGTCGTCGGGGCCGATCACCGGTTCGGGCTTGTCCGGCGAGATCATCACCAGCTTCCCCTTCACCAGGTCGGGCCGGTCGGCCATCAGGGTGGGGCGGATGAGCTTCTCGATCGTCTCGTCCCGGGCCTCATCGCTGAAGAAATCCTGGCCGTTCTTGTGGACAACCACCGACTCATCGTGTTGGGTCGAAAGGACGACCGTGTGGATGCGGTGGGGCGTGCCGTCGGCCTCGTATTCGACCGTGACCTGACTCTTGGCGTCGGGCCGGGCCCACTTGAGTTCTCCCGAACGACGCAGCTTGGCATGTTCCGTGACCAGACGGTGCGACAGGTCGATCGGCAGGGGCATCAGGGTGGGCGTTTCGTCGCAGGCGAAACCGAACATCATTCCCTGGTCGCCCGCGCCGCCGACGTCAACCCCCATCGCGATGTGGGGGCTTTGGGCGTGGACCCGGCAATCGACCTGGCAGGTGTCGGCCGCGAAGCCGATGTTCGGGTCGGTGTAGCCGATGTCTTTGACGACCTCGCGAACCAGGTCATCAATCGCTGCGCGTGTAAGGGGGGCCTTGGTGGTGATCTCACCGGCGACGACGGCGAGGTCGGTCGTCACCAAGGTCTCGCAGGCGACGCGGCTGGTCGGGTCATGCTTCAGGCAGAAATCGAGGACGGCGTCGCTGATTTGGTCGGCCACCTTGTCGGGGTGGCCCATCGACACGGACTCACTTGTGAACAGATAACGGTCGGAAGCCACTGTCTGGTTCCCCTTGGCGGCGGGACGAGGGAGGCGGGACGATTCCGAAGAGTCTAGCAACCTCCCGAAGGGCCCGTCAAAGCGACGCGCTGACCGTTCGCCACGTCCCGTTGACTCTTGCGGGGCCTCCGACGCTTGTGGTAGGTTGCGGTCGATGAAACCGGCATTCGCTCGAAGGCCGCGAGTCCTTGCATCAACCGCGCTGGCGGTGGTCGTGCTCTGTGTTTGGTGGTCTTGGCCGCGGGACCCATTGCCGGTCGCGGCCCGGTGGCGGACGCCGGCCGGTTCGGATTGGCCGCTCGCGTTCACGAGCGATGGCCGGGCCCTGTTCCTGGTTCGCCGCCTCGCCGGATGCTTGGTGCTCCGAGAACTCGATTCCGGTCGCGAACGCGTTTTTTACGGACCAGGGGGCCGGGCATTCTCCGTCCAACTCTCGCCGGGAGGCGCAAGGGCCCTCGTTGCTTGGGACCAAGCCGATACGCACACATCTTCACTCACGGTCTTGGATTTGTCCTCGGGAGAGGTCCTTTGGCGGCTCCTTTCCACGAAACACGAGTCATTCAGCGCGGCCTTCTCGGCGGATGGGTCCTCGGTCGTCGTGTTGGCTTCGAGTACGGACCAGGACCGACGCCCGACCCGAATCATTCGCCGTTGGAACACGCGCGACTGGTCGGAGTCGCCGACCCTGTCGGTCCCCAAAGAGATCATCGACGCGACTTGGCAGAGATTCGCCGGACTCACTCCCGGCGCTCGAGACATCGTGTGCCGACGAAGCGAGCTCGAGTTGGAACTGCTGACCCTTCCCGACTTCCGGCGTCGGCCATTTCGGGCCGATCCCGAACGACGTGGGACGAACACGAGAATCTGGGGATACGACGTTTCTCCCGATGGCTCCTTGCTGATCGCCGGTTGTTGGCTGGAAGGGACCTGGATGTGGGACGTGGCTTCGGGCAAGGGGCGGCCGATCGCCGTCCCTCATCACGCGGGTCTCGGTTCGTGCGGTGGGCCCATCACGAGCGACAACCGCTTCCACGCGGACAGGGGCGACAGGCTCGGTCGCAGGCCGCACTGGGAAGATATTCGTCGTCGTTTGACGAAAGACCAGTCCGCGGGTTCGAGTGACTCCGAGATCGTCCTATGGGACTTGAACGCGGAGAGGGCCGTCGCCACGTTCCGCGGCCAAGCCGGAGTGTGCTTCTCCCCCGACGGCGCGTTGATGGCGACGACGACCGTGAAGGGCGCCGAGATGACCGTTTGGCGACTCCCGGGGCCGAAGGCCCGATGAACCGGGCGCAGGGGTCCTTGTTCACGAAGGGGAGCGAATGAATCGACGATGCGAGCGAAGGACCCGGCTGCTCTTGGTGCCCGCCCTGGCGCTCCCGGTCGTCCGGCGGCCGACACCGTGGGAGTTGCCGGTTCGTCTGCGAGTGACCGGCGCGTGGTGCTCATTGGTCTTCTCGAACGACGGAAGCCGACTTCCTGTCGATGGCCACATCGTGGGAAGCCGGCAGCCTACGCATTTGGGACTTGCCCCCATGACCCGTTGGAAGAAGCGCCTGGGTGTGATCGCCGTGGTCGCGATGCTTGTTGCCGTCTATGGCTGGTGGGCGACGAGTTGGGACCTGTCGGTCGCCTACCGCGTCAACGTCGAAGGCGCACGGGTGGCCCTGGCCTTTTCGCCTGACGGGCGCTCGGTCCTCGTGAATCGAGGGCCCGGACGCACTCTGGCTTGGGTGGACCTCGATGCCGGCGCGGTGCGGCCGGTCCCGGTTTTCGGCGGTAGTTGGACGACGGCCGCCGTTTCGCCGGATGGTTCGATGATCGCCATCGCCTCATGTTTGGACGTAGAGAGCACAGGGTCCGTCGTGGTCGTGGGCTTGGCCGACGGGACCGTCCGCCGCCGGATCGAGTTCGAAAGCCCAGTCCGCCTGGAAACTACCTTCCCACCCGATAAGGAAGAGCTCCTCATCTTGATCAATCGCGCCTCTTCAGGACTGATGCTCTCTGTCGACGCGATCGAGGTATGGGACACCTCGACTTGGGAGAAGAAGCGTGAGTTGGTGCCGCCGACTCGGGGATGGGGCCATTTCGTCGATCGAGGTCGCGCCTTGGTGCGTCGGAAGCCGGAGGGTACGATTGCCTCGGTCGACTCCCTTCCCGACTTTCGGTCACTGCCTGTGCCTTTCGAAGTCCAATTGCCGATGGCCATCGGCCTCGCGATGGGAACACGTCAAGAACGTCGTCTTTTCGCCACATGCTTCTTGGACGGGTCGGTGAGCATTTGGGGGCCCGAGAACGGTCCGAAGTGGTCCCACTTGAGTGGCCACCGGCGCGGCTTTGGCGCGTTTGGGTTACTGCTCTCGCCCGATGGCCGCTGGCTCTCCTCAGGCGGAAACAGTCTCAACGGAGCATCCACCATGACGCTCGTCATGGAGCGATTTCTGGGGACCGATTACTCGGAGGCCACCCAAAACGAGGTCGTCGTGCATGACGTGACCACGGGCAAAGCGATCGCTTGCTTGCCGGCCCAGCAAGGCGCCGTCTTCTCACCCGATTCTCGTTTCCTGGCCACTGTTGGACCGGGTGGCCCCCTCCGCGTTTGGAGGCTACCGTAGGTCGTCCTCGCTCTCGAAGGTTGAGTACGAACATGGAGCGGTCCTTCATCAGCGGCGATTGGGGCACTTCCCGGCTTCGCTTGCGCTGGATGCGCGATGCGCCGTTGGAGGTCGTCGCCGAATTGGAACGGGAGGTCGGCATCGCCGCGACGTTCGCCGCTTGGCAGGAGGCCGGTTCTCCCGCCGATCGCGAGTCGTATTATCTCGCCGTCCTTGGGCCGCTTGTGAGCGACTTCCCGGACGATGTCCCGCTAGTGCTTTCCGGCATGGCCTCGTCGTCGATCGGCTTGCGCGAGCTCCCTTACGCAGACACGCCGTTTCCACTCACCGGCGCGACCCTACCCGTGATCCGCATCGAAGGCGTCTTGCCTCGCGAGGTCGTCCTCCTTTCGGGAGTCCGCGCCGAAGAGGACGTGATGAGGGGCGAGGAGACGATCGTGATGGGGCTGGAGTTGGGCGAGGGCCTATACGTGCTGCCTGGAACGCACTCGAAGCACGTCGAGGTCCACGACGGGGCGATCCAGGGATTTCGGACGTATCTCACGGGTGAACTCTTCGCCTTGCTCCGGGAGCAGAGCGTCTTGAGGACCTCACTGGAAGTCGCCGAGGGGCCCGACGAGGCTTTCCGCGAGGCCGTCCAACGCGCCCGTGAGACTGAGTTGCTCCACGAGTTGTTCACGCCCAGGGCTCGGACGCTCCTGAAAGGGACCTCGCCGCGCGAGAATGGCCAACGATTGCTCGGGACCTTGATCGGTCATGAACTGGCGACACTGCCTCCAAGAGAGCGCGTCGTCCTGGCGGCGGAAGGACCGCTTCGTTCCTATTATCGCACCGCATTGGAGGCCCTGGGACACCGCGTGGAACTCGCCGGGGACCTCGCCTTGGCGATCGCTCGCGGTCAAAGGGCCATCTTGGGTCAGCAGTAAGGGCGGAGGGCCTGACGAAGCTGCGCGGCGGACGGAAAGCGATGGTCCGGGTCGCGCGCCAGACCGCGTTCAAGCACTTTGGCGAGTCCCGTTGGGACTTCCGGTCGTCGCTTCTGGATTGGCACGGGCGGGTCTTCCAGGAGCATCCGGATCACGTCACCCCCTTCGATTTCATCGTAAATGAACTGGCCACTGATGAGGTAGTACAGGGTCGCGGCCGTGGAATAGAGGTCGCCCGCAGGGGTCACGCTCTTGAAGTCGAGCACCTGTTCGGGCGGCATATAGGGGATTGTCCCACGCATCTCGCCTGAGAAGGTCAGCCCCGAGAAGCCCAAACTGCGATAGCTCTTGGCCAGGCCGAAGTCGCTGATCTTGGCGATGAGACCCTTTTCCGTTTGGCCGATGAGGATGTTCTCGGGCTTGATGTCGCGATGCACGAAGCCGAGGCCGTGGGCGTGTTCGAGCCCCTTCAGGACCTGTCGGGACATGCGGCACGCCTGGGCGATCGGATACCGGCCCTCGTGCTCGGTCACGAGTTCTTCCAGGTTCTTTCCGTCGACGTACTCCATCGCGAACCAGAACTGGCCGCGTGAGATCCCCTGTTCCAGCCACTCGACGATGTTCGGGTGTTTGAGCTGGCTGATGACCGACATCTCGCGCAGGAACCGCTCCACGGCCGATCGCGCCGCGGCGCTCTCGGGTACGATCAGTTTCAGGGCGACCATCCGACCCGATTCGTTGTGCCGGGCTTGATAGACGACGCCCATCGCACCTCGACCGAGCTGGCGGAGGGTCGTGTAGTGCGAGACGGGTTGGATCGGAAGGGCGATTGCGCCCGACCGGCATGCGTCGCAGAGCCAGTGTACGGTTGCCCCCTGGTCGCCGGAAGCCGCGCGCGTCACCTCGACGTTTGAAGGGGCTTCCAAACCGCAACCGGCGCAGCGGACGATGACGTCGCCCAGTTCGGAAACCCGCGCCCGGCGACCCGCGGCCCAACCGGCCTCGTTCGCCTCGTCCGTCCCGAGTTCGACGCGGACGCTGAAGGTGCTGGACCCCGCCGTGATCTGGTCGCCCGAACACAAGCTCATCTGGTTGACGCGCGTGCCGTTGACGAGGGTCCCGTTGGTACTGCCCAGGTCGCGGAGCACGCAGCGCGGGGGATGGACCTCGATCAGAAAATGATCGCGCGAGAGGGATTGGTCTTCGGGGATCGGGCAATGGACGAGTCGCGACCTGCCCACGATGAATGTGTCGTGGTGGTCGAACACGAAGGAACGGCCCGCTCGTGGGCCCTGCACCGCCTCCAAGACCACTCGCATCGGCAAGACCAACAGAAATGTGCTCGGCCCGATCGGGCCGGAGCGGAAGGGACCAGCAACCATCGCTATAGTGTACGGTCGGGACCCGAGAAAAGGCGCTCGTTTCGCCCTTTCGCATCGCTTTTTCCAAGACGGGTGCGGGGATGCGTGTCAGCGAGGAGGTGTCTCAGACGTTGGCGCGAGGCGGGCCGCTCGTGGCCCTGGAATCGACCCTGATCGCGCACGGTCTGCCGTGGCCCGACAATCTGGAGACGGCCCGCGAGGCCGAGGCGGAGGTTCGCCAAGCGGGGGCCGTGCCGGCGACGATCGCCGTGATCGCGGGGGTGCCGCGGATCGGTCTGCATGGGGCCGAACTTGAGCGCCTGGCCTTGTCCCAAGACGTCCTCAAGGCAAGCCGCCGCGACCTGGCGGTCGCGGTCGCAAGGGGCCTCGACGCCGCGACGACCGTGTCGGCCACGCTCAGCTTGGCGAGGCGGGCCGGGGTCCGCATCATGGCCACGGGTGGACTCGGCGGGGTCCATCGCGGGGCCGCGACCACATTCGACATCTCCAACGACCTCGACGAATTGGCGCGGGCCGACGGGATGGCGGTCGTTTGTTCGGGGGCCAAATCGATCCTCGACTTGCCGGCGACCTTAGAGGTCCTTGAGACCCTGGGCGTGCCCGTGGTGGGGTACCAAACCGACACGCTCCCGGCGTTCCTCACGCGATCGAGCGGCTTGGGCCTCTCCATACGGGCCGACGACCCGGCGCAAGCGGCCGACATCATCCGAGCGCATGGGTGGTTGGGATTGCCTGGCGCGGTCGTCATCGCGCAGCCGGTCCCCTTGGAGTCGGCCCTCTCCGAAGCTGCGTTTGAAAGGGCCCTCCAGCGGGCCCTGGACTTCGCCACCGCCTCGCGGACCACCGGCAAGGAACTCACGCCGTTCCTTCTCGGGGCGATTCGCGAAGCGACGGGTGGTCAAGCGTTGATCGCCAACCGGGCCCTGATCGTCAACAACGCACGTTTGGCTGGCCGGATTGCTCTGGAAGCGGATCGCGTTCAGGGAGACTCGTCAGTCGGTTTCTTGGGTGGACCAAAGACATAGGTTTTCAAGATCGCTTCAACTTGGTCCCGGAAGCCCGTTGGTGGGTCAAGCGTGGTGGAGGCCTCCACCGTCAGACCGTTTTTGCCGCCGGACTGCACGGTGTAGCCGAAGAAATAAAGGAGCGCCTTGTTCGCCGGGGCGCCCCTTGGCAACTTCAAGATCGCGTCGCTTCGGTAGACCTTCTTGTCGGGCCAATCGGCCTCGGGAAGTCCCTTGGGGGGATTGCTGGTTTGGACCTGGGTCTTGAGCTCCTTCCAGCGGGCCTTGAGGGCATCCTGGACCGCATCGGGTTGCGGCTGCTCGCCCGGCACGAGGGTGAGTCGCACAAGCTCGATGTCGGCCCCGGGGCGTCGTCTCTGCAGAAGCATCACGTTCGCATCCAACATGGTGCCGATCATGTCTTGTGGGTATTTCAAAGAGAATTTCCCTTTGGGGTCGAGGAACGTGATCCAGGAGTTCGACGGCCTCAACGCCGGCGGGTCTTGGGGAAGGTCCGGGGCCTTGCCCTCGAATTGGAACTGCCGCTCGAAAACGAGTTCGCGCCGAAGGTCCTGTTTGCGATTGGGGTCGTCGGGCGAAGGGACCCGGAGGTCCTCCTGGGCGAGGGCGAGGCGAAAGACACCCCCGTGGGCCTGGATGATGCTTGGTTTGTCACCCGTCGCGGCGGGACCCCTCAAGGTGATTTCCTTCTCCACTTCCACGATGAACTCGGCCTTGGCCCTCACCACGGCCTCGCCCTTTCCCGTGGGCACCTGGCCGTTGATGAGGATGGTGGCGATCTTCTTCCCATCGGGCCCGGGCGCGATATCCGTGAGCTTGGCGACCGCGGTCCCTTCGCTCACGACCCCGCCGCTGACCGGCTACGGCGTGGCGCTCGAACCGTTCGCCGAACCGCACCGCGAGGCGCTCCGCGCCGCGGCCGACGACCAGCGGTTGTGGGAAGTCACGCTCACCCGCGGCGACGGCCCGCACTTCGATTCGTGGTTCGATACGGCGATCGCGGAGTACGCGGCCGGACGCCGCGTGCAGGGTGTTGGAAGCGAGCCTCCGCGCGAGTCCTCCGCCCGGCGCCGTCATGGTTCTAGCGCGAGCGCCAGTACTCCAGCATGTCCGACAGCGTCTGCTCGAACTTGATCGTCGGCTGCCAGCCGGTGGCCTTCACGAACTTGCTGTTGTCGCCGAGCAGGATCGGCACGTCGGAGGGGCGGAGACGCGCCGCGTCCTCCTTCACCTCGATCTTCACCTTGGTGAGCGAGAGCAGGTGATCGAGCAGCGCCTGGATCGTCCAGCAGCTGCCGCTGGCGATGTTGTAGACCTCGCCCGGCTCGCACTTCTCGAGGGCGAGCACGTAGGCGCGCACCATGTCGCGCACGTCGGTGAAGTCGCGCTTCGCTTCGAGGTTGCCGACGTACAGCACGGGCGCCTTCTTGCCCTTCTCGATGTCGGCGATCTGCTTGGCGAAGTCGCTCGCGACGAACACCGGGCCGCGGCGCGGGCCTTCGTGATTGAAGCCGCGCGTGCGAACGGAGTCGACCTTCCAGCTCATCCAGTACTGGTAGCCCAGCATGTCCTGCGCGACCTTGCTCACCGCGTACGGCGACAGCGGCCGGAGCGGGTTGGTCTCCTTGATGGGCGTCTCTTCGGGATAGACCATGCCGTACTCTTCGGACGAGCACGCGAGCTGGATGCGCGTCTTGAGCCCCAGGCGGCGCACGGCCTCGAAGATGTTCACCTGC
>CALLYK010000342.1 GCA_937858365.1 uncultured Isosphaeraceae bacterium | reverse complement strand
TGTGTGACCGGCACGTGTTTCGCCATCTCTGGTGAGGGGTACCTGCTCACGAACAGGCATGTGGTCGAAGAGGTCGCGAAGATCCGCGAGCCAGATCGCAAGCGGGCCGAAGAGGCCCAGACCGGAATGACGATCGAACCGGTGGTATGGGTCTTCTTCAAGTCGCCGGGAGGGCCGCCGGCCAAGAGACGGGCGACGATCATCTTTCAGACCAAGGCCGACGACGACATCGACCTGGCCGTCATGAAGGTCGACCCTGGATCAAGGCCCCTGCCCTATCACTTTCGCGTCGCAGCTCGCGGCCGTGTTGAGGACATCCGGGCGCGCGAAGTTTGGTCCCTGGGGTTCCCCGCGGCCTCACGCGCTCGGGTCTTCGACAAGAAAGGGCCCCTCGACAAGTTCGCCCTGGGGAAGAAAGCCGAGGACTTCTACGAGGAATCCGACTTCGACTTTGTCACCGAACGCGGCATCGTCAATGTGATCCGCAAGGAACCCAGCCCAACGCGGAAGTCCGTCGAGATCATTCAGCACGGCGCCAAGATCAGCGCGGGGAACTCGGGCGGCCCGTTGATCACTAGGGACGGGACGGTCGTTGGCATCAACACCCTGATCCAACGCTTCGGCATGGAGGGTATCACGAACCACTTCGCCCTGGGAATGGCCCAAATCGAAGAGGTCCTCGCCAAGGAACTGCCCAACCTGGATCTTGATTACGCCGAAAACGGCGCGGCTAAGTGATCAAGTGAACGTCCCACGCCGACCTGCGATACAATGGGCATCGACGATGGAAGGCCACCCTCGCCTTTATCACCTCGTCCCCGCCTGACCTGATTGGGCCCCGCCATTCACCCAAGCATCAGATGACGATGGACAATAACATTAAACTCAATAATCAATTCGTTCAGGATTATGAAAAGCTCAAGGAGGATTTTGAGGAGTACGTCAAAGCGCGGGACGAACTCAAGGCCCTCAAAGAGGCTTACCAGCGCCTTCAGTCAGACCTTGAGGAAGCTAAGGTCCAGCCGGGAAGTGATGAAGAAATAGCGAGTCTTACGGCGTCCGTCGCAGCGCTTCAAGCCGACCGGACGCGATTGAACGCGACCATCGAAGGACTGAACCTCAGTGTCTCGAGTATCGAACGCGCAAGGAGCGACCTGGAAGGCGTCAACACCGGCCTCAACCTTGAGGTCCAGCGTTTGAACGGGGAGCTGAAGAAACGTATTCAAGAAGCCAACGATCTTCGTGTTGAGAACCAAAAACTCAAGCAGGCGGGCCCAGCGCCGGAATCGGCGAGGGAAAAGCAAGAACTGGAGCAAAGTCTCAAGCGGGAAACCGAGAGACGAGAGCACGTCGAGAAATCCAACGGGGGCCTGCGCAAGGAACTGGAGGACACCAAGGCGGTCGTTGAGCGATTGAAGCTCGCGATCGCGGAATTGAAAGAAAGAAACCGGTTGATCGCCGAGGATAAGAAGATGACGGCCCCCCCGGACACTTCTCCGCTTTTGAGGGAACTGGCCGCCGTCCCTTTGTCCGCTCGGCTCGCGGCGCTCATCGTGGACGTGGCCCTACTTTGGTTCATGGCCGTTGCCGTCCGAGGGGGGACGAGTTGGGGTCGTGACCTAAGCGCCGAGGCGTTTGTCCTCATCGCGTGCTTGCTGTTCTTCTTGAGGCCATTCTTCTCGCCTGGAAACAT
>CALLYK010000341.1 GCA_937858365.1 uncultured Isosphaeraceae bacterium | reverse complement strand
GCTGGACCGCCTATCCCCCCCTGGCCGACCTGAAATGGGCAACCCCCGGCACGTTCGAGGCCCAAACCTGGTGGCTCACGTCGCTCCTGTTCGCGGGCGTCTCGTCGATCATGGGGGCGATCAATTACGTGACCACGATCGTGATGTTGCGCGCCCCCGGCATGAAGTTCTTCCGGCTACCCATGACCATCTGGGGCCTCTTCATCACGGCCCTGCTCCAGACGTTCGCCTTGCCCGTGCTGACGGCCGGCCTGGCGATGCAGTTGCTCGACCGCGTGGCCGGCACGGTCTTCTTCGTCTCGCCCGGCCAGCCCCTGCTTTGGCAGCACCTCTTCTGGTTTTACTCCCACCCGGCCGTCTACGTGATGATCCTGCCCGCGATGGGCATGATTTCCGACATCATCGCCACGAACAGCCGCAAGCCCCTCTTCGGCTACAAGCCGATGGTCTTCGCCATCGGCGCGATCGCCTTGCTCGGATTCATCGTTTGGGGGCACCACATGTTTCAATCCGGCATGAACCCGGCCCTGGGCACGGGCTTCATGCTGGCCACGATCCTCATCGCCGTCCCCTCGGCCATCAAGGTCTTCAACTGGCTGGGGACCATGTGGGGCGGCGCGATCCAGTTCACCTCGGCCATGCTCAACGCCATCGGCTTCGTCTCCATGTTCATCATCGGCGGCCTCTCGGGGATCTTCATGGCCTCGACGCCCACCGACATGCACATTCACGACACCTATTTTATCGTCGCCCACATTCACTATGTCCTCTTCGGCGGCAGCACGTTCGCCATTTTCGCCGGCCTATTCTTCTGGTATCCCAAGATGTTCGGCCGGACGATGAACGAAAGCTGGGGCAAGCTCCATTTCGTGCTCACGTTCATCGCCTTCAACGGCACGTTCCTGTTCATGCACTTCGTCGGCCTGCACGGGCAGCCCAGGCGCTACTCCGAGGCCTCCGCCTACATGTTCCTGAACAGCGCGACGATTCGCGGGATGAACGAGATCATGACCGTCTTCGCCCTGGTCCTCGGGGCGGCGCAACTCTTGCTCGCGGCGAATTTCTTCGGGAGCATGGTCTTCGGACGTCGGGCCCCGGCCAACCCGTGGAAGTCCAACACGCTGGAATGGACGGCCGACTCGCCCCCCTCCTGGGAAAACTACGCGACCATCCCCACGATCCATAACGGACCTTACGAATACAGCCTTCCAGGGGCCGACGACGACCACCTTCCGCAAACAGCGCCGACACCACCGCCCGTCGAATCGCCCGACCCCGTGATGGCGTGAAGGCACCATGAACATGACGACCCCGCCGTCCACGAACGCCGCCCCGAAGTGGCCCCATCGCGTGGCCCTGTGCGCCTCCATCCTGACCTGGCCGCTCGTCTTTCTCGGCGGCCTCGTCACCACCTACAAGGTCGGCATGGCGGTCCCCGATTGGCCGACGACCTTCGGCGCGAACATGCTCTTGTATGATTTCATGAACGCGCCCCCGGGCGTCCAGCTCGAACACACGCACCGCCTGCTGGGCGTGGCGGTTGGTCTGGCCTGCCTGGTCTTGTGCGTCGTCCTGGTCTGGAAAGGACCTCGGCCCGCGATCAAGGCCCTGGGCGTGGCGGCCTTGATCGGCGTCAGCCTTCAAGGACTCTTGGGCGGACTACGTGTCACGCGGAACTCGCAGGTCCTCGCGGCCGTCCACGGCGCGACCGGCCAGTACTTCTTTGGCCTGATGGTCGCGATCGTGGTCGTCACCGGGTCCGTTTGGTTGGGCGCGACCACCCCTCGACCCGACACCCTTCGACTTCGCCGGCGCACGCTGGCCACCTTGGGGATGCTCCTGGTGGTCGTCCCCCTGGGCGCGATCGTGCGCCACTTCGGCTCGCACATGGCGATCGGCGGGCACCTTTTGCTCGCCCTCATGGTGCTTGGCCACGCGATCGCCCTGGTCGTCAAGATTGAACGATCCAAGGTGATCGTCCCGGAACTCGTCCCCTCATCGCGAGCGCTCGGCGCCTCGATCCTTCTCCAATTCGCGGCGGGGGTGGTGGCGCTGGTGCTGCTCTGGCCGCTGGACCCGGCGCGGGTCCGGTTCGACGCCCTGCAAGTCTTGGTTCGGACCTTCCATCAGGCCAATGGGGCCCTCTTGTTGGGGGCGGCGATCGTGATGACCCTTCGGGCCCATCGGGCGTTCGCCCCCGCCGCCGGCCGCTTGGAAGGAATCGTCCCCACGTCCTCTCGGGACCTGGAGGTGGTCGCGTGAAAGTCGGCGCGACGGCGCTGGTGGCACCCGCCCAAGACCTGGCGAGGGACCGTCCGGCCTCGGCCTCGCGCCTCGCCGGGTTCGTGGCCCTCACCAAGCCCCGGATCGCCTTGATGGTGCTCCTCACCGTGGCCGTGGGGCATCTCCTGGGCGCCCGCAAGATGGGAGGCGCCGCCCCCTGGTCGCTCCTCTGGACCTTGATCGGCTCGGGACTCGTCGCGGGCGGGGCCAGCGCCTGGAACCAGTTCTTCGAGCGCGACCTCGATTCGCTGATGAGACGGACCTCGCGTCGCCCGCTTCCCTCGGGCAGCCTCTCGCCCCTCGAGGCCCTCGGGTTCGGGACCCTGCTCACGTTCGTCGGCGTGGGTGTGCTGGTCGTGGGCGTGAACCCGGTCGCCGCGGCCGTGGCGATCTTCACGTTCCTTTCCTATGTTTTTATCTACACACCCTTGAAGACGAAGACGACGCTTAACACGGCCGTCGGGGCCGTGCCCGGTGCCTTGCCCCCCGTGATCGGCTGGGCCGGCGCGACCGGTCAAGTCGGCATTGAGGCGTGGGCCCTCTTCTTGATCGTCTTCCTCTGGCAGTTCCCGCACTTCTTGGCGATCGCCTGGCTCTATCGCAAGGACTACGAGCAAGCCGGCTTCAAGATGCTCCCCTCCGTGGACCCCGACGGCTCGGTCACGGCCCGACATTCGCTCTCGCACGCCCTGGCCCTCTTGCCGGTCTGCCTCTTGCCCACGCTTTTGGGGCTCGCCGGGGGCTTCTATTTCGTCGGCGCTTTGCTCGTGAGCCTCTTCTACATCGTCTGCGCCGCGCGTTTTTGGTTTCGGGTTGATGAGAAATCGGCCCGTCGCCTCTTGGGCGCGTCCTTCCTACACTTGCCGGCGACCTTGCTCTTACTGGTCGTCAACCCGCCCATGGCGGGTTGATCAAGACCCGAAAGGCCCTTTCGAGGACCGCGATGGCCTCCGCGACCGCATCCCCAACGCCGACCCCCACGCGACGTCCGCCGCCCGTCACTCCGGGCAAGGTGGGAATGTGGGTCTTTCTGGCCACTGAGGTGATGTTCTTCACCGGCCTGATCGGTTCGTATATCGTGCTCCGGTCCGGCAGCCCGATGGGGGGCTTCTCGAACCACTTTCCGCCCGGCACCTCGCTTTCCCAACTGGCCGAGACCCACGGCGTGGTCATCTCCGGGCCCGGGGGCGACACGGCCGGCGTCGCCGCGCTCGTCGCCGAGGCGGCCGGCATCGACAACGAAGGCGCGATGAGGATCGTGGAAGGGACCCATCACGCCCGACAGGTCGTGAAGGCGGGTTTGAACCTCGCCGACGCCGAGGCCCTGCGCTCGAAGCTCGCCGCGGCCGGCGCGCTCGTGGCCGTGGAGCCGTTGCGAATCGACTCCTGGCCCCGGCCTTATCGTCAAGAGGTCAACCCCCTCAGCATCGACCTGACCGCCCTCAACACATTTATCCTCATCTGCTCATCCGTGACGATGGTGCTCGCCCTTCAAGCGATCCAGCGCGGCGACAAGAGACGACTTTCCCTCTTCCTCCTGGCGACCGTCCTCATCGGCTCGGTCTTCCTGTCGATCCAAGTGGTCGAGTATCGCAAGCTCGCGTTCGACGACTTCCAGCCGATCGGCGTGAGTTCGGACCATCATTTCCGACCCTCGTCGAGCCTCTTCGGCTCCTGCTTCTTCACGATGACCGGCTTCCACGGGGCCCACGTCTTCGCGGGCATCGTGACCCTCTCCCTGATTTTCCTCCAGTCCCTGCGAGGGGTCTATTCGGCGAAACACCACGCGGCCGTCGAGATGGCCGGCCTCTACTGGCACTTCGTCGACCTTGTTTGGATCATCCTCTTCACGGTCGTCTATCTGATCTGAGGCGAGGACCACATGTCGGAACATGAAACGTCCCACGCTCCTTATTTGCGGGTCTTCCTCATCCTCCTGGTCCTGACCTTGCTCGAGTATTTCTACGCGATGTTCGCGACCAAGTGGGAGTTCCCGTTCTTGCTCTTGGTCCTCGGATTGGTGGTGATGGCCCTGACGAAAGCGGCGCTGGTGGGGGCCTACTTCATGCACGTCCGTTACGAGGGGCGTTGGGTTTACTTGCTCATCGTGCCCGCCTGCGTGATGGCCGCGATCGTGGTCCTCGGTCTCGTCCCGGACATCGGCATGCACCGCAACATGACGAAAGGGCCCGCGCCCGCGTCGAAGGCGACGTCGGCACTGGCCCCACCTTCCCAGAGTCGGCACTCATGAACCCTGGATATCGACGCGGTATGTCGATCGTCGCGGGCACGGTCCTTTGGGCCTTCGTGCTCCATCTCGGCTACTCGCTCCTCCCCTCCGGCGACACCGCGAGGACGGCCAAAGTCGACCTCACCCCCACCGACCCGGCCATCGGCCCGTTCACGTTTCAGGACCAATCCAACCAGCCCTTCGGCGCCGACCAACTTCAAGACAAAGTTTGGGTCGCCGCGTTCATCTTCACCCGCTGCCCGGCCTCGTGCCCCCGGATCACGGCCACGATGCGCGGCCTTCAGGACCGCTTGAAAGACACGAAGATCCAGTTCGTCAGCATCTCCGTGGACCCGAAGTACGACACGCCCGAGGTCCTGGACCGCTACGCCAAGGCCAACGGTGCCCAACCGGGCCGCTGGCATTTCCTCACGGGTCCGCGCGATTACACCTACGCCCTCATCAACGATCGCTTTCATCTACCTGTCTCCGAGGCCACGAAGGAAGCGATGGATCGCGGGGACGAGATGGTCCTGCACAGCGACCGCCTGGTGCTCGTCGATCGCGGCAATCGCGTGGTGAATTACTACTCGTCGGAAGACGCCGACAAGGTGAAGGACCTGATCGAACGGGCCCGCCGACTCGACGCGGCGGCCTGGGTCCGCCGCCTGCCGGCCGTGAACGCGGCCCTGAACGGCACGTGCGTCGTCTTCTTGTTGATGGGCTGGGGCTTCATCCGGAACTTCAAACCTGTCCCGCACATCGCCTGCATGATCGCGGCGCTCACGGTCTCGGCCGCCTTCTTGACGTGTTATCTGATCTACCACTTCCAGGTGGGCTCGATGCCGTTTCGCGGGGTCGGCTGGACGCGGCACGTTTACTACACGGTCTTGCTTTCGCACACGGTCCTCGCGGCGGCCGTCGTCCCCATGCTGGCGATCACGATCACGCGCGCGGTGCGCAAGCGATACCCGGAACACGCCCGGTTCAGCCGCACCACGTTCCCCGTTTGGTTATATGTTTCGATCACTGGCGTATTGATTTACATGATGCTTTATCAGTTGCCCGCCCCCGGTTGATCGCGGAGACAAACATGCGAAAGCTCCTTCCCGGCCTCGTCGTCTTGGCTTCGCTCTGGTTCGCGGGCGCCGCCGACGCCTGCCCCCGCTGCAAGGACGCGATCGGCTCGAAGAAGGGACCCGACGCGCAACGTCTGGCCGAGGGTTTTTCCTACAGCATTTACCTCATGATGGGGATGCCGATCGTGCTGCTGACGACCGGCTCAATCGCGGTGGCGCGCGCCGTGAAGAAGGGGCTCATCCCGGAGTTGTGAGGTCCCAAAGCGGCGCGGCCGGCGGAAACCTCGCGGCCGGTCCTCCTTGGAGAATTTTGGACCAGCCTCTTGATTTCTGAATGCCCCTGCGTCTATCCTCCCCGAAGGACCGGCGGCAAATACGCCCTGGAGGAGAAGGGCCGATATGATGATACGCAAGGATGATCAGGGATGGGACCGGCGACCCTCGCTCTTACGCACGGCGGGGGCTTGGTCCGTACTGGTCCTGCTGGGCTGCTCCTCTCGACCCGCACCGCCTTCCGAAACGGTACGGACGTTCGACGCGGGGCCGATCGTGGACAACACGCAGGCCACCATCGTCCATACGTTTCCAGTCCACAACCACACGAACAGGCGGGTCACGGTCACGGGGCTGACCAAGGCTTGTTCTTGTCGGTCCGTGTCGATCGATCGTGACCACATCGAGCCGGGTGCGACGGCCGAACTGAAGATGGTCGTCGATGCGAACACCCTCTTCACGGACGCATCCGTGGCATGTCACGTCGACACCGACGAACCGCTTCTCCCCGACCTGACGTATGTCGTCTTTTATCGAACGTACCCGGCGGTCCGATTCGAGGACGCGGGCATCCAACTCGGCGAATACCGCCCCACGGACCACGCGGCGCCTGCGCCCCGAGAGGAAGTCACGATCGAGGTTTACGAGACCGTCGGCGATGGGCCCGCCGACCGCCTCGATACGATCGACGCCCCGGCGCCGCTCACCGTGGAGTTCCGGCCCGACCCGGTCGTCGACTTGATCGAGGACGGCAAGGTCCGGCGCTCGCGCTATCAAGCCGCGGTGGGGCTGACAAGAGGTCCGGACCCCGAATCGGGGACCAAAGTCGGGTGGATCAAGGCGACGACGAGTCGGGGCAAGTTCACGATGACCCCGGTTTCCTGGACGGTCACGTCGGCGATGAGCGTGGTCCCCTCACGATTGTCGTTCAGCTCGGCCGGCGATGAAGGAAAGCCGCGCAAGGTCGTGAAGGTCGACTCGAAGGACGATCGCCCGTTCCGACTCCTGGGCCTGGGAACGTCCGACGGCGAGGTCGAATGCGCGGGCCTTCCCAGCCCAACGGCATCGACGAGTCAACAGGTCGAAATCACATTGCTCGAGCGACCCGTCCGCAAGTTCATGAGCGGCCGGGTCGTCTTGCTCACGGACGATCCCGAGGTCCCCGAAATCGAGCTGCCCTGGTCGGCGATCTTCCCTCGATCGTCGGGACCAACCAACGAGGGCCCCCCATCGGGTCCCGCGAAGCAGGACGGCCCCTGACCTCCTTCGCTGGAATCGCCATCGGCCTTCACGGACGTGACCGACCCACGAACGCCACTTCATCTCTTGAGGTCCACATGACTCAAATGATGTTCACGATCATGGTCTCGGCTTGTCTTCTTTCGTCGTCCCAAGACGATGGGCGAAAGACCAAGTCGAACCAGGCCGACATGTTGCGGGCCGTCGCCGACGCCTACGACGAGAACCGGAACGCCTTCACGTTCGGCACGGTCGAATTCGATTACACGGACGGCTTGGCCGCCGACATCGAGGCCGCGAAACGCGGGGACTTGCGGGACGCCCACACGGCGAGCGGCGTTTTCCACTTCGACGGTAAGGACGCCTACTATTCGCGAGTCTTCTCCCTGGCCGACTTGGAGGCGACGACGATCGTCCTCGGGGAACGACGATCAAGCTGTCGACTCGACCCGCGCCGGATGTTGACCAACGGCAAGCAAACCCTGACGGAAGTGTCCGCGTTGGCACGTGTGAATGCGAACGGGATCGCCTATGGACGTCGTCTCAGCGCAGGTTCCAATGACTTTTTCCAATTCGTGGAGATACCGCTGGACCTGGGTCGCCCCGACTTCCAGCGGCATGACCTGGCGAGGAGCATCCGCGCGGCCCTGGATGGAAAAGATGGGGCGCGCGTCGAGGGGGCGGACGACTCGACCGTCCTCGAAGGGATAAAGACCGTGCAGGTCGCACTCGCGCTCAAGTACGGCAAGCGAACCTGCTGGGTCGACCTCGATCGAGGCGCGGTCCCGCTCCGGATCGTGGACGCCGTGCCGGGTAATCCTGGGATTGAGCGCCATTATGGCGACCTCCGTAAAGTGGAAGGACGCGGCTGGCTCCCGTTCAGCATGACCACCTTTGTGAATGGAGGGCAAGTCAAGCGTATCACCATCAAGAATGCGGATTTCCGTCAGGCGCCGCCGCGGTCGGCATTCCGGATGGAGTTTGACACGCCTTACATGCTGGTGGACATGGAGGCCGGACTGACCTACGCCAAGCTAAAAGTGGTCGACTTGAACAACCTTCCCGACCGTTCCTCACCGGACGTCATCACGTTCGATAAGAACAAGGTGAAGGTGGTGCCGCCTCCTCGGTAAGGAGTCCCCGCCGGAAACGGCGTGGCGGCGATCGCTGCTCAACTTCCCAGAAACCGAACCATCAACCGCCAGCCTTCCTCGAAGAAGGGCCCGTTTGCCGCGACGGCCGACGCTTCGTCATAAGGCAGGCCGCACGCGGCAAGGCCCTTGCCGCACATCGCCCAGGCCACGGGCGCCCGGTCGTGCGCTCGAGTGCGCAGCAAGGTCGAATGGTCGGGCGAAATGAGGATGCGATAATCACCATACGATCGCAAGGCCTCATGGATCGGCCCGACGATCTCGCGATCGATCCTCTCGAGGGCCTCGACTTTGGCGTCGCCGCGCCCTTCGTGACTGGCCTCGTCGGGGGCCTCGACGTGGACGCAGACGATGTCGTTCGCCTTCAGCGCCTCGACCCCGTAACGTCCTTTCGCCGCGTAGTCAGTGTCGAGATAGCCGGTGGCGCCCGGGACGTCGATGCGCGTCCAGCCGGCCAAGACGCCGACCCCGCGCACCAGGTCCACCGCCGAGATGATCGCCCCCTTCAGGCCGTGCAGGTCCTCGAATCGCGGCATCGCCGGGGCCTGGCCCTGACCCCACAGCCAAATCGCGTTCGCCGGCCGCCGGCCCGACGTGACCCGCCGCTTGTTCACGTCATGACCGGCGATCAAGGCCGAGCCGCATTCCATCAACGATCGCAAGCGCTCCGATCCCAAGCCGATCGGCAAGTGTTGTTCGGCCGGTTGGTCGGGCACGTCGTGCGGCGGCGTCGTCTTCGTGGTCGGGTCGAAGCAGGGGACGCCGGCGCGGCCCCGCACCACCATCAGGTTCCGATAACTCACGCCCGCGTGGAACTCGAACTCGTCGGAACCAAGGGACGCCTGAAGGGCCGCGATCAGCTCGGCCCCTTCCTCGCTGGTGATGTGTCCGGCGGTGAAGTCGGACATCAGACCGTCTTCGATCGTCATGAGGTTGCAGCGCACGGCCCAATCGTCGGGCCCGAGCGCGACGCCCATCGCGGCGGCCTCCAGCGGCGCGCGCCCGGTGTAGTATTTCGCCGGGTCGTAGCCGAAGAGACTCAGGGTCGCGACGTCGCTGGCCGGGTTGAGGTGGTCGGGCACGTTGCGCGAGCGGCCCAAGACCCCTTCGCGGGCGACTCGGTCCATCTCGGGCAGTCGGGCGACCTGGAGGGCCGTCTTGCCGCCCAGCGATTCGTGGGGCTCGTCGGCGGCGCCGTCGGGGATGATAATCGCGTATTTCATGTGGGCACGTCTCAAAGTCACGCCTCGACACCGAGGCTGACGCTGGGCGGTCGGATGATGTCCAGGCGGTCGATCTCGGCGACGGCCCGCAAGATGCTCGCCTCGACGGCCCCGTGGGTCATGAGCACGATCGGCAGGAACGCCTCGGGGGTCTCCTCGCTGGGCTCGTGCTGGATGATGCTGGCGATGCTCACGCCGTGCCGCCCCAGCATTTGCGCGATCGTCCCCATGCTGCCGGGACGGTCGGCCACCGTGAAACGCAGGTAATAGCGGCGGCGGTTCTGCTCGGGCGTCGTCAAACGAGGCGGCGCTGCATCGTCGGGCCAGAGGTTGAGGACGTGAAACGTCAGGGCGGCGCGGCCGGTGATGACGTCGAGCAGGTCGCCGACGACCGCCGACGCGGTAGGCATCTGGCCGGCCCCTCGACCGAAGAAGAGCGTGTCGCCGACGGCGTCGCCCACGACCCGAATCGCGTTGTAGGGGCCCGAGACCTCGGCCAGAGGGGTCCCTTTGCGCACGAGCGTCGGCGCCACGCGCATCGCCAGGCCGTCGCGCGATTGGTTGGCCAGGGCCAATAGCTTGATCGTGTAACCGAGCTCACCGGCGTAACGGATGTCGGCGAGTTGGAGATGGTCGATCCCCTCGCGGGGGACCTGTCGGGTGGTCAAGCTGGCCCCGAAGCATAGCTGAGCGAGGACCGCGAGCTTGTGCGCTGTGTCGGTGCCGTCCACGTCCAGGGTCGGGTCGGCCTCGGCGTAGCCGCGTTCCTGGGCGATCTTCAAAGCGGTGTCGTAGGAAAGGCCGTCTCGCGTCATTGAGGTCAGGATGAAGTTGCAAGTGCCATTCAAGATGGCCGAGACGCTTTGGACCTGGTTCCCCGCCAAAGAGACGCCCAGGGCGTGGACGATCGGGATGCCTCCGCCGACGCTCGCCTCGAACGACACCGAGCGGCCGAAGCGCCTCGCTTGGGCGAAGACCTCGGGTCCATGCTCGGCCAGAAGGGCCTTGTTCGCGGTCACCACGTCCTTGCCTTTGGAGAGGGCCTCGCGCACGAGCTGGAGCGTGGGGTCGATCCCGCCCATCGCCTCGATGACGACCGAGACCTCGGGGTCGTCGAGCACGAGGCGCGGGTCGGTCACGACCAGGCCGGGAGGGACCGCGACGGCCCTCTCTTTGTCGACCTCGCGGACGAGGACCGATCGCAGCTCGATGCGTCGTCCGCAGCGTCGGCGGAGGCGTTCGCCCTGTTCGAGCAAGAGCCGAGCGACGCCCGAGCCGACCGTGCCGAGCCCCAACATGCCCACCTTGATCCGTTCCATCGTGCCGCACACCCTTCGACCGCGAATGAGGCCCCGACCACATCAATCGGCAACGAGCCTAATATGGAGCATTCGCCGCAACCGTGCAACACGGGTCGGCCTTGGCGATGGACGCCTTCAAAGCGGCCGGCCGGCCCCGAGCAGCCAACGCTCGCCGCAACGAAGGACCTTCGCGGTCACTCCTTCGGGCATCGTCCTGTCCGTGAAGTCGGACACGGGCACAGTGTTGAATGTGAACATGTCATAATGATGAGGGACGACGAAGCGCGGTTGGACGCGGCCGGCCAGGGCGACGGCCTCGGCGGCGGTCATGTTGCCCGGGACGCCTCGCGCGGGGTCGCGGCCGTTGATCGGCAGGAAAAGGGCATCCAACGGCCGTGGTCCCAGCCAATCTTCGAGCCCTTCGTAAGCAAGCGAGTCGCCGCTGTGATAGAGCCTCAGGCCCTCCGCCTCCAGGACGAAGCCGAGGTAAAGGTGGTTGCCTCGGTCATCGGTGTCCAGTGTTTCATGGGCGGAAGGCACGGCCCGGACGCGGCAGCCGGCGTGGTCGATGACTTGACCGGCCTTCAGGCCGATGAGGCGATCGCGAGGCAAGCCCAGGGAGCGCGCGTGTTCGAGCAGCGGCAGCGGCAAACCCAGTTGGGCGTTGGGAGAGGCCGCCAGCAAGTCGGGCATGGTCCCCGGGTCGAGGTGGT
Source organism: uncultured Isosphaeraceae bacterium (assembly GCA_937858365.1). Lineage (GTDB taxonomy): Bacteria > Planctomycetota > Planctomycetia > Isosphaerales > Isosphaeraceae > CALLYK01. The sequence continues at coordinate 2,746 of CALLYK010000341.1, read as the reverse complement.
CGGAGTGTTTGTGCGAGGCGAGCGCGAGGTCCACGAACGTCAGGTCGGCGCCACGCAGGGGGGCCTCGGTCATGCGCACGTGGGGCCGGTCCGTCTTCGCGTACTTGTTCGTCAGATGTTCCGACAAGTAGGGATCGATGACATAAAGACCAAGGGACGACTTGATCAGAAAGCCGCTTTGGCCGAGCCACCAGATGGCGAGCGAGCCGGGCGAAGGTCGGGTCTCGGCGATCTCGGCGAGGAGCTCGGCCCCTCGTTTGAAAGGCTGAATGAGATTCATGTCACTCGCCGCGTCGGATGTCCTCGCGGACGAGGCGCGCGCCCTCGACCATGGCCTTTGCCTTGGCGACCGCGACGTGTCGCGCCGTCTGCGAGAAGCCGCAATCGGGCGTCACCGAGACGCGCTCCGCGGGCAAGACCTTCAAGACACGTCGCAAACGGTCGGCGACCAGCGAGGGGGGTTCGACCCAGGTGTTTTTCACGTCGACCAGGCCGACCGCCACGTCCATCGTGTCGGGCAATTCCGCCAGGAGTTCGATTTCGGTCAGTTCACGGCTGGCGAATTCCAAGGCCAGTTGATGCACGCGGGCGCGGCCGATATGGGGAAACAACGACCGATAGGATCGCCGGCCCACGGCCCTGGCCCGAAAATTGCCGAAGCACATGTGCATACTGATATAGGCATTGACATCCGACGTAGTCGCCGCGATGACTTCGAGGAAGGTCTCGGGGTGGTCGGGGTGGCAGGCGAAGCTCGGTTCGTCGAGTTGGACGAAGTCGACACCGGCGGCGGCCAGGTCCTTCAGTTCGCGGTTCACGATCGGCACGAGGGCCTGGGTCAGTTCGAGGCGGTCGCGATAAACAGCCCCGCCGTCGATGCAGCCGGCGAGCGTGAAGGGCCCCGGCACGGGCATCTTGATCGGCGTTGCGGGGTCGCAAGCACGGAGCCTTTTCCATTCCGCGAGGGTGCCCAGACCGCGCGGCGCCTCGATGGGCGCGACGCACAGATACTTGCTGCGCTGGTCGTGGGCGGGGGCCCCCCAGAGCCTTCGCGAGGGCAATGCCTGAAGGCCTTGAAGGTAATCATAAAAGCCGAGGTTGAAATCAACGCGCTGCATCTCGCCGTCGGTGACACGGTCGAGGCCCGCGCCGACTTGGTCGGCGATCGCCAGGCGAACGGCGTCGAGGACGGCCTCCTCGCGGTCGAACGGCCCGAAGCGATCGGGGCGGGTGGCCGCGTCGTCAAGGAAGGCGGCATACCAGCCGGGGAAGGCCCAACTGCCGATGACCGTGGCCGGAATGAGGGGCTCGTTCCGCGGTCTCATGGAAGTGGCCTCACTTGCCCAGCACGAGACGGTCGAGCGTCTCGGTGGCGATCGGATGGTAGTGCGGACGGGCCTTCTCGTAGATCGCCCGCGCCCGCTCACGCCCGCCTGGGGTCTTCAGAAGGGCCTCATAAAGTGGCACGATGTACTTCCGCCGGCCGATGGATTGGAGAAAGCCCTCCAAGCGTTCTTGGGCCGGTTCGTAGTCGTTGGCGATGGTCTTCAGGAGCCAGGCCTGGGCGACCTCCGCGTTCTTGCGGGCCGTCAATTCGTGGGCGTCGTCCAGTTCCTTCAGCTTGGCGACGGGCACTTTCTCGGGCAGCGATCGGAGGAAGTGGACCCATTCCAGCGTCACCCACGATTGCCCTTGAAGCGCCTTGGCGTCGACCTTGCCGCCGGCCCAGTCCTTCGCGAGTTGCGCGGCATGGTCGAGTCGTTCGGACTGGGGCGGTGGGTCGATCGTCGGCAAGTTGGCGCCGTGGACCCAGGCGTGCGTGCTGACCTTCTTCGCGGCCTGAGGGTCGAGCGCGAAGAGCTTCTCCTGCAAGTACGACTCGAAGTCGGCCGTGGTGATGCTCTGAAAGGCGAAGTGGTCGAAATAACCGCGCAAGAACGTGTCGAACCGTTCGCGGCCGAAGGCTTGTTCGAGGGCCATGAGGAACCTCGCCCCTTTTTCATAGGCGACGGCCGTCATCGCGTCGTCGGGGTCGCGGTCTTTGAGGTCGAGATGAAGGGCCTGGTCCCCCTTGGGCAACTGCGTCAGTTCCTTGCGAAGTCCTTGCAATTGGACGACGTCTTCCATCGCGCGAAGGTCCTTGCCGAAGACCTCTTCGACGATCCGGCGCTCGATGTAGGTGGTGAATCCCTCGTTGAGCCAGAAGTCGCGCCAGGTGGCGTTGGTGACGAGGTTGCCCGACCAGGAGTGCGCCATTTCGTGCGCGATCAGCGCCACCAGGCTGCGGTCACCCGCGATGGCGGTCGGCGTCGCAAACGTAAGCCGTGGATTTTCCATGCCGCCGTAGGGAAACGATGGCGGCAGCACCAGCACTTCGTATTTCCCCCAACGATACGGGCCGTAGAGCGTTTCCGCTGTGCGCAGCATGCGTTCCATGTCCGCGAGTCCCTTCGCCGTCGTGGAAGAGCCGATCGAGCTGACTACGCAGAGATCAGGCAATGGGCAATCAAGATCACGCGTGATGTTTATATCACGTAGACGCGTCCGATGCGATAGGGCACAATCAGCAGCGTGACCAGCGGAATGGCGACCGCGTTCGCCACGGGCGCCACGCTGGTGGTGATGGACGAGCACACGAGCCGGATGGGGCCGGACCTTGTTCCCTGGCTGCAGCGCGAGCGGGTGAGCGTCTTCTGCCCGCCGCCGACGCTGCTGCGCACGACCGGGTGCGCCGACCCTGCCGCTG
>CALLYK010000340.1 GCA_937858365.1 uncultured Isosphaeraceae bacterium | reverse complement strand
GACCGTTGGGCCGTCTTCCTCGGGCGACGGAATCGTCGCGAGGTCGAAGCCGTCGGGCAAAGTCACCTCGAGCACCACGCCCGCCGTGTCGTGGATCGACAAGGCGTCCACGAAGAAGCGGAACAGCGTCATGTCCTTCGATGGAATCAGGAACGGGCCATCGACGAGCGGCGCGAGAGGGAGATGACCCACGATCGCCGTCACTGGCCCGAATAGGTCCCGCGTTTGGCGTTGAGTTTCTTCCTCAGCCTCCTCGTCGTCGTCGTCGCTCTCCTCGTACTCGAGTTCCTCTTCATCTTCGACGCCGGCCGCTTCTGCCTCTTGGACGTACTGGTCCCACGTCTCGCCCAGTCCGAGCACCGACAGAAGTCGCGGCAGATTGCCAAGGTCGCTGCCCCGTTCCTTGTCGGTGACGTTCTCCCAGAGGAGCACGGCGCGAACGGCCGCGGGGTCGTGGGGAATTCCAGCGTCGACCAGAGCGTTGATCACTTGTTCCGCGTGCCAGGCGCGATATCGGTTCGCGGCCGCGCTGTAGGAAAGACCGGCGACGCTCGCCCGAAACTCGTCCGGTATGTTGGCCCCCATCTCCTTGAGGCCATCGGCGAGGAGGTCGAAGGGGGCCTTGGGCCGCTCCGGCTCGTCCGACGGGTCTTCCTCCAGGAACTCCAGACGCGGGTCGACCGGCTCGGGTCTTTCCCGATCCGTGAGTTCCTCCATGCGCTCTTCGTCGTCGTCGGGATCATGCGGATAGGCGTGGGCGCTGAATTCGTGCAAGAAAAAGACCTGCCCCCCCTTGCCGCCGTGGACGGTGAGGTACCAACGGTCGCCGTCGGACGTGGTAAACTGAAGGGCGGGTCGCGCGAGCTTGCAGAGTCCGCGATTCAGGTCGGTCGCGCTCACGCCCCAAACGCTCGTGCTGAACCAGGTCCAGCCGGCGTTGGAGCTGATCTCAAGCTGGTCGCCGACGGGGGCGCATTCCCCCTCGGAGCACGGGGGCTTGATGACCTCGGACATGACCACGCGGACCTCGGCGGGCGGACAATCCCGAGCGGCGGTGACGTGGATGCGGATCGCCATGATCGTCTCGTCCCCGATTGGCGGTTGGTGAGGACCAACGACTCGCGAAATGCCGTGGGAGAGAATAAGCTGACACTCAGGTGAAGTCCAGCGCGCGACGCGGGGTCGGGTTGGAAGGCCTTCTTCCGTCGGACGATGCCGTTGTTTTGATATGTATCATCAATGACTTTCGTGGCCATGATCTTCGGCTATGTCGACCCAGGGTCGGGCTCGCTCCTTCTGCAACTCCTCCTGGCGACTGGTCTGGGTGCCATGTATTGGTCGCGTCGCTCGATCGGCTCGATGCTCCGCACGATCAAAGAGTGGCTCTCGCTCCCAAGAGCGGGACGCGATGAGAGGAAGACCTGAAGATGGGGCCGATCGTCCGGGACCTTCTTCGCAGTCTCTCCTTCGGCAACCTTTGCTTCTTCGCCATTTGGTCGGAGTTGGAACGGGCCCGGATGCCCGGCGTAAGTTACTACCACCGCCATCCGGCCGGCGCGAAGCAGTATGGCGCCGTCGCGCTGGACGTCTTGATCGTGGCGTCCCTCGTGTGCGTCGGGGCCCGCCTTGTCCGCATCTCGGGCCGACGCCTTGCCTCGGACCTCGCGCGAGGGGCCTTCTTGGTGGCATTGGTCGCGCCGTTGGGGGCCTTGAGGACCGAGCTGTCGTATCACCTTGACTACGTCGGTCTGAGATGGCTCGATCGACTGATGCTCGTGTGCTTTCTGCTGATGGCGGCCGGCACGACGCGACAACTTCTGCGTGGCGCGTGTCTGACGGGACTCGTCGAGACCTGGGCCCGACGCGGGGCGGTCGTCCTAATGATCACGTCGCCGTTCCTTCTGGTCACATTCGGCCGCGCGATCGAGATGGTCGCTCGGGGTGAAGCGAGGGAGCGGCCCAGTCTGCCCCGCCTCGAACCCATCGACCCCGAACGACCGCGCGTCGTCTGGCTGCTCTTCGACGAACTGGATCGACGCGCCGCGTTGGAAGAGGCCCCCACCGACCTGCCTCTACCCGAACTGGGACGGTTGCGAAGTGGGTCCGTGGACGCCGCGCAAGCGACCTCGCCGGCCGACTGGACCCTGGTATCGTTGCCCTCGCTGCTCACGGGACGCCTCGTGAAGAGCGCCAATCCCTTGGCCCGCGACGAGCTCGGCTTGGCCTTCGCGACCGCGCCCGATGCGCTGGTCCCCTGGAGCGGACAAGACAACGTTCTTCGAGCGGCCCGTGAACTCGGTGTGAACACGGCCTTGGCCGGCTGGTATCACCCTTATCCCCGTGTTCTCGGCGACTCCACCACCGATTGCGCCTTCGAACCTTGTCATCATGAAACGTCTCTTGTCTTAATGGATTATCAACGACCTCTCAACTTCTTGGACCATCAGGTAGGAGCTTTCGTCAGCGCCCTGCCCTGGGGGAAGATGGTCCGCACCCAGAGACTTCTCAAAAACTGGAGAGGCGACCGCGTCTCCGGCCATGAACGCTTGCTGGGATTGACGACCCGGGCCGCGGTTGATCCCGAAATCGGCCTGGTCTTCGCTCACTTCGCCCCGCCGCACCTCAGCGCGATCTGGGACCGGCGACGCGACTCCTATCGCTGGGAAGGCGAAGGCGACTACTGGGACAACCTGGCGCTTGTGGACCGGACCTTGGGTCAACTCCGTCGGTCCATGGAGGCGGCGGGGACTTGGGACCGAACGGCGGTAATCGTCACGTCCGACCATCACTGGCGGGGGCGCCCCGGCGATGAGGCAACCGCCCGCGATCATCGCGTGCCGTTCATCATCAAACTACCATACCAAACGGAGGGCATCGTCCATGCGGCCCCATTCCAGACGTTGGCGACCAGGGCCCTCGTGTTGGAGGTCCTATCGGGCCGCGTCATCACGCCGGAGGATGCGGCCGCCTGGATGTCCCAGCATATCCAGGGGCCCTAACCGCCTGCGCCGACACAGTGTCGTTCCACACGAGAGGTCTCAGTCGACTCACCACCGAGCAGGGTCGCAATCCTCGCGCGAACCTCGCGAGCTTCCGCCAGCGTCAGCGCGGGGGACGTGAGCCGCCCCAAGAGGTCGCGCAGGTCCGAAATACGCGTCGACCGAGCATCAACATGAAGGTCCACCATGGAACGCCTGGTCCCTCCTCACAAGGTTCGGGTTGAGAGCACTATTCCCGGAATGCAAATCTAGGACCGGACCTCGACTCGGCTGGAGGATTAGTCCAGCACAAGCATGGCGTCCCCGTAGCTGAAGAAGCGATACCCCTGCTGAATCGCCTCATTGTAGGCCCTTCGGAGGGCCTCTCGACCAATCAGCGCCGCCACCAAAACGAGCAGAGTGCTGCGCGGCAAGTGGAAGTTGGTGATGAGCGCATCGAGGCCCCGGAAGGTGTGACCCGGCTGAATGTACAATCCGGTGGGACACTGAAACGGTTCAATGAAACCCGAACGAGCGGCCGACTCCAAGGTCCGGGCCGAGGTCGTGCCGATCGCCACGATCCGACCGCCGCGCGACCTGCACTCGTTCAATCGAGCTGCCGTCATTTCGTCCATTTCCGCCCATTCTTGATGCATCGTGTGGTCAACGACATATTCGGTCTGGATCGGCTGAAATGTCCCCAGACCGACATGAAGCGTCACATCCACCCAGCCGATCCCACGTTGCGCCAGGCGGTCAAAGAGGGCCTCGGTGAAATGCAGGCCGGCGGTCGGCGCCGCGACCGAGCCTGGTTTTTGGGCGTACACGGTTTGATAGTCGAACCGGTCTTCCGGGACGTCTTGACCTTTGCGAATATAGGGGGGTAAGGGAACATGCCCGTGCTCGATCAGAAGGGCGACCGCCGACAGGGGGCTATCGGGTCGAACGAACCAGTTCCCGTTCGCCTCTTTCTTGAGCAGGGTCAAGGTCAGGCCCTTGCCCACGTTGACTCGCTCGCCGGCCAAAGGGCTGCCTCGGGTGGTGGCCATCACTTCCCACGAGCCGTCAGGTAGCGAACGCAGGTAGAGGCCCTCCCACTTACCCCCAGTGGCCTCGCGATGACCAAGGAGTCTCGCCGGGACGACCTTCGAATTGTTCCGGACCAGGCAGTCTCCCGGCCGCAAAAGGTCGGGCAAGTCGGCGAAGACGCGGTGCTCCAACGTGCCCGAGCCGCGACGGACGACCATCAAACGGCATCGGTCGCGCGGTTCGATCGGGCGCTGGGCGATCAGGCCGGGCGGCAGGTCGAAATCGTAGTCGGCTGTGAGCACGGGCTTCCTTCGGCTGGTCGCCTGGCGACACAATGGTCCGATCGGGTGGACCGCTACCGCGGCCGACACCACATCCGCGACCTGGGACCATTCTAAGCGCGACGTGCAAGCCCTGAGCGACCGAGTGGCGACCTCCCCGCGCCGGCCTTGGCCGGACCGGCCGGTGCCGATCGCACTGACGATCACCGACCTGGACGTCGGCGGGGCCGAGCGCGCCCTCGCGGCCTTGGCCCGGGGCGTCGACCGACGGCGTTGGTCGCCGACCGTGATCGGGCTGGAACCGGAAGGGGCCCTCGCGAAGGTCCTCCGCGACGCTGGTCTCCCCGTGCGTTGCCTCGATTGCACGCCGCGCAAGCCGTGGCAAGTGATCGCTCGGTTGACATCGGCCTTGCGCGAGACCGGGGCCGCGATCGCGCAGAGCTTCATGTTTCACGCAAACCTAGCCACCCGGCTGGCCGCGCGGCCGGCGGGGGTGGAATGGGTGGTCGGCGGCCTGCGCGTCGCCGAACGCCAGAGGCGCTGGCACCTCCTGCTTGATCGTTGGACGATCGGCCTCTCGACGGGTTCGGTTTGCGTCTCTCAAGGCGTGCTCGACTTCAGCCATACGGTCGGCGACCTGCCGCGCGAGCGCCTCACGCTCATCCCGAACGGCGTGGACACCCACGTCTTCGATCGTCTTCCCAAGGCGGACCTCGGGCTTCCTTCGGGGGCGCGGGCGGCCCTGTTCGTGGGCCGCCTCGACGTGCAAAAAGGCGTTGCCGACCTCCTGGCGGCGGCGGCGATCGTGGCGGCGGCCCGACCGGATTGGCACCTTGTGATCGTGGGCGATGGGCCCTTGGCCGGCCCCCTACGAGAACGGGAACGGTCCCTTCCCTCCTTGCTGGGTCGGACCCACTGGCTCGGGCATCGCGACGACGTGCCTTCGCTCATGAAGGCGGCTGATGTTCTGGTCTTACCGTCGCACTGGGAGGGGATGCCGAACGTCGTCTTGGAAGCGATGGCGGCGGGTCGCGCCGTGGTGGCGACGGAGGTTGAGGGGACGGTGGACCTCGTGAGGCCCAAGGAAACGGGCTGGCTCGTCCCGCCGGGCGTCCCAAAGCGATTGGCCGAAGCGCTCTTGGAAGCGGCCCGCGACCCAGAAAACACTCAGAAGATGGGGGCCAGGGGTCGGGCCAGGGTGGAACGGGAATTCACGCCGGGAGTGGTGGTGGCCGCCTACGAGGCCCTTTGGGCGGCCGTGCTCGGCTTCGAGCGTGACGATTCCGTCCTCCCGCCCCTGGTCCGCCCGGTGGGCCAAAGTGGGCCGTCCTGACCTCGCAGGCCGCGCCGAGGTCTCGATGCATCAGTGATCGTCCTTGTCTTGCAAGGTGTCGTGACGACGTGTATGATAAAGGCCGTGAGGCCGCCCATGATCGCGGGTGGTGTTCACGGGTCGTGAAGGCCCGCCATTCGGCGATGGCGCCGGCGGGACGGGCCTTCAGTCATTGGCGGAGAAAACCAAGCGAACGGCGGTCGACGAGGACCACGCCGAACGCCGCCGATGGGGCTTGCGCGAGGACGCGGCGCCGAGGTTGTGGAATGCGGCGGGCCTTCGGGCAGCGACCCAACCAGGCCCCTCGAAGGGAGGCCCAATCATGACGACATCATGCGAAGCCGGCATGGCGGCTTGCCATACGCGCCGGAAACGACGTCGATGGGGATGGCGCCCCCCGGAACAACTGGAGGAGCGGACCTTGCCGGCGACCCTCTTTTCCTGCGGGTTCGAGGCGTCGGAGGGGTACGTTGTCGGGCCCTTGACGAACCAAACGCCCCGCTGGCTGGTTTACAACACGGCCGACGCGACCCAGCCGAGGGTATCGACGACCCACCCGCCGAATGGCGTGGGCCAGGCCCTGCGCTGGGAATACCAGGATTCCGTCTTCAATCAGACATCGACAGCAGCGACAGGTGGGCTCGGGGCCGTCGGACCGCATGTGACGGTCTCGGCCGATGTCGCGTTCACGTTCAACGACGCGGGCGACATCTTCTTCTCCATCACGGGACGAGACGCCTCGTTGCGGAGTGTGACGATCGTCACGATGCGGTGTGAGGCCGACGATCTCGGTCGGATCTCGGTGCAAGGCGTGCCGGTCAATTCGCACATGGTCAACGGGTCGTTCGCGCCTTTGCGGGCCGCGATCGACCTTGCGACGCAGACGGTCGTCCTCAACTACCACGACTCGGAAATTTACAACGGCGCGTTCAGCTACCCGACCACGGAAGGGAGGGCCGTGGACGTTGATTCGATCAGGTTCGGCGCTCACACGTCTTCGACCCACATCAGTTTCGACGTGGACAACGTCCTGGCTCGTCAAGAAAGCAGACTCACCGCGGGCGCCTTCACGCCGCCGATCGCGGTGGAGGGCACTCCGTTCAGCAATCGGCTGTTCGTCTTCGACGACAGCGACACCAACGCGAACGCGCACAGCTACACGGCGACGATCGAGTGGGGCGACGGCGCGGTGAACACGGTGACCGCGAGCGCGGACCCGAACGCCGGGCGGATCGTCCAACTCGCCCCCGGACGGTTCGCTGTGGAAGGCATCCACACTTACGAGGAACATCTCCTCGCGAGTGCGAACCGGACCTTCCGCGTGACCGTGACCGACGGCATGACCCGCATCGGTAACGCCAAGACCCCCTTCACCGTGGCCGACGCGCCCTTAACAGCCGGCGCGCTCACTCCGCCCAAGGCATCAGTCAACGTCCCGCTCAAGAACGTTCGCCTCTTCCATTTCACCGACGGCAACAAGAAGGCTCCCGCCGCGGACTTCTCGGCCACGATCACTTGGGGCGACGGCACAACCACCACGGTCACCGGCGCGGGCGGTCAGATCATCGCGACCGGGAACGGCGGGTTCGACGTCGTCGGGTCCCACACGTACTCGCGAGCGCTTGCGGGAGCGACGTTCCGCGTGGCGGTGACCGACAAGGGGGGCAGCAAGACGAGCGCGACCGGGAAGGTCTCAGTGGTCACCCCGCGATGGTCTTTCGTCACTCTGGGCGATTTCAACGGCGACGGCACGACCGACATGCTCTGGCGCGACCAAATCAGCGCGATGGTCTCGGCACGCCTCATCACTGGCGGACAGGTGACGAAGACCACTTACCTCACTCATGTCAACCCGAGCACCCTCAGCCTCTTGGCGGTCGCGGACTTCAACGGCGACAAGACCGACGACATCGCCTGGCGCGACAAGACGACCGGGGCCGTGACGATCCAACTCGTCAAGAACGGGGTCCTCTCCGCCACGACCAACCCCGGAACGGCCTCTCCCATCTGGAAGTTCCAAGGGATCGGTGATTTCAACGGCGACGGGACCAAAGACCTCGCTTGGCAACATCAGTCACTCGGCCTGGTGGCGGTATGGCTTGTCCACAATGGGTCGGCCACGGGCGCGGTCCCCGGCCCAACACCCCCCGGCTCGACCTTTCTGACCATCGGCGACTTCAACGGCGACGGCACGTCCGATCTCGCCTTCCGCGACAACTCGACCGGCATGGTCCGAGTTTGGCTCATCAAAAACGGCGCCATCTCCGTGGAGACGACCCCCCGAAGCGCCAGTTCATCATGGCGTTCGTTGGGTGCGGGAGACTTCAACCGCGACCGGACGACCGACCTGGCATGGCTGAACACGGTCAATTCGACCGTCGCGGTTTGGCTGATGCGTGGCGGCACCTATCTCGCGGGGACCTCGCCGGGCAAGGCGCCAACGGGGACTACCTTGCTCACGGTCGGCGACTTCAATGGTGACAAGGCCGACGACCTCGTTTGGCGGAACTCGACCAACGGCGCTGTTACGGCCTGGCTCCTGAAGGACGGCCTGCTCACCGCGACGCAGGCGCTCGGCACGGCGCGGCCCGCAAGTTGGCTCTGGCTGGGTGCCGGCGATTTCAATCGCGACGGGGCCAAGGACCTGCTCTGGCAGGACCGGAGCAACGGTTCCCTATGGCTTTGGCTCACCAGGCGTGCGACGTCGATCCCTTCGGGGTCCGTGCCTCAAGGAACCATCGTCCGCGCCTTGACCCGTTCCACCAAAGGCTGAAGGGGCGTTGAAGCGGCCCGGCGACGGCCGCTTCACCCTTCTCCACCGAGACGTCCGGGAGGTCACATCGTCCGATCCACCGCTTCCGCGATCCGTCGGCATTGCTTCATGAGGTCGGCAAAGGTGGCCGGCGTGATGGTTTGCGAACCGTCGCTGACGGCGTGCTCCGGGTCGTCGTGGACCTCGATGATCAGGGCGTCGGCCCCGCAGGCCACCGACGCCTTCGCCATCGGCAAGACCAGCCTCGCCTTCCCCGTGCCGTGCGACGGGTCCACGACCACGGGCAGATGGCTCTTGCTCTTGAGATACGGGACGACCGAGAGCGGCAGCGTGAAGCGAGTGTGGTCCTCGAACGTCCGGATGCCGCGCTCGCAGAGCATCACGTGGGGGTTGCCGCGATCGAGAATGTACTCCGCCGCGAGCAGGAACTCGTCCACGGTGGCGCTCATGCCGCGCTTGAGCATCGCCGGCTTGCCGGAGTCGCCCACCGCTTGCAAAAGCTGATAATTCTGCATGTTGCGCGCGCCGATCTGAAGGACGTCGGCGTAGCGGGCCACCAGGGGCACATGCTCGGGGGCCATCACTTCGGTCACGATCGCCAGGCCGGTCGCCTCGCGCGCCGCGGCCAGCATTTTCAGGCCGTCTTCCTTGTGTCCCTGAAAGCTGTACGGACTGGTGCGCGGTTTGAAGGCCCCGCCGCGCAAACCGGTGGCCCCAAGTTCCTTGAGTTTGCGTGCGAGGCTGACAATCTGGTCCTCACTCTCGACCGAGCAAGGCCCCGCGATCGCCGCGACCTTCAGCCCCCCCACGACTAAGCCGCGCACGTGGACGACCGTCCGTTCCGCCTTGAGTTCCGACGAGGCCCGTTTGTACGGGGCCATGATCGGCAAGACCTTTTCGACCCCTTCACCGGGCTCGAGGGCCTCCACGAGTCCCACGCGCTCCTCGCCCAGCGCCGCGATCACGCTCTGGTGCGTGCCGGTGATGATCTGCGGAGTCAGGCCGAGACTCGCGATGTGTTGGGCCATGTGCTGGATTTGGTCGGGGGTGGCGTCGGGTTTCATGACGACGATCACGGGGAAGGTCCTTTCGCACCAGGCTGTCTGGAAATGGGAACCGGCGCCAACCCAGGGGCTTCACTTTGAGAAACGAAAAGCCCCGGGACACTGGCTGGGTCCCGGGGCTTGGGTGGTTCGCGATGGTTTCGCTTCGCGAGGGTCGTGGCGAGTTTCGCTCAACCACGTCCCTCGGCCCGGGGACTTGGGGGACCATGTCCTGGAAACAACCACGACCGCCAATACTCGCGTTCGCTGAAAAGCGAGACCGGGAGTGGGGCGGCTGGGTTGGGGGTCATGAGTTCCGGTCGCGGGGCTTGAGGAAACGGGAATGGAGATCGACGAAAAAAAGAGAAGGCCGAGGTCAGAAGACGCTGTCTGGTCCGACTGACCTCGACCGCGAACATGCGGCTGCCCGACGGCAACCCGTCGGCTGTCGTTAGAACAGCCGCCTCTGGTTGTCGCTACTCACGCGATCACCTCCTTTCGGAAAAGCCACCCCGGTCCCGCTGGAGACCAGCCTCGAGCGAGAGCGGGCCTGGACCTGTCGCACCACGTTGCGTGCGACCCGAACGCCGGCCAAGGGCGTGACCCGGCCGACATTTCTAATATACCGCATCGCGCGGGTCATTCAAGGGCCCGACGGCCCCTCACCCGCGACTGCGGCCAGGGCCGCGCGGGCGGCCAGGGCCGGTCCCCGCAAGCCTTCGTCGCGCCCGGCGGCGGCGGCGATCATCGCGGCGTGATACCAAAGGACGTCGGCGCGACTCGCGTTGAATTTGGACCAGACATCGACGCCGGCCTCGTCGTCGGCCCGAATGCTGACGAGGTTGTGCAGCTTGTCGGCCAGGGCGACGGCCCGCGCTTCCAACGGCGCCTCGGCCACGTGGGCGATGTGTTCGGTCTTGCGATCGATCCAGGGACGCTTGGCCCCGGAAGGGTCTTCCTTCCGCTCGGAACAGTGGGCCACGATGCGCGCCACGTCGGGCCCGAATTCGGCGGCGATCTCCTCCAAGGTCGCGTCCGTGTCCTCCACCGCGTCGTGCAAGAGGCCCGCGATGACGACGTCTTCGGCGAAGCCCCAGCGATCGAGCAGCCAGGCGACGGCGAACGGATGAGCGACATAAGGCGTGGCCGAGCCCTTGCGGGTCTGGCCCGCGTGCCACTCGGCCGCCCGACGAAGGGCCCGTTCGATTCGCGTGTTCATCGAGGCGGGGCCCCCAAGAGGTCTTGATCCTCTAGGATACCAAAACGGTGGTGAACGACGGGGCACGCTTGCCGGCGCCCTTCGCGATCAAAGCGTGTATGTCCGTCCGGATGGTCTCCAGGCCCGTTCACGGGCCTTTGCCGCGCAGCGGTCATCGACCCGTCGTCACGACGGGGCACGCGGGTCCAGGACCACCTCGCCGCGAAGCCGCGTGGACCCGGCGGAAGACCCGGGATTCGTTGAAACCTCAAAGTTGGGAACGGTCCAAACCGCCCTCCTGAATCACGACCCACCCGCGAAGATCGGCCTCAACTGGGCGTGAAGCCCGCGCATCTGGGCATCCATCGGTCGCCCACGCCGCGCGAAATCCTCCAGGATTCCAAAACACGCCGCCAGACTCGCCATCGCCGCCCGCTCATCGCCTCGTTGCCGATGGAAGTCAAAGAACTTGAAGTGCGACACCGACACGTCCCGCGCCGCCTGGCCGCTCGCCGGGTTGGCCGCCAGCAGACGTTCGCGGACCTCCAGACCACGCTCGTAACACGCCAACGCCCGGTCCGCGTCCCCGGGCAAGCCGCGATTCGACAGGAAGTCCCCCAGCCGGTCCAAGCTCACCGACACGTCCCGCGCCGCCTGGCCGCTCGCCGGGTTGGACGCCAGCAGACCTTCGCGGACCTCCAGGCTTCGCTCGTAACACGACAACGCCCGCTCCGCGTCCCCGGGCAAGCCGCGATTCGACAGGAAGTCCCCCAGCTTGTTCAGGGCGGCCGAATGCAGGCGGGCGGCTTCTTCGTCGTCGGGGTCGGCCTCGTGGCGCGCGCGGAGGGTCTCGGCGAAGGCCTCGATCAGGACCTCGGCCCGCTGCAAGAGGCCCACTTGCAGCTCGGCCTGGCCCGCGACCCCGCACGTGATGGCGAGTTCCCGCGAGTTCGGATGGTCTTTCCGCAGGTGCAAGGCGTTCTCGCCCAGCGGGCGGAGCAGCCAGGCCTGACCCGTTGCGTCGTGTTGCCAAGTGTGCTCGAAACGGGCTTGGTCCGCGAAGATGACACCGATCAGCGCCCCTCCCAGCGCCTCGCGAACTTCCTCGGTCAGGCCCGCCTTGAGGTGGTCGGCCACCAAACGGTGCATGCGGGCCAGGCGCGGGACCTCCGTTCCGCGACGGTGAGGGTCCGCCTCGATCGGCGCGTCGTCGCTCGGCGTGAGCAACCTCAGACCGTGCAGCTCGCGCCAGGTCTCCAGCCAAGGGTCGGGCCGGGACGGGTCACTCGGCCCGGCCAGTTCGGGAAACGCGTTGGCCGCGACCTCCTTGAGCCAGTCCATGACCACGAAGTCCGGCGCGAGCAAGGCGGCCGATTGGGCCACGAACTTCGCCCGTCCGCTCAGCCGAGCCAGGGTCGCGGCCAGGACGATGCCGAGCTGCTTCTCGCGATGCTCGATCACGTCGGCCACGTCGGCGTCTTCGGCCAGCTTGTCGGCCGTCGGCAGGCCGTCTCGTCCCAGCCTGGCGAGGTAGGCCGCGGGCCGGACCTCCGGGTGCGCGCCCAGGTAGGCCGCCACGAGCTCGACCGCCAGCGTGAAGCCGCCCAGCGACTCGACCAAGGCGCGGGCCCCGTCCTCGTCCTCGGGGCTCGCGAACGTCCCCGTTTCCTGAAACTCACGGACCAGGGCCACCGCGTCGTGGATCGGCAACGCATCCACGGCGATCGCCTGGAAGGGCCGGCCGCCGCGCGCCGCCCCAAAACGCTTGGGGTCGAGTCGCGTCGTCACGATCGTCTCGAACCACTCCGTTTGCGGCAACAAACGCACCTGATCGGCCGCCAGCAGCGACGTCTGATCAACGTTGTCGAAGATGACCAGCACGCGCGGCTCGATCGCCGGCAAGCGCGACTCATCCGTGCTCATGCGGTCGGCGTGGCCCGCCAGCCGCTCGCGGAGCGTCTCCGCGTTGCGCCGCATGAAGGCCTCAAGCTGGTGCAAGACCAAGCCCGCCGCCAAAGCCGGGTCGGTCTGCGCCTCCCGCGGGATGGAGAAGTTCAACTCGGGCTCGCTTGCCAGCCGTAAGAGGGCCTCGGCCATCGTCGTCACGCCCTCGGACGGAACGACCCACCGACCGCCGGCCGCGTAAAACTCGGCGTAAGCGTGGGCGTACTGGATCGCCAGCGCGGTCTTTCCTTGCCCGCCCAGTCCATGCACGCCGGCCACCAGCCCCACTTGTCGGCCACCAGGGCATGGTGCAGGTCGCGCAACTCCCGGTGCCGACCCACGAAGTGGGGATACGACCGCCCCACGCTCCGCAACCCGGGGGCCAGGTCCGCCAGCAAGCAGCGGTCGAGCCGCGTGGCGATCCGACGGTCCAGCTCGGCCAGACGATCGGCCAAAGTCACGAGCTTTTCGGCGTCCTTCACCGGGTCGCGCCGCAACGCTTCCAGCCGCTCGGCCGCGTCGAGTTCCTCGAGCACGCGCGGCCCGCCCGTGGTCCAGAGGCGAAGGTCGAACGCGGCGCGGGGGTCCATCGAAGGTTGATCGCCGTAGCGGTCGGTGTAAAGCTGGCGGCGACCCATCTCCTGGGTGATCTTGTCCAGCCACCGGGCGACCTCGCGATCGGTCCGAAGTTGGGCCTCCAGGCCCTTGGCGGCGGGGTCGAGCTCGCTCCCCGGCATGCCGGGCACCAGCTCGAAATAGATGGTGGCCACGCCGTCGTCGCCGCGCGCCTGCGTGTGCTCGCGTCGGAGGTACTCTTCAAACTCCCAGCGACAGTTCGGGCTCTTGATGTAATTGGGCGAAAGAAAGGCCAGGAAAAGCTTCGAGGTGCGCAAGCCCTGGCCAAGGCGCACGCGCCAATCGGAGCCGTCGTCGATTTCCTCGCGGTCGAAGAAGACCTCCAGCTCGCGACCCGAGTAGGCCCGATGCTGGTCCTTCAAACGTTTGCAAAAGGCGGTGATCCAGCCTTCGTGGTTCGGCGCATTGTCCTTGCGGGAATAGCTGAAAAAGACATGGTGCGTGGCGCTCGACATGGCGAGAGGGCCTCACTCATCCAGGGGCCCCGGGAACGACACCGTCCCCGAAGACCCAACCAAAAACAACGCAAAGAAAGAGGACTACGGAAGGTCCCCCCGCCATCGCGGCGGACCCCACACATCATTGTGGGGCCGCCCTGACCCATTCGCAAGGGGGCGATCGAAGTCGGTTCGAACCGGCACTCGGGAAAGGGCCCGTCACCGCGATGATCCAGGTAAAACTTTTTTAGGAAAAACGATCGTCGATCTACCCCGCGTGGGCCGGCCGTGAGTCATCGAGCGGTCGCCCTTCGGGGCCGCGGAGGAAATTCGCCCGAGGGCCAAGGGTCAACCCGCGAAAACACGATCGCGCGGTCCCGGCGCAAGCCCCATCAGGCAAAGCACTTCCCATCGGCGTCTCTCATTTTCGGGATTCGGTTCGTACTGTTTTTCTTGCCTTCTCCCGTTTACGATGCAGACTTGACCGAATCGGCAATCTCACCGTACCTGGACGTTTCTTCCCACTTACCCAAACTCATGGCCGTCTTTTCACAAACCCGATTGGGACCACTTCCATGTCA
>CALLYK010000339.1 GCA_937858365.1 uncultured Isosphaeraceae bacterium | reverse complement strand
CTCGGCGATCGCCTCGCGCAGATAGACAAGCATCACCACGCCCGTTTCCACGGCCATGCCGAAGCAGGCGATGTAACCCACTTGAACGGCCACGCTGAACGGATAACCGAGCAACCATTGAAAGATCGCACCGCCCGCCAACGCCCCCAACACGCTCGTCAACATCAGGAGCGATTCGGCCCAGCTCTTGTGAATGAGATACAGAATGAGCGTGATCAACGCGATCACGGTCGGGAAGACGATGCGCAAGGTGCGCTGGGCGCGTACCTGGTGCTCGAACGTGCCCGACCATTCCAAGTAAGTGCCCGTCGGCAGTTTCACCCGCTCCTTCACGACCGCGCGGGCCTCCTCCACGAAGCCCACTTCATCGCGACCTTGGACACGCATTTGGATATAAGAGCGCAACATTCCGTTTTCGCTCTTGATCATGGAAGGCCCTTCCACGACCTTCACCGTCGCTAAGGCCTCCAAGGGGACTTGTAGGGCCGCGGGCGACGCGGCGACTCGGCCGGGCGCCGTATTCATGGCCGCCTCACCCGCGGGCCCGGCCGGCATCGGCGCTCCCGAAACGAGCACGGTCCTGAGCGCTTCCAAGCTGTCGCGAAAATCGCGGCCATACCGCACGCGGATGGGATAACGCCGGCGGCCCTCAATCGTCGTGGTTAGGGGACGACCGCCCATCGCCACTTCGATCACGTCTTGGACGTCGCCCACGTTGATGCCGTATCGCGCCGCCTTCTTGCGATCGATCTGGATTTCAACATAGCCTTTGCCGATGAGTTGATCGGCGAAGACGTCGGCCGCTCCTCGGACGCCGCGGAGCACCGCGGCGACTTCTTGACTCACTCGCTGGATGGTCTCGATGTCGGGGCCGAAGACCTTCACGGCCACGGGCATCCGCACGCCGGTTGAGAGCATCTCGATCCGGGCCGCGATTGGTTGGGTAAAGCTGTTGCCCCAGCCCGGCATTTGCAGCACCGTGTTCATTTCTTCGATCAAGTCCGCCTTGGACTTCTTCCAGAGGAGCAGGCGCGAGGCCCAGGGCGGATTGAGCAGGGCCAGTTCCGCGTCCACGTCGATCGCGTCGGGGCGAGCAGCCGAGAGCCGGCCCCAGGTCTCGATGGCCGCCTTGTTCGAGGTGACGACCGCTTGGTCGAATAGCTCCCAATTCAGGGCCTCCACGAACGCCTGAAGGCGTCGCGCGTGCTCAAAGGTCAATTGCTCCGCGACGCGCTCCGGAAGGCCAACGCGATCGAAGCCGGCGAACTCGCCGACAGTGTTCGTGACGCGTGTCCACGTGCTAGGTTTCGGGTCGAGCAGGTTGGTCCGGTCGAGCAGGGCGCCCGATCCAACGAGTCGATGGGCCATCTGATGGACGAGTTCACGCACGTCGTCCGGCCAAACATGATTCCCCAAGCGGGTCCCGAACCTGCCGGTCCAGGAGTCGATCAATGGGTCCCGCTCCGTCACGGTGAGGCTTCGGGCCCTGGATTCCGGGTCGACCTGCGCGAGAAGCTGGTTGAGGGCCTCACCGATCAAGGCCCGACCAAGTTGGGGCTGGAACTCGGCGAGGCGTCGGGCGGCCAGTGTGCGGTTCGACTCATCCAGACGGCCCACGACCTCCATGGCCACCTCGTTCACGCGCGAGCTTCGTTCCTCCGAGGTCTCGGGGGCCTTCACGAGACGTCGGGAAACCAAGTGATCGAGCACACGTTCGCTCTGGGCCAGAGCGTCTTCAAAACGCAGCTTTCGCCGGGGCCAGGTGCTCGCGTCGCGCAGATTGATGACGGTCTCGATCATGTCCAAAGGCGATGGGTCGGTGGGCGTCTCGGCGCGACCGGCCTTTCCCACGACCTGCCAAACTTCAGGAAAACCCCGCAGAAGGGCGTCGCGTACGAGCAAATCGTCGGCCGCCTCGGCGACCGAGGCGCGCGGTACGGTCGTCGGCATGTCCATGATGCTTCGTTCGTCGAGGTCGGGCATGAACTCGCGACCGAGGCGCGTCGAGGCGAGGTAGCCGAGTCCCAGGATGATCGTGAAGAGCCAGCAAACCAGCATCGGGCGATCGAGCAACCAGGCGAGCGTCGGCTTGAAGATGGCGATCATCGATCGGACGAGCCAGTTCTCCTCCTCGGACCGAATGCGCCCCTTCAGAAAGATAGGGACCAGCGCGGGGACCAACGTAACCGACAGGAGGGCCACCCCCAACAAGGCGAAGGTCTTGGTGTAGGCGAGTGGATGGAACATTTTGCCTTCGCGACCGCCCAGGGCGAAGACGGGCAGAAAAGAGATGATCGTAATCATCACGG
>CALLYK010000338.1 GCA_937858365.1 uncultured Isosphaeraceae bacterium | reverse complement strand
GAAATGAAGGAACGAGGTCCCGGTTACGCCCGCTATCGCGACGAGGTCCAAGCGGGCTGAGCCCTTCGACTTCAGCGTTATCGCATCGAAACAGTTGGGTTCGTTGAGGCCGGACGTTCTCGTCCGGCCTTTTTCGATCTCATCGCGGTCGATGGGACCGTTGGCTCATGTCGGAGTGCCCTGTGGCCGTTGACTCTCCTCGCCGATCGTGCGGATCGTCTTCCGGATGTCGTTGGCCAGCGAGACGATGCCTGCCATCAACCCTTCGCCTTTCAGGCCGCCTTCCGCGAAATCGCGAATCGCCTGGCTTTTCAAGTCGAGGAGAAGTCCTTCGAGATAGGCCTGGAGTTCCTTGGGATTGGTCGGGGCCTCGGTGTCGATCTCGCGACCGCGTGCCAGAAGCTCCAACCTATGTAAGTCCCAAAAATAGGACTCAAACCGGCGTAGCTGTCGGATGCGCAAGAACCCGTAGAAGGCCACGATCCCGGACACCAGGGCCCCGACGCCTCCCGCCGCTTTCGTGAGTTTCTCGATCATTTCCGGGGTGAGGGTCGGCTCATCGCGTTTCATATAGAGCTCGGTGCCCCGATGGAACGGGAAGAGGGGCGTCTGTTCGCGGAGAGGCTGGGGTGCGAGCAGGCCCGTCATCGGTCCATCGTGGATGGTCTCGAGAAGTCGGGCGATCGCCTCGGGGTCGGTCGGGGCATACGCGATCATGACGAGACGCGTGGACAGCGTCCGGCAAGGGAGGGCCGGTGCGGGTGGGTCGAGCCCGTAGGCGAACGGGGGGATGTCGGTGGGACTGAAGATCGAGCGGTCGATCGTGACGTTCCCGACAGCGGTGGGCGAGACCCGATCGAGGCAGTAGGCGTCGGCGAAGGGGATCGGCACCAACCTGTAACCAGTCACGGCCACGACCTCGCGGACCCCAATCGATGGAAGGGGTGAAAGGACGAATATGGCGTCTGGCAGGGCCTTCAGGGCCCGGGTCCGTTCGTCTCCATCAAGGTCACGAATTCGGTCGAGTTCGCGCAGCCAGAATTCCGGCGTGCCCTCCACGCCTTCGTAGTCCGCACCGATGACTTCCCCATGGTCGAAACGAACGAGTCCGGCGAAGTTCAAGACATCGCGCGCCAGGCCCTTGGTCACGGACCTTTCCTGACCGAGGAAAACGCGTTTGCCGCGCAGGCCGGTAATTCCTTGGTCGGCCAATTCGGGACGTACCAGGAGATGCAACGACGTGCTCGCCAGGGCCGTGACCTGCCGCACGTTCTTGTACTCGCGCTCGGTGATCCCGGCGGGGATCAAGGCCACGTCGATTGGATTGGGCCGGTCGACGAGGTCAAGCGCTTCGAGCGAGGTGACGGGTTTGTCCGAGAGCCGAATCTCGAGCCCATGCCGGGAGGCGGCCAGGGCGATCCGCCGGGCCATCATCGCGGGCGTAGGGTTCGCGTCGGTCAACATGTGGAGGTGATAGGACCGGGGGGTCCAGGCACGAACCGCGAGGAACAGACCAAACCCGATCAGGGCCATCCCGAAGACCGGCAGCGTGAGCATCCAGAAACGAACGGCGAAGGAGCCGCGCAGCCCCACTCGCAACGCACGAAATCGCATTCGCCGGGCCCTTCATCGACCTCTTCTCTCACGACCCCCCATCGTCGCACAGCGACCCATTGGGGACAATCCTATGACCTCACTCGGAGCGTGTGCCGCGACGAAAGACCGGGAAGGAGATCGTGCGGTCGAAACAAAGAGGACCGGGGCGTCGTCCCGATTCCCACAACGCGGCGCGTGCTCGGTCTTACCGTGTCGAATGGGGCGGATAAGGACGCACAAGTCAAGAGCGACGATCGACTTGCACCGGTGACAACGGAACGAAATGTGCTCGGTAGCGAATGATGGTCCACCCGACGCCGCCGAACCTCACTTCAGTTCAGGCACGTACCTACCGATGACGAGGCTCGCGTTGTGGCCGCCGAAGCCGAAGCTGTTGGACATGGTGAAGTCGACGTGGGCCTCGCGCGGCGTGTGGGGTAGGTAGTCGAGGTCGCACTCGGGGTCGGGGTCGTCCAGGTTGATCGTGGGCGGCAGGACGCCGTGGTGAATGGCCAGGGCGGTCGCCACGAGTTCCACGCCGCCCGAGGCGCCGAGTAGGTGGCCCAAATGGCTCTTTGTGCTCGAAACCATGAGGCGTTTGGCGTGCGGTCCGAACACCGACTTCATGGCTCGCGTTTCGGCGATGTCGCCGAGGTCGGTGCTTGTGCCGTGGGCGTTGATGTACTGGACCTTGTCCGGGGCGAGACCGGCGTCTTCCAAGGCCAGGGTCATCGCGCGGGCGGCGCCTCGGCCTTGCTCGTCCGGGGCCGTGATGTGCGTGCCATCGGCGGACATGCCGTAGCCGAGGAGTTCCGCGTAGATCCGCGCCCCCCGCGCCAGCGCGATTTCCTCGGCCTCCAGGATGACGATGCCGGCCCCTTCGGAGAGTATGAAGCCATCGCGGTCTTTGTCGAAGGGGCGGCTGGCCTTGGTCGGTGCGTCGTTGCGGGTGGACAGGGCCCTCATGGAGGCGAAACCGCCCAGGCCCATGTGAGTGATGGCCGCTTCGCTTCCGCCGGTGATCATGATGTTGGCCAGACCGTGCTGGATGAGGCGGAAAGTGTCACCGATCGCGTTGGCCGCGCTGGCGCAAGCGGTCGCGACGGCCGAGCAAGGACCCTGAAGGCCGAATTTGATGGAGACTTGGCCGCTGGCGGCATTGACCATTAATTTCGGGATCGTGAAGGGGCTGATCTTGGAGGCCCCCTTCTCGATGAGGTTGCGATGCTGGGTCTCGAACTCGTTGAGACCGCCGATCCCCGAGCCGATGAGGACGCCGCAACGGTGAGGGGAGTAATGGCTGAAGTCAAGCCCAGCGTCGGCGACGGCCCCTTGGCTCGCCAGCAAGGCGAACTGGGCGAATCGGTCGAGTCGCCGGGCCTCTTTCGAGCCGAAGAGGGCATCGGCGTCCCAATCGTGGACCTGGCCGCCGAAATGGACCTTAAACGGCGTGGTGTCGAAGAGGGTAAGCGGGGCGACTCCGCTCCGTCCTTCGAGGAGCCCCGACCAGTACGATTCCAGCGACCGACCCAGGGCCGTGACGACCCCCATGCCGGTAATGACGACGCGCCGCCTCATCGGTGCGGGGTCCCTTCTCGGGGCGGAACCCAGGCCCGTACCACGAACGACCCCGACCATCGCCGCGATGGCCTGTCTCCCGCACGGGCCTGCTTGGCTCCTTACTTACTTCGTGTGTTCCTGAATGTAGTCGATGGCCTGGCCGACGGTCTGGATCTTCTCGGCCTGCTCGTCGGGGATGGTGATGTCGAATTCTTCCTCGAACTCCATCACGAGCTCAACCGTGTCGAGCGAGTCCGCCCCGAGGTCGTTCACGAACGACGTCTCTCGGGTGATCTGGTCTTTGGCCACGCCCATTTGCTCGCTGACGATTTCGATCACACGCTCTTCCACGGACACGGGCGAACCTCCTCATCAATTTCGTACGGTCGTTGATTGCCGCACGCCCCCGCTCCGCATGTGTCCAGGCGGGACGGGGGCGTGATCACAGCCCTCGAGATTCCGATTGTCTTGCGCGATCCAGGTCCAGTCCGGGCAGCGAGTTGGATCCTGCGCGGCGGGGGCCGCTGTTCGGCACCGCCCCGGAGGTGCTGATGGCCGCGATCGCGGCCGTGAGCGCACAGCTCAGCGCCACCCAGCCCGGCAGCTCGTCGCCCCAGCCCTGTCCGACGTCGAGCGCGAACTCGCCAGCGAGTGGCCGCAGCAGCGCGCGAAGCGCCGCCTTCCCGGCGTGACTGTGAAAGAGGTACGAGTACGTGTTGTCGGCACCGTTCCAGAAGTAGGCCGGGAGCGTCGGCGACAGCCCTTCGACGCCGAGGGCGGCGATGTGGCCGAGGGTGTTTGCGACGTTGCCGAGGATGAGGCTCGCCACGAGGATCGCGCCGACGCGCCGTTCGTGTGGCCACGAAGCTGCCTGAGTGTTGCGCAGGCACGCCAGCGCGCTCAGCGCTGCGAAACTTAGCAGCAGCAGCGCCCCGCCCGCCGAAGTCGAGTGGCTGATCGGATCAGCGAGGCATTTGGCGACGATGCGAGCCGGCGGTGATGCCAGCACGAGTGCGGCCGCGGCGGCGCAGGCGGCGACCAGCCATGCCGGCGCGGATCGCATGGGGTCAGTAGATCGGCGAGGCGGACCAGGTCACGGGACCGGCGCCGGAGATGGTGACGGTCCGCCCGGTCTTGGTCACGAACGAGATGCTGTTGCCGTTGCAGGCCGTCTGCTCCGGGTCCTGGAACACGCTGTCGCGCAGCGACGCGAGCCCGATGTAGTGACCGCCGGGCGCCCCGGGTGTCGCGGCGGCGGGCTCGGAGTGGTCGCAGCGGACGAGGTTCCACAGCGCGAAGTCGTTCGGCCCGGTGTATCCGCTTGG
>CALLYK010000337.1 GCA_937858365.1 uncultured Isosphaeraceae bacterium | reverse complement strand
CCTTTCTTTTTCTAGTACCAATCGAGGCAGCTTGGCGTCATCAGGAGCTGGTGCGGGCCATTCGCTTACGAACGAACATGATGCCCGGCAGACCAACGAGGCCCAGTCCCATCAGGACCATCGAAGCGGGCTCGGGGACGGCCGAGAAGCTACCCACGAGGGACGTGCCCGTGAACGGCTGGATGTTTCCACCGGACAGGCTGGTGGAGGTGACGCCGTTCAACGCCCAGGAGGACGTGAAGCCGAAGAGCTGCTGGACCGGGACGGGTGTCGAAACGCCCGTGCCCGAGTAGAGCACGGCGGGGTTCGAGGTCCAGTTCACACCGGCGAGATTAAAGGTGGCCGTGTTATTGGAATTGTCCACCAAGACGGTGCCGCTCAGGGTCCCGCTCAGCAGGTTGGTCCCGTTGGCCAGGTTGGACGCGGACGTTCCCGTCCCGCCCACCGGGGGCTGGACCGTGATGGTGAAGTTGTAGCTGACGTTCTGAAGGAACGACACACCCGGGTTGATGTTGATGCCCGTACCACCGATCAAACCACCCGAGGTGATTTGCAGGAGGGCCGGCACCGTCGGGCTGCCCGTCGTGCTGTACGTGCCCGTGGTCCCAGGGATCGTCTGGAACGTGTAGTCAATGTTGATTACGGTCGGCGTGAAACTGGTGCCGCTCATCGCGAACCCAGCGCCCTGCGGGTTCTGATTGAAGTTCGCAATCACGCCCGCTTCAGCGGAGCTAGCGAGGCCGAAGGCCGCCAGGGCGGCGAGTGTCATCCAGGTTCCGATTCGTCGCGTCATGAGGCGTCTCCGAGGTAACGGCGAAGGCGGGGGGTCTTTCTTCGCGAGGCAACAAGTGGGACAGAGGTATCCAGAATTAGGCCGGGTTTCATTTGGCCCCATTCGGATCGGGTTCGTACTTTCCTCGATCGGAACAAAAATAGCAAGAGGCTAAACCAGAAAGAAATCGACGTTGCTCGAGGCGTTGAGAAAATGCAACTCAAATCGAGACGCGGGAGGATGGACTCGGCCCATCCAGGACGTTTCTTGCGAACCTGGGCGGCCCACCGCGTCGCGTCAAGGCCCTCTATGGACGTATCGACCAGGGGATCGCCCCGGGACAGGTCTCGCGCCATGACGCAAAACCAAAGAACCGGTCATGCCCGAGTCAACCCTCCACGATCCCTGGAGAGTGCCCCAACAAAAGCTCGGCGTCTCCGTCAGGACGGACCTGCGGGAGACGCCGAGCCGTTTGAAGAGAACGGGCCTCAGCGGGTCACGTCGTCAAACGGAAGAGGCGCCCAGGAGGGCTTTCCGCCGACGCATATAGACCACGCCCGGCAGTCCCACAATGCCGAGGCCCATCAGGACCACGGAGGCGGGTTCGGGAACGGCCGAGAAGCTACCCACGAGCGAAGTGCCCGAGAACGGTTGGATGTTTCCACCCGAGAGACTCGTGGCGGTCACGCCGTTCAACGCCCAGGAGGACGTGTAGCCGAAGAGGTTTTGGACCGTCACGGGGGCCGAGACGCCCGTGCCGGAATAAAGGACAGCCGGGGCCGATGTCCAACTCGCGCCACTCAAGTTGAACGTGGCGGTGTTGTTCGCATTGCTGACCAGGACCGTCCCGAACAGGGTCCCGCTCAACAGGTTCGTGCCATTGGCGAGGTTCGACGGAGCGGTGCCCGTCCCGCCCACGGGAGGCTGGACCACGATCGTGAAGTTGTAACTGACGTTCTGGATCCAGGAAGAGCCAGGAACGACGGCCACGCCCGTGCCGTTGACCAAACCGCCCGAGGTGATGGTAAGCAAGGCCGGGACGGTGGGGGTCCCAGGCACGGTGCTGTAAGTACCCGAGTTTCCAGGGATGGTCTGGAACGTGTAATCGATGTTGATGGTCGATGGGGTGAAATTGATGCCGGTCATGGTGAACCCGGCACCTTGCGGGTTCTGATTGAAATTCGCGATCACGCCCGCGTGGGCCGATGTCGCGAGGCAGAAGGCCGACAAGGCGGCGAGGGTCATCAAGGTCCAGGATCGTCGCTTCATGAGGCGTCTCCAAGGGCGATCGTCGTTGGGGTCTCGTCCGATACCGTTATGAAAGTAAGAACCCGACTCGTCGAGGTCACTCCCGGCAACCTCCGTTGCGAGCGGGTCGGTTTCGTACTCTTCAGTATGTGCGTCATCAAAGCAACCCCCCAGTCGGTGAATTGTCTTCTTCGTTTCCAATTGTTGAGAAAAAGCAACGACGCACCACGCCTCGCGTCTCGTGTTGGATGACAAGCTGGTCCTTCCCGTTGAGTTTTCGTTATCCGACGAAGAGGCGAAACCAGCGATTGTCTCTTCGATAAAAGTGCTGTCTCCCTCCGTTCCTCCCTTTGGCTCGCCCCAATTGCCCTGGGCGAACGGATTCGAGATGATGAACCTCATGACGGCCGCCGTGTGGCGGTCGCTTTGGACCGCCTCGTACCGAGGGCCTTCGGATGCCTCGTTTGAGTAGCCTTGCTCGCGACCTCAAGGCCGAGACCGCGTTCACCGTCCTGGCCTTGGCACGACAGCTCAAGGCGAACGGTAAGGACGTCGTCGAACTCGAAATCGGCGACAGTCCCTTCCCCAGCACCCCCAACGCCAAGACCGCTGCGATCTTGGCCATCGAGCAGAACCGCACGGGATACGGACCCAGTCTGGGCCTTCCCGAATTGCGTCAGGCCGCGGCCCGTTTCGTTTCCATCGAGTTCGGCCTGGAGGTCGGGCCCGAGAACATTGTCGTCGCCTCGGGTGCCAAGCCATTCGAACAGTACTTCGCCGAGGCCCTTCTGGAACCCGACGACGGGGTCTTGATCTTCAGTCCCCATTTCCCCACTTACGAGCCCAACTTGCAGCGTCGGCGGGCCCGCGCCGTGATCGAGCCCCTTCGGGCCGAAGACGACTTCCGACCGCGTCCTGAAGCGGTCGAACGCTTCTTGAAGACGGACCCCAAGCCGCGCGCGATCTTTTTGAATTCGCCGCAGAACCCGACCGGGGGCGTGGCGACCAGCGAAGACCTCGACGGGATCGCCAACCTGGTTCGTGGCCGAGATGTGGTCGTCTTTTCCGATGAGCCGTACTGCCACATGGTCTGGCGGGGGAAGCACGAGTCGATCCTCACGCGGCCAGGGATGATCGACCAGGCCCTGGCGGCTTACACGTTCAGCAAGTCGTACAGTATGAGTGGTTGGCGGATCGGGTTCGCCGTGGCCCACCCGACGGTCGTGGACGCGATCGGCAAACTCATTAACACGACCGCGTCGTGTAGTCCGCCGTTCGTCCAGTTGGGGGCCCAAGCCGCCCTGGAACACGACCACCGGACCCGCCTGGAATACATGGACCGCTTCGAGCTGAAGGTCAGAAAATTGGCCGAGGGCCTGAGCAAGATCGACGGGTTCCAGGTCCGTCCACCCGCCGGGACCTTTTACGTCTTTCCAGGCGTCCAGGCCATTTGCGAGCGACTGGGCCTCACGTCGCACGGCCTGGCCCTCTTCCTCCTCCAAGGGGCCGACGACCAGTTCGGGGTCGCCTGCCTGGGGGGCGAGTGCTTCGGCGAGGCCGGCAAAGGGTTCCTCCGATTCAGTTGCGCCGAGGACGATCACCGGATCGACCAGGCCCTTAAATTCCTAGGGGACGCCTGCGGGCGCGTCGACCGGGCGCGGGCCTTCCTGGCGGAACATCCCCAGTTCGCCCTGGCCCCCAAGAAGTGAGCGATTGTTGATGTCCGGCGTCCGCAAAAGGCCCTGGGATGAGGCCGAGAAGCACCTTGTCCGGGCGGACCGGCGATTCGCGCCGCTCGTCGACCGACACGGCCCGTGCAAGCTCCGTCCTTACCGCGACCGATTCGGCATGTTGGTCCGCTCGATCGTCAGCCAGCAGATTTCCAGCAAGGCGGCCGAGACCATTTCCGGTCGCCTGGAAGCACTCACGGGTAAGGGGTTCGAGCCGGCGCGGCTCTTGGGACTGGGGGAAGACCAGGTTCGCGCCTGCGGTCTTTCAGGACAGAAGACCCGCTACGTCCTTGGTCTGGCGGCCGACGTGGTCGAAGGCCGCGTACGTCTTCATCATCTCCACAAGAGCGACGACGAGACGATCATCGCCGAACTCACCAAGGTCAAGGGGATCGGGCGCTGGACGGCTGAGATGTTCCTGATCTTCAGCCTGAATCGGCCCGACGTGCTTCCCGTGGACGACCTGGGCATCCGCAACGCCTTGAGGCTCTTCCACGGCCTGGAAGGGGCCCCAACGCCCAAGGAATGCCCCGTCCTGACCGAACCCTGGCGCCCCTACCGGACCGTCGCCATGTGGTATCTTTGGCGACTCTTGGAAGACGAAGCCGAGAAAGCCGGCGCGAAGCAATCGAAATCATAAACATATTCGTAGAAACCAACTTATCTCCCGTCTCCGTGTCCTTCGTGACTCCGTGGTTCATTTCTCTCCTACTCTCCAGTTCAACGGAAAGTCCATGCGATTGGAAAAGGTCCTCAAAGGCGGCTGGG
This sequence comes from uncultured Isosphaeraceae bacterium, assembly GCA_937858365.1. Lineage (GTDB taxonomy): Bacteria > Planctomycetota > Planctomycetia > Isosphaerales > Isosphaeraceae > CALLYK01. Next base: position 14,924 of record CALLYK010000337.1, on the reverse strand, counting down.
TCATCGACGGCACGGGAGCGCCTCCGTTTCGCGCGGACGTGGCCGTGACGGGTGAAAAGGTCGGGGCGATCGGCCGCCTCGATCGGGTCGAGGCCGACGAGGTCGTCGACGTGACGGGTCTGTTCGTCTCCCCCGGCTTCATCGACGCCCACGTCCACGGCGACCTGATGCTCCTCGCCGACCCGGTCCATCTGCCGGCCCTCAAGCAAGGCGTGACGACCTACATCATCGGTCAAGACGGCGTCGCCTTCGCCCCCGCCAAGGCCGCCACGCTTGACTACATGCGACGCTATACGGCCGGCTTCAACGGCAACCCCGAAGGCCCCGATTACGCCTGGAGCTCTCTGGATGAGTACCTCGCTCGCTTCGAGCGGACGACCGCGCTGAATGTCGCGATGCTCATCCCCAACGGTAACCTCCGAATGGACGTGATGGGCCTGGAAGACCGCCCGGCCACCGACGACGAGGTCGCCGCCATGAAGCGTCTCGCGGTCGAGGCGATGGAGCAAGGCGCGGTGGGCCTTTCCACGGGCCTCGACTACATCCCCAGCCTCTACGCCGACGCCCGCGAGATCGCGGCCCTTTGCGAGGCGATCGTCCCTTATGACGGCGTCTACGTGACGCACATGCGCGGCTACGGCCCGGCCGCCCCGGTGGGCATGGCGGAGGTGATCGAGATCACCCGGCGATCGGGGGTCGCCGCGCACGTCTCGCACTACAACGGCGCGGCCGACGTGATGCTCCCCCTGATCGATCAGGGACGGACCCTCGGTCACGACCTGACTTACGACACGTATCCCTATCTCGCCGGCAGCACGATCCTGGGGATGGTGGCCCTGCCCGCCTGGGTCCAGGAAGGGGGCATCGACGCGACCGTCGCCCGTTTGAAGCGCCCCGAGACCCGCGACCGCCTCAACGCGGAGTGGTTTTCGAAGCCGACACCATACGCGCTTGAGAACATCACGCTGGCGTTTGTCGCCCATCCGGATTGGAACTGGGCCGAAGGGTTCAAGGTCCCCGAGGCGGCCGAACGGGCCAAACTCGCCCCGGGCGACTTTGTGCGTGAGGTGTTGATCGCCAACGAGATGGCCGTGGGGATTTTCGGCTTCCGTCCCGGCGACCGGACCGATGAAGACGTCCGCGCGATCCTCCGCCATCCCGCCCACATGGCCGGGTCCGACGGGATCTACCGCGGTGGTCATCCCCACCCCCGCGGTTGGGGGGCCTTCGCGCGCTATTTGGGAAGGCACACGCGCGAACTCAAGGACTACACCTGGGGCGAGGCGATCGTCCATCTCTCTTCGCATGCGGCCCGACGTTTTCGCCTCAACGACCGGGGACTCTTGCGCGAAGGCATGGCGGCCGACGTGGCCGTCTTCGACCCGAACACGATCATCGACCGCTCGACCTACGCGAACGGCCGCGCGTTCGCCGAAGGGATGCGGCATGTCCTGGTGAACGGTCAATTCGTCCTGCGCGACGGCGAGGCGACCGGGGCCACACCCGGCCGGGCCCTCCGAAGGTCTTGATCTCAGAGGTTCGAGCGCAGGCCATCGGTGTCCTTCACGCCCAGGTTCTCGAAGATCTTCCGAGTGGCGCCCGAACGGTTCAACGTGTAGAAGTGGATGCCGCGCACTTGATTGTCGAGCAGGTCACGGCATTGCTCGGTGGCCCAGTGAATGCCGACGTTGGCGATGTCGTCCCCGTCACAGCGAGCGACGGCCCGTTGGAGCTTCGCGGGAAAGCGGGCGCCCAAGGCGAGTTCGGCCATCCGATTCAGGCCCCCCTTGCGTTCCACGGGCATGATCCCAGCGATGATCGGCACCTTGATGCCCGCGAGTTCGCAACGTTCGCGGAAGTCGAAAAAGTCACGGTTATCAAAGAACAACTGCGTGCAAATGTAATGGGCCCCCGCGTCGACCTTCCGCTTGAAGTGGTCCATCTCGGCCAGGCGGTTGGGACAGTCGGGATGTCCCTCGGGAAAGCCCGCCACGCCGACCCCAAAACCGCGCGGGTCGGGCGGGCTGGACCAACCCCGAATGAAGTCGACCAGTTGGTCGGCGAATTGGAAAGCGTCGTCGCGACGATCATGGACGACCTTGCCCCGGGGAGCGTCACCCCGCAGCGCCAAGATGTTGCCAATGCCCGACGTGCTGTAACGCTCAAGGATCGCGGACAGTTCCTCACGCGAATGGCAGACACATGTGAGATGCGACACGGCCGTCAAGTTCGTCTCGCGCTGGATGCGCACGATGAGGTCGTGAGTACGCTCCCGCGTCGAACCGCCGGCGCCGTACGTGACCGAGACGAACGAAGGACGCAAGGGCTGAAGTTGTTCGATCGTGCCGAAGAGGTCTTCCCAGGCAGCGTCCGACTTAGGTGGGAAGAACTCGAAACTGAAGGTCGTCGGGTGGGCGTCGAAAATGTCAAGGATGTGCATGAGCGGCGAGTGGAGCGGAGTTGGGTAAGGTCGCTTGGGTGCGTCTCATTGTGCGGGACCAAGTGGGCCCCCGCAATGCCGATTCGATCGGTCGTTGATCGCCCGACACAAGATTAATTCAATATATCAATTTATTTTGGTTCAAATATTTTACTCTGGATGATGCCTATGGGACCCCCACTCTGGGGCAAAACGTGGCGAGTTCGCAACGATCGCAGCGAGGCTTCCTCGCGGCACAGACGGCGCGGCCGTGGGCGATGAGGCGATGACTGAGGTGGACCCATTCTTCCGGTGGAAAGAGCTTCATCAGGTCTTCCTCGACCTTCTCGGCGGCCGTTCGTTTCGAGAGGCCGAGTCGTCGGGCGAGGCGGCCAACGTGAGTGTCCACCACGAACCCGGAGGCGACACCGAAGGCGTTCCCTAAGACGACGTTCGCCGTCTTGCGTCCCACGCCGGGCAAGGCGACGAGGGCGTCAAGGTCGTTGGGCACTTCGCCGCCGTGTTTCGTCACGAGGGCCCGCGCGAGCCCCTTTAGGTGCTTCGACTTGGCCCGAAAGAAACCGGTCGATTTGATGATCTCTTCGAGTTCGGCCGTCTCGATCGCGTCCATGGCGCCTGCATTGGGGCAGCGAGCGAAGAGGGCCGGCGTGACCAGGTTCACACGTGCGTCGGTCGATTGCGCTGAGAGGACCGTCGCCACGAGCAACTCGAACGCGTTGCGATGGTCGAGCGTGCAGACGGCGTCGGGATAGAGTCGTCCCAAGGCGTCGGCGAGCGGGCGAACCGTGGTCTTGCTTGGCTTGCGCGGCATGTTCCAGGTGGGTCGCACGGCGTGGACGTCCGTGTCCACGCATTCGATAGGGGTCAGGAGGCCAAGGTCATGCCGCGTTGCCGGCGCCAGCCGGCGGCGATCACAGGGGCCAGGACGACGGCCATCGCCAGGCCGACCAGTTCCTGGCCGCCCCCTTCGGAGAACCCATAACTGTGCAGGCCGACCCCCAGCACGAAGTTCACGCCGTACCAGGCCATCATCACCGAGCCGAAGCAGAAGACCGATGAGAAGACAAGCCACCACGTGTTGATCCAGCCGGCGAAACGCCCGTGGAGCGGCACGAGGTAAAAGAGGAGTGTGATGAGGGCCCAAACTTCCTTGGGGTCCCAGCCCCAGAAGCGGCCCCAAGACTTGTCGGCCCACCAGCCGCCCAGGAAGGTCCCCGCCGCGACCAGCAAGACACCCACTTGCATGGCCCGATAGATGAAGTTGGCCAGCGGCTTGACGATCGCGGCCGTGCGTCGCATTGACTGCGTCCGAGCGTCGAGCTTCACCTGCGGGGCGACCGACATCGCGCGGACGCGTTCGACCACGGTCGGCGGCGCCAGCGTCGCCACGCCGCCGCCCATGTCCATCCGGTCGTCGTCGAATCGCGCTCCCTCAATGTCTTCCAGGGCCTCGACACGGCGCTCGACTTTCCCCTTCCTCGCCAGGGAGATCAGCGTGGGCAACTGACTGAAGAGCATCAAGGCCCCCACGCCCGCGCCGATCAAGCCCATGAAAAGGAAGGTCATGCCGCTGCCGGTCTCGTTCGGGTTTGAGTACATGAGCGCGCCGGAGCAGGCCGTGACGGTGGAGGCCAGGAAGATGACGGCCCCCACGATGGCCGGCGCCAGGGCCCAGCCCGGCTTGGCCAACGCGACGGGACCCACCATCACCTTGTCGCCGGAAAATGAGTCGTCAGTTAGGTCGGCCGTTTGAAGGAGCCAACGCCGGCTCAAGAACTCACCAAGGACACCCGGCAAGGGCGAAAGGCAGAGGGCGATCCCGAAGAGGCCGACCAAGCCGCTCACGAGCGCGACGAATGGGTCCTTCAGGGGGCCGATCGTCACGCCGTTTTTCGCGGACTGGTAGGCGAGCGTACCCACGACGGCCAGCGGCAGACCCACCAGTACCGGGAAAAAGACCTCGTTGATCGGAACGCGCCGCTTGTAGTTGGCGGTCAGGTAGAACCACGAGGCGAAGAGGCCGATCATCATCGCCAGCGCGAATGCGGCGTAGCTGGAGACGATCGTCAGCACGTGGATCGTCAACCAGTAGTTGCTCCGCAGGACGGGCGGGATGCTCTTGATCGCCGGGTCGAGGACCGTCGAGCCCGCGGATGCCGCGACGAGCGTGCAGAGCAGTCCCGCGAGCGAGCCGCCCAGCGCTGGGAAGCGGCGAGGGTAAATCGCCTCCATCACGAGCGCGATCGCGGCGGCGACCAGCCCGACCCACACGACGGTTTCGTACATGTTGGTCACGGGTGCCCAACCCGAGATCCGAATCCGGCTATAGAAGCCGAAGACCTCAAGGCCGATGCCGCCGACGAAAGCGGTCAGGCCCAGAGCATAAAGCCACTTGCCAACGACGGCGACGCTCGACTGTCCCTGACGGACGATCGCCAGGCTCAAGAGCACCGCGAGGAAGGCGACGCCATAGGCCATTGGGGCCCGATAGAAGGGTGCGAAGGAATTGAAACGGGTCTCTCGCTCGATCGCCGACTCGGCGGGATAGATGGGACCGCCGATGGCCTCACCCACCTTGCGGACCGCCGCGACAAGCGCCTCGGCTTTGTCAGCAGGTGCTCGGCCCGGTTCAGCGGCCTCGGCCTCCTTCAAGGCACTGTAGGCGGACCGAAGCGCCTCCACATCGTTCCTGGCGAAACCGGCCGAGACCAGCTCGTCCATGTCGGATTCGAGGACAACGCGGAGCGGGAGCCAGTCCGAGTCCTCACGGAGCCAGGTCGCGAACTCGCGATCGAACTCGGCGTCGGTGCCCGGTTCCTTGCGGTCCTTCATTTGCAGGGTCGTCCAGAAGCGGTCCACGGCGCGGGCCGCTTCTTCCTGGAGTGGACCGAGCGCGGCCAGGGCCCGTGCCGGCGCTTGCCGATCCGCCTCGCTCATTTCGTGGAAATGGCGGTAGACCTTGCCGCAGAAGGCGATGAACTCGGGAGAGTGCGGCCGAGGCAGGTATGTGTCTACGGGGGCGGTCATCCGATCGTTGTCGCCCCGCACGGCGCGATATCGCATGTGGCGCTCGGCCACTTCCAAGACCTTTTTCTCCAACTCGGAGAGGCCGTCTTTCTTGAACGCCTGGATGGCCCCTTCCATGTTGGCTTGGCGGCGCTGGATGTCGGCCGCCCAGGCACGGAAGCTGACGGTCCGGCCGTCCACCGTGACCCTTGCCTCGTCAAGTTCCCGAGGGGTCATGAATTTCGACCCTTCGCCGAGGCGTTTGACGAGTTCCTTGAGGCCCTTGGCGTCGCGTTCTGTCAGGCCCGGCAAGGAGACGAGTTTTCCGAGGTCGTCGGCGGAGACGTCGTCGCGGCCGGCCAGCTCACGTGCCTTCTCGCGGGTCGGGGCGGGCGTGGAGGGCTCGTCGGCGATCGCGGTGAGACGCGCCTTGACGGCCGGCGCGTGGAGCTTGTTCTTCAGGGCCAGGAACTCGACCAGGATGAACGGCTGCTCGTCCCAGAACTCGGGAGCGGCCATCCACCCGAAGTAGGCGGCGACAGGCCCCCATTTGCCCAGTTCGGTGCCGTCGGGGTTGGTGAGGGTGATCGACTCGCGTCCATGAATGGTCTTCACTTCGACGCGTGCCAATGTGTCGAGTGGCTTGACTCTCCCTTGGTTCATCACGGGCAGGCGGGCGATCGTGTCGTAGCCAGGGCCGGACCCGGTCTTGCCCGGCGACTCGGCCCGCGCCCAGAACGACGCTCCGAACAGAAGGGAAAGGGCGAAGGCGACTTGGGGAAGGTGTCGTCTCATGAGATAACCTCTCGGTCGCGCACGACCAATTGGGGTCGATAGTGAATCTCAGGGTGTCGGGACAACGACAGGCTCTGGGGCCTTGGCCCCGTCGCGCCGGGTGGCCCACTCGCGTTCCTTCTTGCCGCCGTCAGTGAAGACACCCGCTCGCATATAGAATTGTAGAAATGTGCCGATGATGACAAGAAAGCAACCAAAGTACATCATGACCCAGATCGGGTCATACCGGACGTGCAAGACCGACATGAAGGCCCCGCCCGGCCGGCCCGTTCGTGGGTCTTCGAGTTCCTGATAACTCTGTTGGTAAAACGTGAGACCGCCGTGGATGAGCGGTTCGTTCATGGTGATGGTCACGGGCTTGCGGCTCACACCGCGCGCCTCGTCGGTGAGGAGCACCTTGCTGGTGAAGCTCTTGGGGTTGCGCGTGCCGCGATCGAAGCGCACGTCGAAGTCGACCAGTTCCAGGGTCATGGGGAGCGTGCTTTGGTCGAAGCCGTAGGCGACTTCGTAGGCCCGATTGCCGAAGTCGATGGCGGCGCGGGGCGGGCCCTCGGCTGGATAAACGATCGGCTTCGACTCCAGGCCGGCCGGCCCGCGGACCCAGAACGATTTGGTCACGCCCTCCACGGTCATTTCCGCGAGGATGGCGGGGACCCCTTCCCCCTTGCCCTTGCCTGGGTTGAGGAGGACGAAACCGAACGTCTCCTTCCCTTGGGGCAGATGGTCGGTGACGGCGAAGGTCATGGTGACGGGGCGGTTCGGGCCGCCCGTGACGGCGACCTCCTTGCCGACTTCAATCGGGCCGGAGCTCTGGACGCCTTCCCTGTTCGTGTAACGGTGATGGAGCCTGCCATCGGCCGAGGCGGTGATTTCCAATTGGCCCCTCAAGCCGGCGTCAAAGTGGGGTGCGTGGGAGTAGCTGATCTGTACGAGGGCCTTCGTGCCCGCCGGGGCGCTCTCGCTCGGCAGGAACGAGGGCATGGTCGGGGCCCACCAGCCGTAGTGACTGAGCCAGGGGCCCGAACCGCGCCGCACCTGGAACTTCAGGCCGTGGGCCTCGTCGTCGCCGGTCTGCGACTGAATGATCGAGGCCGGCAAAGCGAACGGCCCCTCGTATTTCACCTCGATGTCACTCTCGGGCAAGTTGATCGTCTTGCCGAGGTCGGCCGACTCCCCGTGAGGGCCCTCGTCCGCGATCGCCCAGTCGTGGGTGCGCGTGGTGCCCTGATTGTCCTGGTAACGGAAGCGGGCCGTTTCGGGCGGAGGCGGGTTGAGGAAGTCGGCCAACTTGGTGCCGTCGTCGTCCTGGAACGTCTGGAAGACGACCTGCACGCCGCCTACTTCGCGCACACGGCGGCCGATCCGGCCGACCACGAACCACTTCTCGGAGTCTTGAATGTCTCCTTCAAAAACATCGATCGGCCGCGAAGCGTTGGGCGGCGTGACCTTCATGTCCAACGCGATCATAGGCGAACCGTCTTGTCCATCCTCAGCGCGCGCATGGTAATAGCGGCCGATCGAGGCCGGCAGGAACCGTGAGACCCTCACCTTGAACGGGTCCCGCTTCTGACTTAGGGTCTCGACCCGACCTGGCGACCAGGCGAAGGCGCCCGGGCGGAACGGCAAGACGTAGGACTTGTCGTTGACCGGCTTCCCGGTCCGTGAATCGAGGTCACGCACGATCAAGGCGGGGGCCTCGGTGTCGATCAGGTCGTTGGAACTACTCCCCTCCTTGATCCAAACGCTCCCCTCGTAGCAAATCCACTTCGTAAGCACGGAAGCGAGCAAGACAATCAGCAAACCCGCATGAGTGACGACGAAACCAAGCTGGCGCTTCTTCCACGGGAAACGGATCGATGCCGCGCAGAAGATGTTGGCCCCCAGGAAGGCCAGCAAGATACCGAACCACCAGGATTGATAGATCACCTGGTGGGACGCCTTGGCGCCGTATTCGGATTCGAACGAAGTGGCGTAGGCGAGCACGACCGAAAGCGAGAGCAAGCAGACGACAGCCAGCTTGAGCGAGGCCAGGAAGCGATAAACCGACCAAAAGACGCGGCCGACCGGCCCCAGTTCCTCGGGGGGCGGACCATGCTTCGGCTGGCCCTGAGACGCGGACTTCGACGTTCCTTGCACCATGGATAAAAGCCTGCTCGTGGGCCAACCCGAGTGGCGCGCCCGACCGGGAAGTGAGGCGCATCGCGAGGCGTTTGGGGTGGGAGGTCCGCGACCTTGGGTCCCGGACCAATTCGTGACTATTCTAGGCGGTCGGTCATCGCCCCGCAAAGACCATCAAGGGGCCGTCTCGCCGTTTTGTTGAACATTCGCCGTCCTTGACCGGAAGGCCTCGGCCCAGTGCGACTCCAACCGTCGCAGGGCCTCGTCGATTGGCACCGCCTGAAGGGCCCCATCGTCGTCCAGGCCCGCCAACCCCAAACGCTCGAGTTTGCGGATCGCGTCCCCCACCTCGAAGTCCGTCTCCAACCCGGCTCGATCGCGCAGGAAGCGCTCGGCCTCGGCGTCCAACTTCGCTTGGTCCCAGCCCACGGCGGAGTTCGCGGCCACCTGCCAGAGGAGGTAATAGGCAAGCAAGGTCTCCTTGTAGTCCTCCTCCACGCTCGAATCGATCAAGCGGGCCAAGACGCTGGAATTGTTGGCCTGGGTCAGATAATAGAGATGCCGTATCATAAAGTGCAGATGTCTCGATCTCGTTTGACGAAACCCGAAGAACGACTTCAGGCCCGCCCCGACGGGGATGGCCAAGACCGTGGCCAGTCCCAGAGGCGAGAACGTGAGGAGGCCCCCGAAGAGGACCTTGGCGGCCAGAGTGGGCAGTCCGGTCATGAACGGGGAGGCGATCTGGGCCTTGTCCAGCCAACGGAGGCGGGGCCTGGTCCCTTGTTCGGGCAGGTGGACGTCCATCTCGGCGAACGGGACGTCGCGGTACATCCGGAGGTAAACGACGTCGTCGCGGATGTATTCGTCGAGGTGGTCCCCCGCCTTGAACTTCAACGCGATCACGACTCGGCGGTAAGCCTCGAAGCTCTTGCGGACGCTTCGGAAGCGAGTGGAAGCATTGCGGACCTTGCGGGTGACCTCGCATCGACCGCGAACGTAAACCCTCAGGTGCTCGAAGAGCTCGAAATTGGGCATGTAGTCCAGGCCCAGGCTGTTTCGGGCCGAGACGGCCTCCACGACCAACCGGCGGTCCAGTCGCTGGTAATTGGCACGGACCAGGGTGGCCTCGAAGGGGGTCAGGAAGTGCTCATCCGCCAGGACATTAGGACTGCCGCGCCACATACGGCGCTCGTCTAGGGCATCTGGGTCGAGGGGCGCGTAGCGCTCCTTGAGGTCGGTCAGGCGGGCGTGGGACTCATGGTGGAAGACGACCGCGAGCCGCTTCTGAAAGAGGTCGAAGGCCGTCCGTTCCTCGGCCATCAGTTCGGGCTGGGCGAGCAGGAGGCGGTCGAGGTCGAGGGCCGCGATCGCCAGGGACCGGTCCCGGCCGCCTGGAAAGACGGGGGGCTCCGACCCGACGAGAGGCCGGGGCGGATGGCTGGACCGATCAAAGATCGAAGAGGGATGGTTCATTGCCACCAGGGTCCGGGGCTCGCGGAAAGGACCACAACGTTCATCATAGCCGACTCCAGCAAGGACGGCTTCGGACCTCGTACGCGATCGTTGAAACAGGCCGCCTCACCTTAAACTGTTTGAAAACGACCGGAGTGGCCTCGCCGCCCCACCCAATGGTAAGCTGATCGTAACAAAGGGAAGGGGAGGCCGTCGGCCCGACCCATCCCTTCCCATCCAGCCCGATTCCCGTCAGGACCCGATCTTGCCGGCTTCCAAGAACGTCCGATTGAGGCTCGGTGTGATCGGTCTGGGACGCCTCTGGGAGGCCCGTCACAAGCCGGCCCTGCTCCGGTTGAGTGATCGGTTCCAGGTCACGGCGGTTTACGACCAGGTCCTGCGCCGGGCCTCCCTGGAGGCCCGGCATCTGGGCTGCGCCGTCTGCGAGGGTCTCACCGCCCTGATCGAACGGCCGGACGTGGACGCGATCTCCCTCGTTGGGCCGCAATGGTTTGGCCTGCACCCGATCCGCCTGGCCTGTCGGCTTCGTAAGCCTATCTACTGCGCCTTGCCCGTGGCCGGCATGGTCGACGAACTGGAAGGACTGAAGGAGCTGGTCCAGACTAGCGGCGTCCCGTTCATGGTCGAAATGGCCCGCCGCTTCTATCCGGCGACCCTGCGACTTCGTGAACTTCTGGCCACTCAACTCGGACGGCCTCGCATCATCCTGGGTCAAAACCGACTCTTCGGCTTTGATCGCTACGGGCAGCCCGGCCCGGCCACCCAGCTCACCCCGGCCCCGCTCAAGATCGACCCAGGCAGCTATCTTCTGGACTGGTGCCGCTTCCTCTTTCAGGCCGACCCCATCTCCATGCAGGGCGACTCCGCCCGCGTCTTCCCCAACGCGGACCTCCCCGACCACGACTTCGAGACCTTCACCGCCCACTTCGCCGATGGCGGCATCGCCCAAATCGACTTCTATCGATATCAGCAGACCGCCTGGGGGGAGGCCAGCCGCTTCCTGCCCCAGCCTGGTTTTCAGGTCTTCGCCGAACGGGGCGCCGCCTGGCTCGAAATGCCCGACCGCATTCAGTGGACAGACGCTCAAGGCACACACGAGGAGCGCCTGCCCCTCGAACCCAGTGTGGGGGAGGTCCTTAACGACCACTTCCATCGCCACGCCCGCGGCCAGCATTCTTTGGCGCCCACCTTCGACGATGCCCTTAGCCTGGCCCACTTGATGCGGTCCCTGGACACGGGGCCGAATGTGTGATGGCCCGGTCCCCAGTCCAACACAAGTCGTTTTCGAGCAACGACCTGGATGGCACCTTGATACACGGACGACCCCCGAAAGTCGCGACCTTTCCGTCCCTTCCCCGGGTGGCTAAACTGAGTTCGGGAAATCTGGTTTTCGTTCCGGTGGCCTTCGAGTAAGATGTTCCGGCCTCGACGGACGCTCTCTGTCCGTGGATGGCCTGAACTCCGCACCCTCGCCGCCCGCCACTCGAAGGGACTCACCCAGCGCGGTTGAGGTCGTTCCTTCCTTGCCGTCCCCCTGCTCCGGTCGGCCGGCATTTCGTCCCCCAGGCAGACATATGTCCAAGAGAGGGTGTTCATGGCCCAGGCCCCGACCGAGGTCAAACCGATCGTGAGTCGAAACCAGGCGGTCGGCTGGCTCCGCCAGATGTTGCTGATCCGCCGCTTCGAAGAACGTTCGGCGATGCTCTATCAGAACCAGAAGATCGGCGGCTTCTGCCATCTCTACAGCGGCCAGGAGGCCGTGGCGGTCGGCTCGATCGGCGTCCTGCGCGAGGACGACTGGGTCATCACCGCATACCGCGACCACGGTCACGCCCTCGCCCGCGGCATGGACCCCCGCGCCGGCATGGCCGAGATGCTGGGCAAACTCCCCGGCTGCTCACGCGGCAAGGGCGGCTCCATGCACTTCTTCGACGCCGAGAAAGGCTTCATGGGGGGCCACGCGATCGTCGGCAGCCACATCCCCCTGGCCGCCGGCATGGCCTTCGCGTCGAAGTATCGGGGCGAAGACCGCGTCTGCATCTGCTTCTTCGGCGATGGCGCCATGGACCAAGGCTCGCTCCACGAGGCGTTCAACCTCGCCTCGCTTTGGAAGCTGCCAGTCATCTATGTTGTCGAGAACAACATGATGTCGATGGGCACCCACCTCCATCGCCACTCCTGGACGACCGACCTGACCGTCCGCGGCGGCCCCGCCTACGGCATGCCGGGCATCTTGGTGGACGGCAACGACATCGAAGAGATGGCCACCGTCACCCGCCAGGCGTGCAACCGGGCCCGGGCCGGCGAGGGCCCCACATTTATCGAAGCCAAGACCTACCGCTTCCGCGGCCACTCGATGTCCGACCCGATGAAGTATCGGACCCGCGAGGAACTCGAACGGGCCAAGGAACGCGACCCGATCGTCATCTTCGAGACCATCCTCAAGGAACGCGGCTGGATCACCGAGGAACAGATCGACGATATGCACGAGAAGATCAAGCAGGTGATCGAAGAAGCGATCGCCTTCGCGGAAGAGGCCCCGGAGCCCCCCATCGAAACCCTCTACGAAGACATCACGGTCGCCCCGTTCATTCCGCAGGAGTCTTGAGCCCATGGCCGTGATGCAGTATCGCGAGGCCCTCCGCGCCGCGATGACCGAGGAAATGGAACGCGACGACCGCGTCTTCCTCATGGGCGAAGAGGTGGCCGAGTACAACGGCGCCTACAAGGTCAGTCAGGGGATGCTCGACCGCTTCGGCCCCAAGCGGATCATCGACACGCCGATCTCCGAGGAAGGCTTCGCCGGCATCGGCATCGGCGCCGCCATGGTGGGCCTCAGGCCGATCGTCGAATTCATGACCTTCAGCTTCAGCCTCGTCGCGTTCGACCAGATCGTCAACAACGCCGCCAACATGCGCTACATGAGCGGCGGGCAATTCGCCGTGCCGATCGTCTTCCGAGGCAACGCCGGCCTCGCCGGCTCGCTGGGCGCGACCCACTCGCACAGGCCCGAGTCGCTCTACTCCCACTTCCCCGGCCTGATCGTGATGATGCCCGCCACCCCGGCCGACGCCAAAGGGATGCTCAAGAGTGCCATCCGCTCGGACGACCCGATCATCTTCCTCGAACACGAGAACCTCCTCGGAGACAAGGGAGAAGTCCCCGACGACACCGACTTCCTCGTCCCGATCGGACAGGCCGACGTCAAGCGCCACGGGAGCGACGTGACGATCCTCACCTACTCCCGCTCCACCATCACCAGTTTGAAGGCCGCCGAACACCTGGCCGAAAACGACGGCATCGACTGCGAAGTCGTCGACCTTCGGACCATGCGTCCCCTCGACATGGAGACGATCCTGTCATCGGTCGTGAAGACCCACCGGGTCGTGATCGTCGAGGAAGACCTTCCCTATTGCGGCATCGGCGCCGCGATCGCCGACCGCGTCTATCACAAGGTCTTCGACGAACTCGACGCGCCCATCCGCCGGGTCACGTCGCTCGACGCGCCGGTCCCCTACGCCAAGAGCCTGGAACAACACTTCCTGCCGACCGTCGAGAAGATCGCCGCGGCCGTCAAAGAGGTCTGCTACCGCTAAGGAAGTGCCCGCCCCCACGGGCCCCACGCATACAGGTCGGGAGAGATGTCGTGCCCATCGAAGTGACCCTCGCCAAACTCAGCCCCACCATGGAGACCGGCCAGCTCGTGCGCTGGCTCGTCAAGGTCGGCGACAAGGTCAAAGAGGGGGACACCCTCGCCGATGTCCAGACCGACAAGGCCGTCATGCCCATGGAGGCGTTTGACGACGGAGTCGTCGCGCTCTTGGACGTCGCCGAAGGGGCCGACGTGGCCCTCGGTCAGCGCGTTCTCGTCTTGGCCAAAAAAGGGGAAGACCCCAAGCAAGTCGCCGAAAAGTACGCCCAGGCATCCCCCGCCAAGTCGGCCGCCGCGACCGTGGCCGCGCCGCCGCCGCCCCCCGCGCTTGTGGCGGTCGGTGTCAACGGCGAGACCCCGGCCGCCGCCGCACCGGTCGCCGTGCCGACCACGAGCGACCGCGTGAAGTCGTCCCCTCTCGCGCGTAAGATGGCCGAGCAAGCGGGAATCAACCTGGCGAGCGTGGCCGGAAGCGGGCCCGGCGGCCGGATCGTTCGGGCCGACATCGAGGCCCATCTGACCAAGAAGCCGAGCAACTTGCCGGCGCCTCGTACGACCGTGGCGACCCCGGCGCCTCGGGTCGTCGTCGCGGGTCAGTCCCAGCGTGTGCCGCACACCCCGATGCGCAAGACGATCGCCAAGCGCATGCTCGAATCGGCCCAAAGCCTGCCCGTGATCCACACGATGATCGAGGTCCGCCTCGATCGCCTGATGAAGGTCCGCGAGACCTTGAACGAACAACTCGCGACCGAAGGTGTGAAGCTCTCCGTGGGCGACTTCGTGACCAAGGCGGTCGCCCAATCGCTCCGCCGCCACCCGGTCCTCAACGCGAGCTTCGAGCCCGAGGCCGTCGTCCTGCACGGCGACGTCAACATCGGCATCGCCGTGGCGATGGAAGGGGGCTTGATGGTCCCCGTGCTCCACCACGCCGACCAGTTGGGACTGAAGGAGGTCCGCCTCGGGACCGAGGCGCTGGCCAACGCCACGCGCGGCGGCACGCTCAAGCCCAATCAGATGATGGGCGGCACCTTCACGATCAGCAACCTCGGCATGTATGGCGTCAAGCAATTCGACGCCATCATCAACCTGCCCGAAGTGGCGATCCTCGCCGTGGGCGCGGCCGAGAAGCGGCCCGTGGTGGAAGGGGAGACGATCGTTGTCGGCACGACGATGACGCTCACCCTCACGGCTGACCATCGTGTCGTCGACGGCGCCGCCGCCGCCGAGTTCCTGCGGACCCTCGAGGGCTTCCTCGAGGAACCGGCGACAATGCTCCTGTGACGAGCCCTGGACCGTGAGCGTGGGCCGAGCGCGCACCCTGAGCGTATGGGCCTTCCACAAGTCCTCATATTCTACCGAATTGCCAAATAGCGTGTATTCGGACAAATCATCCGAAACACTCAATTCCGCGCGGCCGGACCATCGCGGGGCGGGTCAACC
>CALLYK010000336.1 GCA_937858365.1 uncultured Isosphaeraceae bacterium | reverse complement strand
CCTCAAGACGCGTAAGGGGCCCGGCCGCCCGGTGCGCGCGGTCGCCTTCTCGGCGGAGGGCATCAAAGTCGTCTCGGGAGGTGTTCACGTCCCGCCCTATCAAACCACACCGCCGGAGAAGCGAGGTCACGCCGAGCCGCTTGTCCTTTGGAAGCTCGACCAGGACTGACCGGGTTCGACGGACCTACGGTCAACTCGCTTGTACGCTTGCGTCGGCGCGCTTCGAGTTGTTAGAGTCACGCCTGGCCCGTCTTCGACTGCGGCGGGTCCTCGCTTCGTGAGTGGCAGGGAATGGGGTGAAACGCCCCGCCCGGCCGGGACCGTGTGGAGGACGTGAGCGCCTTGGCTTGGCGCCCCTTCCTCCGAGTCGGACCTCTGTCGCTCGTCTCGTTCGCGCCCCATCGCCGCGCAGCCCGGCGCCGGGTGTCCCGCCCTCTGGGTCAACGGGTCCCGGTCTTTCGTTTCGACCCAAGAAGGCCGCCCCCGCATGTTCGCCGCTTCCGTCCGGCGCGTGCGACAGGGTTTCACGCTCGTGGAACTGCTCGTCGTCATCGCGATCATTGGCGCGCTCGTCGGCTTGCTCTTGCCCGCCGTCCAGCAGGCCCGCTCCGCCGCGCGACGCATCCAGTGCGTCAACAACTTGAAGCAAAATCTGCTCGCGGTCCAGATGTATCACGACACCGAGGGATGCGTCCCACCCTCAAATCTCGTTTCCGCAGGTTCGACCCAAAAGACCTGGTGCGGGACGATCAACTACTCGTCAAACGACGTGGACCCGTTCGAGTCGCTCTTGGGGCCGTTCATCGAGAAGAACCCGCGCGTCTTCATCTGCCCGTCGATGGTCTCGCCGCCGATGGTGAAGCTCTACAGCGGTTCGACGGGGGGCTACGCCTACAACCAAAACCTCGGCGGGGCCGTCTTTCCCTCCTCGCCTCCCTGGACGCCCCGTCAGGAGTTGAAGCGCCTGGCCGATTTCCCTTCGACCTCGCGGACCTTCGTGATGTCCGACGGCGCCCGGATCCAATTGCCTTGGTCGGGCGACCCCGTCTTGAAGATGACCGAAAACTTGTACATCCAAGGGCCCAATGATTCGTTCGCGGCGCCCGGCACCCACTTTCGCCACGACGGCACGGCCAATGTGGGCTTTCTCGATGGACATGTGGAAGGGATGAAGCAGGTGGACGCGCCCTACCCGTCATCTTGGAGCGCCGCGGCGGGAGCGATGGCGCGCAAGGAGCGCGTCGGCTATCTCGCCCCCACCTCGGTCGAGTCGTATCGGCCCTGGTAGGGGCCGCGCCTCGCGATTATGCTCTGGGTCGCGGGCCAGGCGCGCGAGCGCGTGGCCCGCGAGCGACACGTGTTCCGAGGATGGTCAAGATGATGAATGCACTGTGTCTGCTAGCGGCGATCGCGCCGTTTCCGGTACTTACCGAGGGGAGGGCGAACGTGGACGAGAAGGCCAAGCCGTTCGTGCTCGAATGCTACTACAAGGCCAAGTGGGGCCAAGCCGACGAGTTCCTCAAGCTCTACAAGAAGAACCATCTGCCCGTGATGGAAGCGCTCCGCGACGAGGGACGCGTCCTGAAGATCGAGGTCGTCAAGGCCCGCTACCACGGCACCGAGGAAGGCCGCTGGGACTACCGCGTCACACTCGTCTTTCGCGACGCCCTGGTCGCCCACGACCCCGAACACGAAGAGGCGATCAAGAGACGACTCTATGTTGACCAGGAGACGTTCCGCAAGGAGGAGGCCCGGCGCTTCGAGGTGCTCGCGGGCCACTGGGACGTCATTGTCGATCCGGTGGATTGAATCGGAGGCCCCCCTATGGCGCTCCTGCCTCGTGCCTTCGTGGCCATGGCCCATGTCGCCGACGTTTCGCGGTCGATCGCGTTCTACGAGAAACTGGGCTTCGCGGTGGGCAACACCTTCGTGCCTCCGGGCGCCTCGGGGCCTTCGTGGGCCTGGCTCCAATGGGGTCAGGCCAAGCTCATGATCACCCAGGCCGACCAGCCGGTCGTCGCCGAGCAACAAACCGTGCTCTTTTATTTATATTACGATGATGTGCCCGAGGCCAAGGCGTCGCTTTCGCGATTGGGGATCGAGACCGGACCGATCAACCACCCGTTTTACGCCCCTGGGGGCGAGTTTCGAGTGGTCGACCCGGACGGCTACTGTTTGATGGTCTCGCACACCTGAGCGCACCGGCCGGGAACTCGGCCGCTCACGAGGTTGTTCCCGGCTCGCCCATGAGCTTGTCCACTTGCTCGCGGGCGGCGCGGGTGCCGTCCATCAGGCCCCTGACCAGGGCGTTGTTCTTGGGGACGGCGTGCGCGACGTAAGTCACCGGGAAGACAATGCCGTAGGAGATCGTGTAACAAGTCGTGTACGTGAATCGAGAGAGAAAGAGGCTCGTCGATTCCCAGGCCCGATTGGCCGCGTTCACGGCGTCGGCCGCGCCTTGGCGGGCCGCGTTCGTCGCCAGTTCCAGGGTCCCGCCGGTTGAGGCCTCGGACATCGGGACCGCCATCGCGTCACTCATGAAGTCCCCTCGTCGGTTGGAAAGTCCGTAACGAGTCTCGATTGCCAGGATTGCCCATGTTAACGACGAATGTGGCCCAGGTCGAGGGGCCTTCAGTAAGTCCGCCAAGAATGGCGGACAAGCAGCCTGGGGACGAAGCCGAACGGCAAGAGCCCCGCCCAAACGATGGCCGCGACGAACAAGGCCAGAAGCGAGAGCATCAGACCCAGACCCATGAGGGCCGAGAAGACGAGCGTGGAGAGGATGACCATCGGTTGGACCTCGGGTGAGAAGAGGGCCTCGGGGGCGGTAGCGGTCAAGACGCGGCCGGGCGCGTCGGATAACGGCGATCGATGTCGTGGATGAAGCGACCGAGCTGGCGGACGCTTCGCTGGTGGGCCTGGGGACAGCGCTTCCGGAACGACGCTTCGAGTCGTTCAAAGGCTCGAGGCCATAGGACGACGCCCCCCATGAGCAAAAAGGGCGTGCCGATGGGTCCGGGCAAGACCAGACCGGCGACCCCGATCGCCACGAGGAAGAGTCCGACGTCCTTCCTCACCGTCTTGAGTCGTTCCGGGTCGAGCGTGCCGTCGGCGTCGATCGCGTCGGCCAAGGTGTCGGTGCGTTCGGACATCTTCGGTCTCTCAGCGCGTCCGTGTGGAGTCTGGGTAGCGGCGCTCAAGATCATCAAGATATCGACTAATTTGACGCATACTCAAATGGTGTGCCTTGGGGAACTTGCGTTCGAACCAGTCTTCGACTTTGCGGAACTTCTCCGGCCAAAGGACCAGGCCCCCGGCCAGGATCGACGGCGCCCCCACGACACCCGGTAGGGCCCAGCCGAGCACGCCGACCGCCATCAGCATGACGCCGACCTCACGCGGCAGCTCGTGGAGCCTGCGGGTCATCGTGGCGTCGTCGAGTTCGGTGAAGTGTTCCGGTTCGGGCTCGGTGGTCGAGGGAGGCGCGGGGGACTCCTCGACGACGCAAGGTGAGATCATGGGCGGGTCCTTTCCATCGGGTCGAGCGGGGAGAGGGCCGCGGCGAGCGACCGCGATCGTCGGGGCGATTCCAAACGCGCGGCGGCCCGCGTGTAAAGACCATAGGTCCCCAGGTTCGACAGGATGACGGCGTGCAACCCCGTGAAACCGAGCAGGAAGGCCCCCGCGATGCAGAAGAGGTTGGGCGCGAGCGTCCCGAGGCGGTCCATCTTGCCCCGTTGGGCGTGGTCGCGCGCGGCCCGCCAGAGGGCCACGAGCGGGTGGAAGCCCTGATCGAGAACATGCACGGCCGCCGGCGAGGCCAGGTCGGGCCCGACGTCGATCGCCACGTCGGCCTCGCTCGCAGCGAGTGCTTGGGCCCGGCAATCTCCCACGAAGGCGACGCGCCGGCCTTCGTCACGCCAGGCCCGAACGTAACCGGCCTTGCCGATCGGGTCGAGGTTGCCTTGCACGAATGAGACGCCCAAGCCCACGGAGAGTCCGGCGACCTCGCTGGACGGCCGATCGGAAACCAGGGCGAAACGCAGGTCGGGTTCGGTTTCTTGGAGTGTTTCGAGGGCGTCGGCAGCGAGCAGTCGGCCCCCCGTGCGGAAGCTGACCAGGCCGATCGGGACGTTGTCCACCGTCATCGCGAGTCCGCCCTCGTCGCCCAGGGCGGGGCCGGATTCGCCCACATGGACACGGTGGCCATTGAGGGCGACGGTCACGCCGCCGTTGCGCCAGTCCACGGGTTTGGTCACGACGAGGTGGCCGCCTCGTCCGCGGCAGGCCCGTTCCAGGGCGGCGGCCCGCTCGTCGGCCCGATGGCGAAAGGCGCTAGCGATGAGGTGAAAGAACAGGTCCTGGGCAAGCTGGGTCTCGACGCGGTCCACGCTCAGGGCGAATCGGCGCAACTCGGGTCGGTCGTCGATCACGACGACCTCGACCTTGGCGAGACGATCGAGGACTTCGGGGTCGCGGATCAAGGCCCCGCGATCGAAGCAGTCGGCCACGTCGCCGAGGGCGCCGAGGGGCCCCGAGATGCCTGGACCGGTCGCGTAGTCGGGGCGAAGGATCGCGCCGACAGTGAGCAGGTCGCCCAGGGCGAGGCCCCCCAGACCGGCCACGGCCAGCGTCGGCGCGACGGCCTTGTTGGCGAACATCTCGGCTTTTTGGGTGGGTGCCCGCTCACCGGTCGGCGGGCTCGTCGCCGCCACGAGCGCCCGACCGATGGCGGCGGCCCTGGTCTCGTTTCCGGCGCGTTCCACCCGAACGTCGAGGTCTCCTTCCAGGAGCACCGAGCCGGCGAGGAGCTGGTCGCCCCGACGTCTGCGGGTCGCCCCCGGCCGGCCGGTCAGGGCCGACTCATCCACGACCGCCACGCCTGAGATCACCGAACCATCGGCCGGGACGATCTCGCGCGCGGAGACCGCGAAGACGTCTCCCGCGTGGAGCCGGTCCACGGGGCGGAGGACCTCGGACCCTCCCTCCACGACGAGGCGCGCGAGTTCGGGTCGGGGCAGGCACTCTTCCAGCATTTCCAGGCGAGCGTCGGCAAGGACGTTCTGATATCGGCGGGTCCAGTAGCGAAAGAACCAGGTCATCAGGGCCGACGCGAGGAACTGTCCGGTCGCGAGGGTCGTCACGACGATCGCCGAGTAGAGGCTGGGCAGGCCAAGCCGACCGCCCCTGACCTCGCGATACGCCGCACGGAAGGTCCGAACGTTCATTCCCAAGAGAAGGGTCACGCTCACGACGGCCAGTTCCGGTAGAAAAACGCCCCCCGCGGCAACGCCCACCGTCAGCGGGGCCAGGCCGTACTTCGTGGGCGGGGGGGGCGGCGGGTCGCCCCACGGCTCGG
>CALLYK010000335.1 GCA_937858365.1 uncultured Isosphaeraceae bacterium | reverse complement strand
CCGCTGGGGCGCCGACACCGTGATGGACCTCTCCACGGGCGGCAACATCGACGCCATCCGGCGGGCGATCATCGCGGCCAGCACGGTCCCGATCGGCACCGTGCCCATCTACCAGGCCATTCAGAAGGTCAAGAAGGTCGAGGACCTGACGCCGCGCGACATGCTCGACATGGTCGAGCATCAGGCCAAACAGGGCGTGGACTACATGACGATCCACGCGGGCATCCTCAAGGAACATGTCAACCTCACGACGCACCGCGTGACGGGCATCGTCTCGCGGGGCGGGTCGCTGATGGCCATGTGGATGGTCGGCCACGACGCCCAAAACCCCTTCTACACGCATTTTGATGATCTTTGTGACATCATGCGTGAATATGACGTCACGTTCAGCCTAGGTGACAGTCTGCGCCCAGGTTCGATCGCCGACGCCAGCGACGCGGCCCAGTTCGCCGAGCTCAAGACGCTCGGGGAACTCACTCGGCGCGCCTGGGAGCGCGGCTGTCAGGTGATGGTGGAAGGGCCCGGCCACGTGCCCATGGACCAGATCCCCTTGAACATGGAAAAGCAGGCGAAGGAGTGCGACGAGGCCCCCTTCTACGTACTCGGCCCGCTGGTGACGGACATCGCCCCCGGGTACGACCACATCACGTCGGCCATCGGCGCGGCGATCGCCGGCTGGTACGGCGCGAGCATGTTGTGCTACGTCACGCCCAAGGAACACCTGGGCCTGCCTGAACCCGAGGACGTGCGACAAGGCGTGATCGCCTACAAGATCGCGGCCCATGCGGCCGACCTGGCCCGACATCGCAAGGGGGCCCGCGATCGCGACGACGCCCTCTCGCGCGCCCGATATCGGTTCGACTGGGAAGAGCAGTTCCGTCTCTCGCTCGACCCCGAAACGGCCCGCCGGATGCACGACGAAACGCTCCCCCAAGACGCCTTCAAGACGGCCGCCTTCTGTTCGATGTGCGGGCCCAAGTTCTGCTCGATGCGCATCAGCGAGGACCTCAAGAAGCGAGCCTCGGAAGCGGCCGGCCTGGTCTCACTCGAACCGATCGGCGCGGGGGCGTAAGCGCGTCGACGACCGGCTGGGCCGCCGAATCGCGACGGCCCCGAACCGATCGGGGCGCGTCCACCGTGCGTCTCTTGGTACGGAATCGGCGAGGGCACAGGGACCACCAATCACGAGTTGTCAAGCGGTTGCTTTTCATCGCCTGAAGGGCCAAGATCAACGCGGAAGCGAGCGTGTTTTTCGAGGAGCGCCTTCCACTGGCCTCTCCGAGTGTGCTGCTTTCGCCAGGACCATGCGCAGCTTGATCGAAGTCGACGACGAAGACTGCATTCTTTGAGCCATCACCCCTCAACCGCTCAAGAGCTTTCCCGATGTGGACCAAGGCCTGTTTGCTGCTCTTCGGGGTCGTTACATCAACGCCTCATACCGCAGATCTACGCGTGGGTGCAGCGGCCGGTGTGATTACTCCGCCGCCGGGCACGCCCATGGCCGGCTACTACAACGAACGAGCCGCCGAGGGCGTCCATGACGACCTCTTTGCGCGCGCCGTCGTGCTGGAAAAAGACGGCGCGAAGGCCGCCCTTGTGGTCCTGGACCTCATCAGCACCACGCGCACGCTCGTTGAGGAGACTCGGCGCCTGGTCGAGTCGGCCACGGGCATTCCCGCCGCGAACGTGATGATCTCGGCCACGCACTCGCACACGGGGCCCGTGCTCCGGGGTCGCGGGTCACGCGATGGCGACTTCGGCGGCGAAAACCCACTGACGATCAAGTACGCCTCGGAGCTTCCCGGCAAGGTGGCTGAGGTGGTCGCCCTGGCCCACTCGCGGCTGCGACCGGCCGTCGCCTCGGTGGCACATGGTCGGGAAACGGCGATCGCGTTCAACCGACGCTTCCACATGACCGACGGCTCCGTCGGCTGGAACCCGGGCAAGCTCAACCCCAAGATCGTCAAAGCGGCCGGGACAATCGACCCCGACGTGCCCATCGTCTATTTCGCCGGGGCCGAGAAAGAGGCCAAGCCAATCGCCACCTACGTCAACTACGCCGTCCATCTCGACAACATCGGCGGTCTGCAAATCTCGGCCGACGTTCCCGGCGTCGTCACCAGGCTGCTCGCCGATTTCAAGGGGCCCGAGATGGTCACCCTCTGGTCGGCCGGCTGCTGCGGCGACATCAACCATATCGACGTGAGATGGGCCGAACCGCAAAAGGGGTTCGAGAACGCGGCGCGTATGGGGACGATCCTCACCGCCGAGGTCCTGCGCGCCTGGCCCCAACTCGCCCGGGTCGCGCCGGGCGCGCTCCGCGTCCGCTCCGAGATGGTCGAACTCGACGGGCCGCCGATCACCGATGAGGACCTCGCCCGGGCGAAGGACGTGGTGGCCCGCCGTCGCGACCCCAACGCCAAGCAACCCACGTTCATGGAGCAAGTGCAAGCCTACAAGGCGCTCGACGTGGCCGCCCGCGGAGGAAAGCCGGATCGGGTCGAGGTGCAAGTCGTCGCCCTCGGGAACGACATCGCCTGGGTCTCGCTCCCGGGCGAGATCTTCGTGGAACTCGGCCTGGCGATCAAACAAGATTCCCCGTTCCCGCACACGATCATCGCCGAATTGGCGAACGGCTCGATCGGCTATGTCCCGTCGCGGCGGGCCTATCCCCAAGGGGCCTACGAGGTCGTCAGCGCCCGCTGCGCGGAGGGCTCGGGCGAACGCCTGGTCACGACCGCCGTGAAACTGCTCAAGGCCCTTCACACGCAATCGTCCTCGAACCCTTGAGGTTGGAACATGAAAACGAGGAAGACATTTTGGAAGGCCGCCGGCGCCATGGTCGTGGCGTTGTCCTTGTTCAGCCCGCCGGCGCGGTCGCAAACATCGGCCCGGGTCGAGACGGCCCCCCTGGAGCTCAGATCGCCCGATCGCTACTCCATGCCGATCGCGCTGGAGCCGGGCCGGTTCGTGAAGCTGATCGCCCCGGATGACGGCTTGCTGCGCCTGGTCGCCGTTCCCGTCGGCTCGTCCGTGAAGCAGTCGCAGGAAGTGGCCCGGCTCGACACGGCCGAGGCCGACGCCCGCTTCAAGATCGCCGACGCCCAGGTGAAACTCAAGGAGGCCGCGGGTAAGGGGGCGAAAGACGCGGCGACGGCCGCCGCGGAAGTCGCCGTGGCCCGCGCCGAGGCGGAACTGGCCCGCTTGCGGGTCGATCGCTGCACCCTGCGCGCTCCTTACGACGGCGTCGTGATGGCGGCGCCCATCGACGCCGGTCAGTTCGTTTCCAAAGGACAGGTCGTCGCGGAACTCGGCGACGTCTCCCGTCTTCGGGCCCTCGTCCCCGTGGACCGCACGGGCGT
This sequence comes from uncultured Isosphaeraceae bacterium, assembly GCA_937858365.1. Taxonomy (GTDB): domain Bacteria; phylum Planctomycetota; class Planctomycetia; order Isosphaerales; family Isosphaeraceae; genus CALLYK01. Next base: position 20,071 of record CALLYK010000335.1, on the reverse strand, counting down.
TCAAGTGGGGGGCAACCTCGCCGTGACGATCGAAGGCCGACCCGCCACCGGCAAGGTCCGCGCGGTCGTGCCCTTGCCCGAGACCTTCGCGACGCTCCGCGAACTGGCGGCCCCTTACGCGGCTGCCTGGGTCGAGATCGACAACGTGAAGAACGAGTGGCAGGCGGGTCAACGCGTTCGGGCCCCGGGCATGCCGGCGGGCCCCATCACGAACGTACCGGCGATCGCCGTGCACGAAACGCCCGGCCGCGCCGGCGCCTTCGTGCAAGTCATCCGGGCCGAATACGTGAACGACCTGCCCGTGCAAGTGCTCGGCGAAAGCAGCCCGGAGCGACTACAAGTTTCGGGGGCGTTCCGTCAGGGAGACGTCTTGATCGTCTCGTCGTCGTTGCCCCTGGCCGCGCGCACGTTCATTCGCTTCAACGGTGAGTCGGGCGGCGGCGACGGACAATACGGAGAGTCGGCAGGCTCCATGGCGCAAGTCGCCCCCACCACGCCGCCACCCGTCACGATCACGCCGGGGAACCCGGGCGTGGCCCCGATCGGCGCCCCTGGGAGCGCCGCGCCGACGACCAAGGGGGCCCCTACGAAAGGAGCGGCCACCAAGCCGGGGACCCCGGGTAAGGCCGCGCCCAAGGGGAACTTCGACCCGTTCTGAAGCAGACGGGGTACACCATGACGGCCCTTCAAGGCGCCGCCACCGCCTTGGCCATCTGGTCGAGCATCTCCCGGTTCGAGATGCCTTGCCAGCAGTGTCCCTGTCCCGGCCCGAAAACGACCACGGCCTCGGCGGGCGGGTCCGCCTTCCTCAAGAACGCGTCCAGTTTGTGGACCGCGTTGTTGAGGAAGTAGTCATCCGCTTCGCCAACCCATATGTGGATTTTTCCTCGGAGCTTCGGTCCCAGGTCCTTCCAGTTCCGTTCCAGGACGAGCCGAAGGTCGTACTTCTCCCAGTGCTTGGCCACGTCCTTGTCGATGACGCCGGTCTCCGGGTCCCAGAGTGCCCTGGGCCGGCCGTCGGCCCCTTTGGGGGAATAAGCGGCGTTCCAAGACCCCCATTGGCCGCCCGACATCGTCCAACTCCCCCCGCGACCCAGCATGTTCTCCAACCGGACCTCATGACGCATCGTGTAACGCACGTCGCCGTTCCGGTCGCGACAGGCCGGCCGCTCGAAGCCGTGCTCATTGACGAACGCATTCGCGTGTTCGTAAATGTTCACAAGCTGGAAGTCGCGAAAATCCACGGAATCGGGGCAGAACGACCAGCAGCCTTGGAAGAAGTCGGGGTAGAAGACCTGCAAGGCGAAGGAGACCCAGCCGCCCGTGGAACCGCCGTCGAGCACCCGAGCGCGACCTGTGCCGATGCCTCGGTACGTCTTTTCCACGTAAGGTATCAATTCTTGAGTGACCGCGTCGCCGTAGGGGCCGTGATTGGCCGAGTTCACTTGATAGGGGTCCCCCAACGGGCCGGCGCCGTCCAGCATGAGCGTCAAGAACTTGGGGGCGGCCGGGTCGGGGCTTCTTCTCGGGACGAACGAGTAACGGGAACCAAAACCGCCGATGGTGACACGCAAGGGGTAGCGCCGGTCCGTTTCGCTCGCGAAGCCGGAGGGCAAGACCACCGCCGCTCGCAGGAAGATCGGCCGGCCGTGAAAGGCGCTCAGGGACTTCGATTCCAGCTTGACGTACTTCACCGTGTCGGTGTCGGCGGGGAGCGACTCGGCGGGCAACACCTGGTCGAGTGTGAGCTTGATGATATCATCACGCGATGGGTCCAAGCGCACGTTGATCGGTTTGCCGACAAGGTTGCCGGGCGCTCTGGGCGATCGGAGGTCGGCGTTGAAGTCCAGGATGGCCTGCACGCGGTATTCGTCGGGACGAAGCTCGGCGAGGGAACTGATGGGGAAGGCGACGGCCGAATCGTCGAGCGTGACGGGGCGAGAGGCGTCGAACCGGCGGACGTCCATCGCGAAGACTGGCGGACGATCCAGCCCTGTTTCCGAGATCAGGTCGAGTGGCCGCGCCATCGCGGGCGGCGCCGCGATGATGAGAAGACGGCCGTCGATGGGCGTTTTGTTCAGGCCAGGCGCGATCGAGACTTCGAACTTGAGCGGGCTGGTCATGCGAGGTCTCTTCTGAGGGCCGAGGAAGGGCCGCGCGGTCTTGGCCGGCGGTTCGTCGGGGCGCGCTGTTTCACACGGCGCGCCGCGTTCGTCGCCGCGAACGTTCGTGGTGGTCGTCCCGAGCGTCAGGACCAGAAGGGGCCATTTCAGCAGTCGCCAAGCGCGCATCGCGTCGTCTCCCTGGGCCTCGATCCTGGGGCCTCATGGTACGTTGGGCGCGAATCGCGCGATAGTCCCCGGACATTTCCGGGCCGCCGGGATAAACTCATGAGGTGCGGGCCAGTTTCTTCTCCAACCAGCCGCGCGGGACCGCCATGAGCGTCGACAGTGAGGTGCTCTTCCTGACCGGTTACACGTGTCCGGGCTGTCAGGCGGAACTCGAACCGCCGGGCCGCGCCGTCGATTCGTGGCTGCGTTGCCCACAGTGCGGCCGGCCCAGCTTGCCCCCGGCCGATACGGTCGAGGCCGGACCCTGGACCGCGCGAACGCCTGCCGCGGTCAAGGAGGCGAGGCGTCATTTACCCAACCTCGCCAAGATGGTCAGGTTTGCCGCGCCCGTCCTGCTTTTGGTCGCCGTCTCGGTGGACGTGACGCTTCGGGTCGTCGGCGCCGATGAGAACACGCGGATGCTCGCCGACGTCGCGGCCTTCTCTTGCTTCGCCGTTTGGGCGATCTACCTGTTGCGGGCGATGATTCGTCCTTGATCCGGGGTGACCTGAGTCCGGGAGGGGCCTGATGCATCGGTTGCCACTCGCCGACGAACTGCCTTACCAGTTCCTGCCGCCCAAGCCGAGCAAGTTCTGGTTTCAGGCGTCGCGGCCCTTGCGGCGCAGGTTACTGCGCGGCGAGCACCAGGTCGTCGCGGTGGACGTGACAGGGCTGGAACACCTGCGCGGGGTGCTCGATCGCGGCGACTCCCTCTTGATCTGCCCGAACCACTGCGCCCGAGCCGACGGCCTGGTCCTCCTCGACCTGGCCGACCGCCTGGGACGCCCCTTCTGCGCCATGGCCGCCTATCAGATTTTCGAGGGTACGGCCGGCCTGCGCAAGTTCCTCTTTCCACGCCTGGGGATGTTTCCTGTCGATCGCGAAGGGGCCGACCTCGCGGCCTTGAAAGCGGCGACCGAAATCCTCAGCTCGGCGCGGCACCCTCTGCTCGTCTTCCCTGAGGGAGAGGTCTATTACCTGTCGGACCGCCTCACGCCCCTGCGTGATGGCGTGGCCTTCCTGGCCAGCCGCGCCCACAAGGCCCTCGCCGAGCGCGGCAAGTCCGTCTGGATCGCCCCGGTCGGCTTGAAATACAGGTTCCCCGAAGGACATGACCCGCTCCCCGCCTTCCACGAAAAAGTGAAAAGGCTGGAAGAGAGGATCTTGTGGTGGCCGCGCGCGGAGATGCCGCTGATCGAACGCATCTACCGATACGCCGAGGCGGCCCTGGCGCTCAAGGAATTGGAATACCTCGGCGGGACGAAATCGGGCCCCCTGCGCGATCGGATCGTCGCCTTGCGCAAAGACCTTCTGGACCGGATCGAGCAGCGGCGCTCAGGCAAGGCGATCGCCGGCACCGACCCCGAACGGATCAAGGAACTCCGCCGCCGCTGCCTCGACGCCCTGGAGCAAACCGACATCACCCCCGAGGCCCGCGCGCAAGTCCGGCGCGACCTGAACGACCTTTACGTCGCCGTGCAGACCCTTAGCTATCCAGGTGATTATGTGTTTGGCGTTCCCACATGCGAGCGCGTCGCCGAGACGTTGATGAAGCTCGATGAAGACGTCTTGAACGCGGGCACGACGAAGCCGGCCGCCGCGCTCGGGCCGCGTCGCGCGGTCGTGCGCGTGGGCGAACCGATCGACGTGGGGGCGTTCGCCGGGAGCGGCAAGCGGCCGCGCGAGGTCATCGGCACCCTCACCGCCGAACTCGAACGCCGGGTCCAAGCCGAACTCGACGCGATCGGCGGCGGTCGGCCCTTGCCCGAGTCGGCCCTCGGTCAGGCCGCTCAGCCCCAGGCGTCATCGTCGGGATGATAGCCCAGCGCGTTGCCCTGAACGACCCAGCGCGTGCCCGCGTTGCGAGACACACCGTTCACGACCACGAAGCCTTCCTCACCTAAATCGGCCTCAACCGCCCTGGTGAGCAATTGGAGCATATCTCGATCGGAAAGCCAGATCGACCGGGACCAGTCGTCGGGCAGCGTTTCGCGACGGTTGGCCCCTTCCTGACACCAGCCGATCCGCAAGGCGACCACGCTGATGTCGAAGAAGCGCGAAAGGGCCAAACCCAAGCGCTCGCCCACGAGCTTGCAGCCGCCGTAAGGGCCGTCGGGCTTGGGGGGTGACGTCGCTGTGATCGGGCCCACGCTGCCGTCAAAGCGATAGTCCCCCATCGCGTGGTTCGAACTGGCGAAGATGATGCGCTCGCACCCTGAGTTCGCGGCGCTCAGGAAGACGTTGTTCAGGGCGTCGAGGTTCGGCCCCTCCAAGTCGGTCCAAACGGCCGACTCTCTCGGGTCCGCCGCGAGATGGACGACCGTGTCGGCCTCGTCGAAGAGGTCGGCCCAATCCGGGCTGAGGACGGAGAGGTCGGCGATCGTCACGTCGAGGTCATCGGGTCCGGGCCTTTGATCGAGCAGGATGAGGTCGTAGCGCTCGCGCCAGGCCCTTGCCAGCTTGCTGCCGATGTTCCCTGCCGCGCCCGTGATGATGATCGTGCGCGGCTCGTCGGCGGCCTCTTCGTCGGGTCCGAGGATGGGCAGGTCCGGTAGTCCGGTCATTCAATATGCCCCCTTCAGGGCCTTGCAAAGGGCCTCCACGAAGAAATACTCCCCCCACATGACCGACTCATCGACGCCCAGTTTTTTGTGGAAATGATAGACCCCATGTTTGAGGACGCCTTCCCAGTTCGGGTCCTCCCAGGCGACGTTGCGGTCGGTGCAGAGGGCGTTGAGGAGGCACAAGGCGCCTTGTCGATAGCGTTGGGAGGCGGCCTCATCGGTGGTGGCGCGGGCCAGGTCGAGCAGTCCCGAAGCGGCGATGGCGCCCGCCGACGTGTCGTCGATCCGGTCGGGGCCTTCGGGCACATCGAAGTCCCAAGGTGGGATGAACGAGTCGGGCAGGCGGTTGAGGAAGTGGTCGGCGTTGCGTTGGGCAACCGCGAGGTCGGCCGGGTCCTTCGTGTACGAGAAGACGGTCGTGAAGCCGTAAAGCGACCAGGCCAGGCCGCGGGTCCAATCGGACTCGGCGTTGAGCCCTTGGTGAGTGCTTTGGTGGAGGAACTCACCGGTCTCGGGGTTGAAGATGCCCTCATGGGCGGTGCCGCCGTCGGGTCGGACGAGCGTGCGCTCGGTGGTCCGGCAGTGGGCGACGGCCAGGTCGTGCAGGGCCTTGTCGTCTGTCTCGCGGGCCGCGTAGAAGATGATGGGCACGTTCATCATGATGTCGATGAACAGGCTCTCTGGCGATACGAACGAGCGGAGGTACTTGCCCTGTGGGTTGAAGCGCATGGCCAGAGTGCGGCCGGCTTGGATCAGGACATCGTTCAAGGCGGGGTCTTGGGTCTCCTCGTACCAGGGGAGGTAGCTATTCAGGAAGATGAAGCCGAGGTCGTGGACGGCGCGATCTTCCTTCTTGTGTTCGAGCAAGCGGGAGTGGTGTTCGGCCTTGCCGCGCCACCAAAGGTCCCCGGTTCGGCGGGTGAACTGCCACATCATGCCGGTAAGGAAGCCGGCGCACCAATCGGTCCAGAGTTCGCCGCCGTGTTTCCACTTGCCGCCGACCGTGTAGATCGGGAAGAAGTCGGGCTCGGCGGTGATGAGCGCCTTGACCTTGGCTTCGGCGGTCTCGAAGGCCCGTTCCAAACGGGGGCGCAGGTCGTCGATCGCGATCGCGTGGGGTTCGGCCATGGGAGGATGTCTCTGGGTGGGCTCGCGTTCATTCCCTGGGTTTGCGGAAGGCGAAGAAGGCCAAGACCGAGCCAAGTCCCAGGGCCGCGAGGGAGATGGGGAGTTGCCACGACGAGTCGTTCGCTTGGCCGTCGAGCGCGGCCCCTTCCGGGTCCCCGGGCATATAGCGCACGGTGAGCGACCCGCCAGCGCGCGACGCCTTGTACGCTTCTTCGGTCATGGGGAACTGCTTGCGAAGACCGTCCGAATCGCCGGTCCAGGATTGCTTGGGCTGATAGCGGACGGTCACTTGATAGGTCGTTTCGCCGCGGGCGGTGATGGTCTTGTCGTAGCCGACGACCTCGGCGGGCAAGGCGATCCCTTCGGTGAGGAGCCGTTGGCGCGCCCACCACTCGCCGGCGACGTGGAAGAGGCCCACCATCCCGCCCGCGAGGCAGAGGGCGGCCAGGACCCGGAAGCGCCCCAACACGCGCCGGGGTTGGGCAGTCGTGCTGGTTGGGGCCTTTTCGGCCTTGGCCGCTCGGGGCTTTTTGCGGCTCATCAGGGGGCGTCCGTGCGGGCTGGCCCGCTCAAACGACGGCCGCGACCGGCTCGGGGTCGTGGTCCAAAACGTGGCGCAACTGTTCGGCGGTGATGTTGCCGCCGCTGAGCATCAGGCCGACTTTCTTGCCGGCCCATTCCTTGCGACGACGAAGGGCGGCGGCCACCGCGGCCACGCCCGCACCCTCGCCCACCAAGCGCGCCGACTCGATCAAGAGGCGGATGGCCGCCATCATGTCCTCATCGGAAACGAGGGCCATTTCATCGACGAGGCGCGGCAGGAGTTCCAGGGTCAACGGAAAGGGCTGACGGGTGGCGAGCCCTTCGGCGAACGTGTCGGCCCGTTCGGTGGTGACGCGATGCCCGGCCTTCCAGGAAAGGTAGATCGCGGGGGCCCCTTCCGCCTGGACGCCGACCACCTTGATCGCCGGGTTGACGGCCCGCGCCACCACGCCCGCCCCCAAGACCCCGCTGCCGCCGCCAACCGGCACGACGATCATGTCGAGGTCGGGGGCCGCTTCGAGCAGCTCGAGCGCCGCGGTCGCGACGCCCGCGATGAGGGCCGGCTCGATCGAGCGGACGATGCGCAGGCCTTCGCGTTCGGCGTGGGCCTCGGCGGCCGCGCGGCAGAGGTCAAAGTCGGCCCCGGCCAGGACGACCCGCGCGCCCAGGGCGCGTGTCGCCGCGACCTTGAGGACGTTCGCCTCTTCCGGCATGTAGATCACGGCCGGCACGCCGAAGAGCCGGGCCGCGTAGGCGACGGATTGCGCGTGGTTCCCCGTGGAAGCGGCGATGACGCCCCGCGCCCGCTCCTCGGCGCACATTTGCGAAAGAAGGTACACGCCGCCGCGCACCTTGAAGGCGCCGGTGGGGTTGAGGTTCTCGCACTTGACGATCGCGCGACAACCGAGGGCCTCGCAAAGGGCCTCGGGGACGACGGTGGGCGTGGACCGAAGATACGGGGCGATCGCCGAGCGCGCCCGCAAAACGTCGGCGAGTGTGGGTATCGCGCAGGGCATCAATCGCGGGCCCCCGTCGCCCAGTGTCTTTGGTTCATGTGAGCCATTCTCCCAACTTGCGAAAGGCGGCGGCGCCATCGAACTGGTGCCCGGCCTCGAAAAAGGCGTGATCGAGATGTCCGGGGACGCCCCAGGCCGCGTAGGCCGAGGCGACCCCCTTCAGCGCCGCCCTCACGCCCGCCTCGGGAAAGATCGGGTCTCGCGTGCCGCTCTCGACGAAGAGATATCGAGGCGCGATCAAGGCCGCGACGTCGGCCATCTCGAACCAGTTCAGGATACCCGGCACGTAGTTGTCGATGCAGTGGGAGACGCTGTAAATCGAGTCGCGATAGGTGCAGAAGGAGCCTGAAAGCAACACGGCGCGGATGCGCTCATCGAGGGCGGCGGCGTAAAGGGTGATCGTGCCGCCGCCGGAGATGCCCATCATGCCGATCCGGTTTGGGTCCACGTCGGGTAGGTCTGCGAGGAGGTCGACGGCCCGCATGGCGTCCCAGGTGCGCCAGGCGGCCATCGACTCGCCCAGCAAGAGGGCCGCCCCGGCGGCCGGCTGACAGGAACTCGCGCCGGCCCCTTTTTTTCGAGCTTCGGGATCACGCCGATGGCCGAAGCCAAGCGGTTCGAGCGCGAGGGTGACATATCCCTTTCGCACGCACTGGACGGCGAAGTCATGTTGATAGCCGTCCAGGTCGTCACGATCGCGACCTTGCTCGTCGACACCTACGATCTCATCGACACCCCGACCATGTCCGGGAATGCACACGAACGCCGGCGCGGGGGCCTTCAGGCCCTCTGGCACGAGGAGATATCCAAAGGCCGACATGTCCGGGCGTGTTTGGAACGTGACGGCGCGGCGTACATGATCGGGTCGCTTGACCGGCCCGCCGAACGAGGGGGCCGGGGCGACCTTGGTTTCGGGCCAAGGCCCGAGCAGTTCGAGCAAACGCGGACGGGCCTCGCGGGCCCATTCCTGGGCCTCGGCCCGCGTCCCGGCCCGATGTGCGAGTTTCGGGGAGACCTGGCGATAGCGGCCCAGCGAGTAGGCGAGCGAGTCCAGTTTTTCGGATTGGGTCATGGTTCGGTCCGCGAACGGCCGTCGTCAGGCCTTCACGGTAACGTCCAGCGAGGGGGGGTTCAACCGCCCGGCGGGGCGAATACCGCCGCGAGCGGAAGGCCAGTGAAGGGGCCTGAAGAAACGTCGCGAGCAACTGGCCCGAATCGACGATCGGAGTGGGACCTGGGCGGTCCTCATCCAACGCGGCCGAGCGTGATGATGTACGGAAGTGGTTCCCGTCCCGTTCGTCAGGGCACATTCGTTCTTGTCAGCGGGTCCAGGCGAGCGGGTGACGACCACGTGGTCCGGCCTCACGCCTCCGGAGGCGGGAAGACCTGTCGGATGATCTTGGCCGGGTTGCCGGCGACAAGCATGCCGTCGGGCACCGGCCGCGACACCACGCTCCCGGCCCCCACGATACAGCGTGGGCCGACGTCGGCCATGATGATCGCCCCTTCGCCGATCCATGTTTCCTCACCGATGGATACGGGCGAGGCCCGGGTCGCTCGGTCGAAGGGTACGAGGCGGCCTTCCGCCGAGATTTCGTGCTGCTGACTGCCGCTCAAGAGGCTCACGCGGCTCGCCACCGAACTCCCCGCACCGACCTTCACGAAACCGACGGTCGTCCCCGCCCCGAGGTACGTCCGCGAACCCAACTCGGCCCGCCGATCGTGGACGATCGCCAGGAACGAGATGACGCAGTCGCTCGGGCACGAACGGATCGTCCAGGCGTAGAAGGCACGACGTATGTAAGACCCCGGTAGACCAGGCACCAACGCAAGCGCCTGGCCCCAGAAGACAAAGACCTCGTCGCGGGCGGAGACGCGCTTTTCCAGCCAGCAAGTGAACGCCAGGGGCGACACCAGGGCCATGACACAGCGATGGACAAGCTCTTTGACTTTGAGGGCCGCCACGAAGTCGATCGATCGCGAAGGTGTCGTTTTCCGAGGTCAACGCCGGCCGACCGGTGCCTCGTCCTCGTGCAGGTACAGGACCCGGCCGCAGCTCTTGCAGAAGACGATGTCGGCCGCGTTGATGAGTTCGTTCATCATCTGGGCCGTGACGGTCACGAAGCAGCCCGTGCAGGCGTGCCCCTCGACGGTCGCCATGGCGTCGGCGCCCCGGGACTTGATCACCCGCCGGTACTGATCGCGCTGGTCTTCCGGGATGATCGTCTCGGCCTCGGCGATCCCCGCTTCCAGTTCCTGGAGCTGGGCCTGGTGTCCGGCGGCCTTGGCTTCGAAGTCGGCGGTTAGGGCTGCGAGGTCGGCCTCGAGTTTCTTCATCTCGCCGTCTTGGGTCTTGAATTCGGCCTCTTTGGCTTCGACCAGCACCATCAACTCCAGGACCTCGTTCTCGATCTTGACCACGCCGGCGTTGTCGGTGGCGATTTGGTTGCGGATCGCGTCGTATTCGACTTGCTTCTTGATCGAGTTGAGTTTGACGCGCAGGTCGTCGGTCTTCACCTTGATGGATTGGATTTGGACTTCTTTGTTCTTCTGGTCGGCCTTGGCCTTTTTGATTTCCGCTTGGAGTTTGTCGAGATCGGCCTTGCGCTTATCGAGGGCCTGTTTGCGAGCGTCGAGGGTCTTGGGGCCGGAGGCGAGGCGGTCGCGCAGGGCCTTGGCCCGTTGGTGCAGAAGGTGGAGGTCGCGGAGGTTGTCGGCGGTCGCGGGCATCGGGGACTCCTTCTGGGTCTCGGTCCGGCGTCGGCAGCCTGCACGGGCCTGGCGGCGGGCGGGTGGTCACCAAAAAAAAACCGCCGGTCGCGGGGGCGACCGGCGGTCCAGTACCGGGGGTCATCCGGTACTTTCCAGGAAACCTTCGAGCTGGCGACTCCTCACGGGGTGTTGGAGTTTGCGGACGGCCTTCGCCTCGATCTGGCGGACCCGCTCGCGGGTCACGCGGAAGATCCGGCCGACTTCCTCCAAGGTGTACGTGTAACCGTCTCCCAACCCGTAACGAAGCTTGATGATCTCACGTTCCCGGTATGTCAGCGTTTTGAGGACCGCGTCGATCTTCTCCTTGAGCATTTCCTGGGTGGCCGTGTTGATTGGGCTCTCGGCGGTCTCGTCTTCGATGAAGTCGCCGAAGTAGCTGTCTTCGCTCTCACCCACGGGTCGGTCGAGGCTGATGGGGTGTCGGCTGATCTTCATCACCCGGCGCGTTTCCTCAACCGAGATGTTGGCGGCCTTGGCGGTCTCCTCGATGGTCGGTTCGCGGCCCTTTTCCTGAAGGAGTTTCTTGGAGACGTTGCGCAGTTTGCTCATCGTCTCGATCATGTGGACGGGGATGCGGATCGTCCGCGCCTGGTCGGCGATGGCCCGGGTGATCGCCTGGCGGATCCACCAGGTCGCGTAGGTGCTGAACTTGTAGCCGCGTCGATATTCATACTTATCGACGGCCCGCATCAGGCCGGTGTTACCTTCCTGGATCAGGTCGAGGAAGGAAAGGCCTCGGTTGCGGTACTTCTTGGCGATGGAGACGACCAGACGAAGGTTGCCGCCGGAGAGTTCGCGCTTGGCTTGCTCGTATTCCCGGTAGCGGACGTTCATGGCCTCGACCCGGCGCTGGAGGGTGCGCGGGGTTTCGAGGGTCATGAGCATGAGGTCGCGGAGTTCTTTCTGGAGGTTCGAGCGATCTTCTTGGCACTGGAGGCCCTGGCGTTGGGCCTTGAGTTGGTTGAGGAGGTCGTCCATCCGGGCGGAGACCTGCTCCAACCGCTTCATGAGGGGCTGGACCTTCTGGGTGCGGATCGAGAGTTCTTCGACGAGGGTGACGGCCTTGAAGCGACGGCGGGCGAGGTCCCTGTAGTAGGTCTCGCGAGTGGGGCGATCTCCTTTGGCGCGGAGGAAGTCGCGGAAGTCGGTCTCGTTGCAGGTCATCAGGTGTTCGAGGGTTTCCAGATTGTGGGGCATACGGCCCAGGATCTGGTCTTTCTCGAGGTTTTCGGTGACGGAGACTTTGACTGTTCGGTCGAAGGGAAGTTCGCCGGAGTTGACTTTCTTGAGGACGTCCACGACGAGGCGGAGGGCGTAATCGCATTCGAGCACTTTGCGGCGGAAGCGACGGCGGGTGATTTCGATGCGCTTGGCGAGGTTGATTTCTTGGTCGCGAGTCAGGAGGGGGATCTCGCCCATTTGGGTGAGATACATGCGGACGGGGTCATCGATCCGGCGGGAGATTTCGTCTTCGAGGTCTTCGGGGCCAAAGTCGTCCTCCTCGTCGGCCGGTTCGTCGATGAGTTCATCGTCGCCGTCGGCCTCTTCGTCCAAGTCGCTCGCGTCGCTGAGGATGCGGCTTTCGGCCTCCTCGTCGTTGACGAGTTCGATGCCTCGTTCTTCAAGCATTTCGACTAGGGCCTGAAGCTTCTCGGGGTTGCTGGCCTCATCGGGGAGCAGGTCGTTGACCTGGTCGAAGGTGAGGAACCCTCGCCTTTTCCCCATTTCGAGGAGCGTCTTGATGCCCTCGTCCAACTTGTCCATCGAAACGATCTCCTCGTGCGAAACGACGGGTCAGGACGCCGCCAAGGTCTTCGGGTCCGGCCGCTGGTGCAAAAGACGGAAATACTCTTGTCGCAAGGCCCTATGTTGATCGGGGTCGACGCGGGGGTCGGCTTCCTGAAGGGCCTCGACGAGGTCCCGGAGCCGTTCGGCGCGTTGGCGTTCGGCGAGGGCGGCGAGCACCCCCGCAAGTCGTTCCTCGAGGGACCCGGGACGAACGACTTCCAGCATGCTCTGGTTGGGGTCGGAAACGGGTTGAGAAAGACCCGCCGCGAGGGCCTTTACGGCGGGGTCCTCGAGGCGTAGGACCACACGGTCGAAGGATGGGACCTGGCCTTCCGCGTGGAGGTCGTAACATGCTTGGAGGATCGCCCGCAAAGGTGCGTCTTTCAGCAGACCAACGGGCACGCGGGTGATGAGCCGCCCGACGAGGGTCGGCTCGCTCAGGAGAACATCAATCAGCCAGCGGTCGGTGGAATCCAGGTCGGCCAGGCGAATGGGTGCGGGAGGGGCGGGCCCCGCCGGGTCCGCGACGGCCTTCATCTGGGGAATTCTACGCCCGTCGCTCGATTTGAGAAGTTGTTGCAAACGATTTACGAGGGTCCGGTCCTTGGGCGGCAAGCGCAAAAGGGTGGCGAGGTTGTTGACCGCGTGCCCCACTTTCACGTCGATGCCGCGTTTGTGCAACAAGGGGAGCTTGGCCAGTAGGCCGAGCACCTCGTCGGCCGCTTGGCGGGCCCCTTCGGCCGAATGAAGGTCGAACCGTTCCCGGGCACGCTCCACGAGGAAGGCCATCGGGTCGATGGCGCCATCCAGCCGGCGGCGGAACTCGTCGGCCCCGCGTCTTTCGATAAAGTCGGCCGGGTCAAGACCTTCCGGCAAGCATAGCACGCGTACGTCCAGCTCGTGACCCAGGAAGATCGGCAGGGCCCGATCGGCCGCCTTCTGGCCGGCCTCGTCGCCATCGAAGACGAGGACGACTCGATCGGCCAGACGCCTCAAACTGGTCGCGTGATCATCGCCCAGGGCGGTCCCCAGGGTGGCCACCACGTTGGTCAGACCGGCTTGATGGGCCGCGATCACGTCGGTGTACCCTTCGACGACGGCGACCCAGCCCAGGTGGCGGGCCTCGGCGCGTGCCAGATCGGCGCCGTACAACTGTCGGCGTTTCTGGAAGAGGATTGTCTCGGGTGAGTTCAGGTATTTTGCGACGCTCAACCCGGCCTCGGCCAGACGTTTTTCCGCGGAGGGCAAAATGCGTCCGCCGAAGGCAATGGTTCGGCCACGAAAGTCGTGGATGGGAAAGATCAGGCGGCCTCGGAAACGCTCATGCACGCGGCTGGGATGCTCGGCGGACGCCACCAGGAGCCCGGCCGCCTCCAAAAGGGGCAGGGGGTGGCCGTGCTTCCGGGCCAGGCCGCTGAGCCAGTCGCGGCCATCGGGGGCGAACCCCAGGCCGAACCGCTCGACGCTAGCTGGTAAGATCCCGCGCCTCGCGACGTATTCTCGGGCCTCAGCCGAATCGTGCAAGGCCCGGGCGAAGACGCCGGCCGCCCACTCATGAATGGCGAGCAGGTCGCTCCGGGTGGGGCCAGTAAGCTCTTGCGGGCCGCGTGGTTCCGTCTCCAGGGTGATCCCGGCGCGTTCCGCCAGCATGCGCAAGGCCTCGGGGAACTCGACTTTCTCAATGTCCTTGACAAAGTCGAAGATGTCGCCGCCGGTCCCGCAGGACCAACATTTAAACGTCTGTCGCTCGCGATTGAGTTCCAGCGAGGGGTTGTGGTCGTCGTGAAACGGGCAGAGGGCCTTGAAACGCGACCCGGCCCGATGGAGGGTCAGGTACTCGCCCGCCAGGTCCACGATGTCAACCGCCCGCTTGATCGCGGCCAGGGTGGTCTCGGAAAAGCGGGGCACCGGGGGCTCCTGGAAGAAGATTCTCAGGCCCGGGTCCATGGTGAATTGCGCGTGACGACCGACTTGGTCCGACCGTCGGCGCTGTGCACCGTTGCCCAGTCGCAGGTTGCTGGAAGTATAACCCCGGACCAATTTCCGTCAAGTTTTCCCGTGGCCCTGCCGACGAGGTTGCTCATCGCGTAAACTCTGGCGGCACTGACGATTGTGGCGAGTCCGCAGAAGCTCTGGAAGGGTCGCCGCCCTAGCTTCCGGACCTGGGCCTTGACAAACGCCCACGCTTCTGGTCCACGACGGCGTTGGTCCTGGTAGTTTGGGTGAAGACGCGAGGCCCTGACCTACGCGGGATTGTCCGATCGCCCAAGTGTCCAAGTCAAGGGGTCACTCACGGGGGGGTTGGGCTTCCATCACGCGACCGACCGTGCGGGTCGTGACGATTTTCCTCAAAGGCCAAATGGGGGGACGTCCGAAAACTGGAGATAGCGTGATCGAGTTAAGCGGGTCGGGGACGCCTCCGGAGCTCCACCCACTCCCATTTCACGGACCCATCAAGGGCGAACCGCTTGACGCGGGCTTGAGAACATGACAAAGGTCCTTGCCTTCGCGCAGCGGATGTTCCCGGCGTTGCTAGTGCTCGTCGCCGCTGGGGACGTTCTGGGACAAGGGGTGGTGGCCCCCTTCGCCGGTCCGATCAACGGCTCCATGGCCGGGGCGTCCACCGCCGCCCCTGTGGACTTCGGCGCCGCCTACTGGAACCCGGCCAATCTGAGCTTCTTGGAACGGGACGAGGTGCTCCTGGGTCCGCAGTTGGTCATTCCCAGCCTGCACTACACGGGTTTCCTGCCCGCGAGGTCCATCAATGGGACCTTGCCGACGAGGGACCGCCTAGGCACGTCGCGGAGCGATAGTGGCGTGGCGAGCAACGTCGCCGTGGGCGGGTCCTTCAAGCTCTCTCCCGACTCCCCCCTGACGATGGGCTTGGGGATTTTCGGCCTCGTCGGGGGTAACGTAAACTTCGCCGGGAATTTCACCACGCCGACCCTGGGCCCGCGCCAACCGCCCAACTACTTCGGTTTAGGGCCGATTTATGCGAACACTGCCCTGCTCGCGATCGAGCCGATGGCCTCCTACCGTGTGGGCGAGCGCCTTTCGCTGGCGGTCGCACCCGTGGTCACGACCGGCACGGTGCAATTCAACCCCGCCTTCTTCGCGCCCGGGGCCAAGGACCAGTTCGGCATCGCGACGTTTCCTCCGGCCACCAATTCCAGGCCCTTCTGGGGGGGCGGGTTCGTCGCGGGCGTCTTTTTTCAGTTGACCGACAACTGGGACCTGGGCTTCTCGTACAAGAGCCCTGTTTGGCAGGAGCGGTGGTCTTACAACAGCTACAACCCGGACCTTTCGCCGCGAAGGATCGGCCTTCAGGCCGACATACCGGCGGTCTATTCGTGGGGGGTCGCGTACAAGGGGATCGACCGACTCCTGGTCGATGTCGACTTCCGTTACTTCGACTACCGCAACGCGGCGCTCTGGGGAAACTCGATCGCTAGCGGCGGTTTGAATTGGGACAGCATCTTCGCGGTGGCCGTGGGCGGTCAGTACCGATTGACAGACAACATGAACGTGATGGCCGGTTATCTCTTCAATCAGAACCCTATCAACCAAGTGGACACGCTTTTCAATATCCAGGCCCCGGGGTTCATTCAGAACACGCTGTCGATCGGGGCGAGCCTCCGCCTAACGGAAAACGTCGTGCTCACGACCGGCTGGTCCCATGGGTTCCGCAACGCGATCGCCGGTCCGATCGGACAGGTCCCGGGGTCCACGGCCCGGATGGATGCGCAAGTGGACTCCATCCTCGCCGGCCTGACCATCCAATACGGGCCGCCAAGAAGGCGTGCGGCGACCGAAGTGCCCGTCGGCGAGACTTCGACCGAGCCCTACTGACGACCGAAAACCGACCCGCTAGCGGGTCGGGGTCCGTTCTTGGGTTCGCGTTCAGCGTTTGGGTACGGGCGGCGGACCGCCGATCGTGATGGTACGCGGTTGGCCATCCCGTCCCAAAAGTTGCACGGGGACGCCCTGCTTGGTGTCGCGAGCGGCGAGGGCGGAATCCAGCCCGAGACGGTCGCTCACGCTTTGGTCTCCGACCTTGAGCAAGAAGAGTCCGGGCAAGAGCCCCGCTCGGGCCGCGGCGCTTCCGGGCGTGATTCGAGTGGTCATCAGGGCCTTCTGGGGTTTGTCGGGGAGTTGCTCGGTGAGCGGCGGGCCGATTTCCATCACCTGGAACCCGAGTTGGAGGCGGATTGGCAGGGGTTCGATGCGGACGGGGACCTTGGCCAATTGACCGTCCCGGTAGTAGGCCAACGCGACTTCCGAGCCAAGATTCAGCGAGGCGGTGCGATGCCGGAGGGCGTCCACGTCCCCGACGGATTGGTCGCCGAGCTCGACCACGACGTCGCCGACCTTGAGGCCGGCCTGGTCGGCCGGGCTGCCGGGTTCGACTTCGCGGACGATCACGCCTTCGGTCAGGGGCACGTTCAGGTCGGCGGCCTTGGCCTTGTTCAGGTCTTCGATCACGACGCCCAGGTAGCCGCGAACGACGCGGCCGGTGCTGACGATGCCTTCCACGACCTTGCGCGCCAGGGCCGACGAGATCGCCAGGCCGATCCCCTGATTGCCGCCGTTCTCGGTCATGATGGCCGTGTTGATGCCGACGACTTCCCCTTTCAGGTTCACGAGCGGTCCGCCCGAGTTCCCCGGATTGATCGCCGCGTCGGTTTGGATGAAGTCCTCGTAGCTGTCGAAACCGACGATCCGAAGATTGCTCCGGCCGGTCGCCGAGACGATCCCCGAAGTCACGGTTTGGTCGAGCTCGAACGGGCTGCCGATGGCGAGCACCCAATCGCCGATGTCGAGCGCGTCGGAGTCCCCCCAGCGGGCCTCGGCACGTAGGGGGCCGGGCACACGCAGGACCGCCAGGTCGGTCTTGGGGTCCGTGCCGACGACTTGCGCGATCGTCGCGTCGCCGCGACCGAAGCGAATACCAATGTCATCGGCCCCATCAATCACGTGATTGTTGGTGACGATAAGTCCCTGCGCCTTGTCGATCACGACCCCGGAGCCGCTTCCCGTGCGGACCGTGCCGGGACGCAAGCCGAGCATGGTCGGCGGCGCGCCCGCTGCCACCCCTTCGGGGACATTTCGATAAACACTGATATGAACGACCGCCGGCGAAGCGGCCGTCGAGGCCAGGCGGAAGAGGGTGGAGGTCTTGGTCAGGACCCCTTTCTCGTCGAGCTTCTCCAGGGCCTCGACCGCCGCCCGAACCGCCGATTCCAGGTCCGCCCCGGCGCTGCGCTCAACCGGGTGCTCACCCGTGGAACGCACCGCGGTGGGGAGGTCGGCGGACAATCCGACGCGCTGGGCGTAGCCGGCGGCGTAGTCGTAGATCTCCGCGGAGTTGCGGTAGTTCGTGGACAGGTGGAACTCGTGGATCGGTCGACCGATCGGCCCGGCGAGCGCCTCGGCGCGGGCCTTGGCCGCCTCGGCCGGCCGGGGCCAGGACGACTGGGCGGCATCGCCGACCACGGTCCAGGTGGCCGCCCGGCCGCGGCGACCCACCATCCGCCACTGCATCGGGGAGAGGTCCTGGGCCTCGTCCACCAGGACGTGGGCGTAGCCGTCGTCCTCGATCCGGTGGGTGGGCGGCGCCCAGCCGCGCCGCGACGGGGCGTACTCCCGCTCGGCCGCGGTGGTGATCTCCTGGAGATCGATGCCCTCGAGCGGATCCAGGTCGTCGACCCCGAGTTCACCGGTCTTGGCCGGGATGTCGCCCAGGGCATAGCGCAGCTCGTCGATCAGCGGGATGTCCTCGACGCTCCACTCCGCACCCCACGACGAGGTCAGCAATGCTTGGGCGTCCGCGCCGAGCACGCCGTCGGCCACCCGGGAGACGAACTCCGGATCGCGCAGCCAGGTCAACACCTGCTCGGCGGTCAGCGGCGGCCACCACTCGGTGGCGAACTCGACGAACGCCTCGGTGGAGAGCAACTCATCGTCGAAGTACTCCCGGCCGCGTTCCCGGCCGCGCTCGCTGCGCACCTGCCGCCACAGCTCATCGAGCAGCGCACCCGCGATCCGCGGGAGTTGCCGGTTGCGCGGGCCGTGCGAGAGCAGGTTGCGGCGTACCCGACCGAGCACGCGGCCGTCGAGCCGGAGCACGTTGTCGCGCCAGAAGATGCTGAACTCGTGGGGTGCGCCCGGCACCCGCTGACGGGCAGCCCGCCGCAGCACCTCGGTCATTGCCAGCGATCCCTTGACCTCGGCGACCGCCGGGTCGTCGCGATTCCAGACCAACGACATCGTGCTGGTCCGCGACAGCGGCACGTGGACGGCGTTCGCGTCGACGCGTGGGCGCTTCGCGCCGCTCGCGGTCAGTCCGACTGCCGTGCTCGTCAATCCACCGACGCACAACAACGACGCCGTGCTGCTGGTGCGCGACGGGACCTCGCTGCACGCGTTCAGCGGGTTCGTCGGCCACTGGGTCACGCGCGCGATCTCGCCGACGGCGCAGGTCGACAGCCAGCGCAACGTCGCGCTGCTCGCCGACGGCGGGGTGCTGAGTGCCTTCGACGCCTACTCGGGCCAGTGGTACGACCATCCCGGCGCCGAGGCGATCGTTCAGCTGTCGTGTGACGGCACGTGTGGCATCGCGATCGGGACCACGACCGTCTACGGGTTCTCGGCGTTGCACGCGAGTTGGGCCGCGGCGCCGTTGCCGGCATCGGCGACGCTGGTGCGCGACGACGACTGGGCCGTGTTGCACGACGGCGTGCAGGGGCTCGGATTCAGCGGCCTCACCGGAACGTTCGCCACCGCTGTCACGGGACCGATCCAGTCGACGCGCACCGAGGACCTGCTCGGCATGTTCACGGTGGTGGGCGGCCTGCACGCCTATTCGGCGATTCGCGGCACCTGGAGCCAGACCGCGATCTCCTCGCTCGCGTCGGTGCGCACCAACGTCGCCTGCGGTGTCGTCGTCGACGGACCGACGGCCATCGCCTACTCCGCACCCCTCGCGCAGTTCGTGCCGCTGGCGGTCGACTCCGGCAGCGAGGCCCTCGCCGGTGTCGTGGTCGCGATCACCGATCAGGTCACGCTGCAGCCGTTCCTGTTCTCCGCGCTGACGGGCACCTGGCAGGCGGCTCCTGCCGACGTGCTGCCACTGCTGCCGCGCGTCACCACGACGGTGGCCCTGCTGTCGACGTCCTACGGCTGGCGGGCGTTCTCGGCGCGCGATGCATCGTTCACCGCGCTGGTCGCTCCCGGCAGCACGGCCGAGACCAACGAGAGCAGCGCACCCGCGGTCGTCTGGGACGCGAGCGACATCTGGTTCACGTTCACCGCCCCCGCCCAGGGCACGTACTTCATCGACACGAACGGGACTCCGAGCGTGGACACCGTGCTCAAGGTGTTCAGAAGCTGCGCGGACCTCGCGAACAACCGCATCGCGTGCGACGACGACGCGGACTGTGCCGCGATCTACGACTGCGTGTACAACGGCACCGACGGCGGCGTCGGACCTTGTCTGGATCTCACGCCGGAAGGCGCGGCTTGCGAGTACCAGTGCATCGCGCTGTACCCGGCCGGCAAGGACAAGTACCATGGTGAGGGCCACGAGTTCGGCCTCCTGGACAACAGCAACAAGTCCGTCAACGTGGGCCTGAACGTCAATCCGAGCCAGACGGTCAGCTTCGGCGCCGAGGCCGCGAGCCCTTCGAGGAACATGCCGCGGTAGAAGTAGGGCAGCTCTCCGACTTCCTTCGTCTCGAGCTCGTGCTGGCCGGGGCCGAGCTTGCGCGCGGTGAATTCCATGAAGTTCATCGTCGCCTTCATGTTGTGCGTCATTCGCGAGAGCGAGCGCTCCGGTCCGATGAGCCTGGTGATCTGCACGATGGCGCGGCCCATCAACGTCGCCGCGAAGCCGCGGAAGGCGAGCGCCCCCATCGTCGCTTCGGACTCGGGG
>CALLYK010000334.1 GCA_937858365.1 uncultured Isosphaeraceae bacterium | reverse complement strand
GCCTGGGCGCGACCACCTGGGCCGATCACGGCGAAGCGGATGGTCTCATTGGCCCCCTTGATGGTGTCGCCGATAGACGGATGGGGGAAAGCTGAAGCGGCAACGGCGGCGCCGGTGGTCCCGAGGAACCCGCGGCGAGACATGCCTTTCTTGTGGGTCATGGAAGCGAAGACTCCTGAAGCCAAGGGAAAGGGGGCGATAGGGCGCGCAAGTCGGCCTGGACCCCGAGGGCGGGAATGAGTCCTATCATCCTGACCCGAAAGGTCGGAAAGGACAAGTGAGCGCCGCCGCGCAGAACGCGAAACGGACGATTCCCCGCGCATGGCGAGACCCGATCGTGTATGTCGATTCCGTGTGATTCAAAGGCGCTTCCCGCTACCCGAGGGGTCGCGCTTCGCTGTCCGGGCGTCCTCGGAGGGGGCCCGATGAGAAGTCCCCGATGTCGGGAGATGGAGAGAATAGAAGTCGCGCACGGACCCTCGACTCCGATCCGAGGCCACCCGTTCCATTGAGTCTGGCCCGAGCGCGTTGACCATCGTCGAAGCGATCGACAATCTGATGGTCTTGCCGGAATCGGGCGTCCGGAGTGATCGTGTTCGCGTCGTTCGCTCGATCGCGATGGCCCTCCGACCTTGGCTGACATCGGGGAAGACATCGACATGTCGTCGGATTCGGCTCGCGGACTGTTGTTCGGCTTGCTCGCCTTTCAGAACGGGTTCATTGACCGCGAGGCCCTTCTCAAGGCGCTCGCCACGTGGATCGGGGACAAGTCCCGCCCGATCGACCGGCTTCTGTTGCGGGATGGGGTCATCGACGAGTCCCTTCGCGGCTTCCTGGTCGACCTGGTCTCGCAGCACCTTCAGCGCCATGGCGGCGACGCGGACGCAAGTCTCGCCTCATTGGCGGTGGGCCGATCGACGGTCCAGCGCCTGGCCGCCCTGCACGACCCGGAGGTCGAAGCCACACTGACGTTTCTGGGCAAGGCGCGGCGCGACGTGGACAACGACTCGGGGCCCGTGCCGACCGATTCGTCGCGAGGGGACGACGGCGCATCGGGACGGTTCCAGGTCTTGAGAAAGCACGCCGAGGGGGGGCTGGGCGTGGTCTCGGTGGCCCTGGACCGCGAGCTCGGTCGGGAGGTCGCCCTCAAGGAGGTCCGCGAGAGCAACGCCGACGACCCCGCCAGCCGGCGCCGTTTCCTCCTTGAGGCCGAGATCACCGGCGGTTTGGAGCATCCCGGGATTGTCCCCGTGTACGCGCTGGGTCGTTACGACAACGGCCGGCCCTATTACGCGATGCGCTTCATCCGCGGCGAGACCTTGCGCCAGGCGATCGAGCGGTTTCATCGACCCGCGGGGGAAGGCGCGTCCGAGGCGTCGGTCGAACCGTCGGAGCGCGTGCTCGGATTGCGGCAACTGCTGCGTCGGTTCCTGGACGTTTGCAACGCGGTCGACTACGCCCATTCCCGAGGCGTCCTCCACCGCGACTTGAAGCCTAGCAACATGATCGTCGGCAAGCACGGCGAGACGCTGGTGGTCGACTGGGGGCTGGCCAAGGCCACGGGATCGTCCGGCGAGCCGAGCGAAGAGGGGGCCCTGCGGCCCCCTTCGGGCCAGGACTCGATCGAGACCCTCCAGGGTTCACCGCTGGGCACACCCGCTTACATGAGTCCGGAGCAGGCCCGAGGCGACCTGGCCGAGGTGGGCCCGCGCTCCGACGTCTACTCGCTGGGGGCCACCCTTTACTGCTTGATCACCGGCCGTCCTCCGATCGGCGGGGAGACCCCCGGCGAAATGAAGCGACGCGTGATGGCCGGCGAGTTTCCGAGGCCGCGGCAAGTCGTCCCGTCCATCGACAAGGGGCTGGAGGCGATCTGCCTCAAGGCGATGGCGACTCAGCCCGAAAGGCGATACGATTCCTGCCGCGCCTTGGTCGACGACATCGAGCGCTGGTTGGCCGACGAGCCGATTTCCGCGCTTCGGGACTCGCGGGCCGCCCGTCTGGGCCGTTGGTCGCGCCGGCACCGCACCCTGGTGGCGACTGCCGCCGTCGCGCTGAGCGTCGCCACCCCCGCGCTGGCCGCCTTGGCGATCGTCCAGACCAAGGCCCGCGCCGACCTGGGACTGGCGAACCAGGTCCTCGACCGCCAACGGCGGTTCGCGGAGACCCAGGAAGACCTGGCGATCCAAGCGGTCAAGCGCTTCCGGGACGTTGTGATTCGCAACGAGGCCCTCAAGAAGGACCCGGCCCTCGAGGGCCTCCGCAAAGACCTTCTCGTCGAGCCTTTGAACTATTTCTCTGAACTCCGGCGGAGCATCGAGTCGAGCGGTGACCTCCGGCCCCGTTCCCTCGTGCGGGTGGCCGAGGCGGCCCACGACCACGCCCACCTCGCTGACGAGATCGGCGACCGCGAAGACGCCCTCCGCTCGCATGTCGTCAGTCAGGGGATTTGGGAGCGGCTCACACGCGAGGACCCCGAGGACCGCGCGTATCAATCGGAACTGGGACGGCTGCACCACTGCCGAGGCCAACTACTCGTCGACACCGGACGGCCCGAGGAGGCGATGGCGGCCTTCGAAGAGTCGCTGGCGATCCGTTCGAAACTGGCCGCGGCCGTCCCGGAAAACGGACAATACGCTCTCGACCTGGCCAACACGTTGGAGAACATCGCCACGCGGCAGGTCGCGAGCGACCGGCTCGAAGACGCCCTCCGCAATCACGAGGCCGCCTTCGCAATCCGCAACCGCCTGGTCCAGGAGCGGCCGGAAAACGCCGAGTACTCCACCGCCCTCTGCCTGAGCCTCAACAACCTCGCCGCCTTGTGGCTTCGCCAGGGTGAACTCGATCGCGCGTTCCCGCTCTTCCAGAGGGCCCTGACCATCCGGCGCGAGCTCGCCCAGACCGCTCCCGACGACGAGGCGAACCTGGAAGAACTCGCCGGGTGCCACAACAACATGGGGCTCATTCTCTTCCAAACACGTCGATTCGATGAAGCGCTCGAGGCCCTCACGGAATCGTGCCGGATCAAG
The DNA here is from genome assembly GCA_937858365.1 of uncultured Isosphaeraceae bacterium. Taxonomy (GTDB): domain Bacteria; phylum Planctomycetota; class Planctomycetia; order Isosphaerales; family Isosphaeraceae; genus CALLYK01. The sequence continues at coordinate 20,415 of CALLYK010000334.1, read as the reverse complement.
GAACGGCTCGCCGAGGCACAGCCGACCGTCACCGATCGCCAGGCCGCCCTGGCGTCGAGCTACTACAACCTGGGCACGATCCTCAACGAGATGCGCCGCGAGGAGGACGCGGCCCCGTGGTTCGAGAAGTCCCTGCCTCGCTGGGAGGCGCTGACCGCCCGGCACCCCGAGTCCCCCGAGTACGCGAGCACGCTGGGGGCCGCGCTCAACAACCTGGCGACCATCGACATCCACGCGGGCCGCCTCGAGGAGGCCCGCGATCGCCTCAAGCGGGCCATCTCGGCTCAGAAACGGGCCAGGGCCGCCGGCCCCGCCGACACCAAGTATCGGGAATACCTCGCGAACCACCTGGCGAACCTCATCTCGATCGCGAGCGAAATCGGCCGCCGCGACGAGGCCGTCGAGGCAATGGCCGAGTTGAAAGAGATCGCCGCGGCCGACGCGCGGTTCGCGCCGATCATCGAAAAGCTCGTGGCGGTAACTCGACTCGACCTTCCCGAGGCGGTCGCGACACGGCTCGTTCAGGCCCGCGCGGCGATGCGATCCTCACGCTTCGCCGCCGCCGAGAGGCTCGCCGACGAGGCGCTCGAAACGCAGCCGAAATTGGCCGACGAGCGGGACGACCCCTGGCGCTACTTCGCCGCTCGGGCCGCCTTGCTGACGGCCGCGGGCAAGGCCCTCGACGAACCGCGCCCCGACCCAGTGCGCGCCGCCGAGCTTCGGACCCGGGCACTCGGCCGGCTCAAGGCGGAGCTTCAGCAGTGGGAGAAGGACCGGGCCCTCGCCCCGCCCGTGGCACAGAGGTCCTTCGCGGAGGCGCTGGGCCACTGGCTCAAGGACGCGGCGCTCGCTTCCGTGCGCGACGAAGACGCCCTGAACGAACTCCCCGAGGAGGAGAAGTCCGTATGGCTCTCCTTCTGGGAAGATGTTTCGTCTCACATCCGGAAAGTGCAGGGCCCGAATTGACCTCACCGGGAACGGATGGCCGGTCGAGAGAATTGCAAGGACCGGCGCCGGGACGCTCCCTGCGGATAGACCCACCGGCCCGAGGCCATGATCATGAGGAGTCTCGGATCGACCTCCGGCGAAGCCACGCATGAACTAATGGGACGCGATGTCCGGGGACCCGTCGGAGAAAAAGGGGCGGGCGGAACGGGTTGGGGCCCAGTGGTCCTGGACACGACGAAAGCTGACATCAAGGGTAGAGGGAAGCGAAGGCGGCGCGAAGTCTATTTATCATTCAATGAAAATCTTATCTCCACCTTCTTTGTGTTCTTCGTGTCTTTGTGGTGAAGTTTCCTCGGGATATGTTGGGATGGAGACCGGGGGCCTACTGCTGGGCCGAGAAATGGGCCGAGACCGTCATCCGGGGCTCGCCCGGGCGTCTTTTGAAGTTGATGACTTGCGACCCCTTCAGGCCCCGGTAGGACCATTGCTCGATGGTCTGGCCCTGGGTGGCCCATCGCGCCACGCTTTCGGGTCGGCCCAACAGTCCCTGGACTTCCTGGTCCGTGAAGCCCCTCAATGAGCCCTCGTCGCGCCGGCCTCCGGGGACGCCCAGGTCGTCGCGTCCAGCCGCTCCGTCGGCCGCAGGGTCGGGCCAGCCGATCGCCGTCAGTGCCCTAGTGTGCGTGATCGCGACGGCGCTTTCGGGCTCGAACCGGAAGACCCAATCACCGTCGGACCCGAGCGTCAAGGCCTCCAACCGTCCCCCGAAGAGCACGCGGTCGCCCGGCTTGGGAGGCGTGCCGCTGAAAAGCGTCAGTTTCGAGATGTCGATTCGCCCCGTGCGCACGGGGCGAGGGCCGTCACCGGTCATGACCCGAAGGTCGAGGCGGGGGCTGGTGTCGCTGGGCCGATCTTGGTTCGACACGCGGCCCTCCAAGATGACCGCTTGGCCCGCGTAAAGCCGCTTGAATTCAGCAGGCCAGGAGGCGGGGGGGTCGAAGCGTCCCGCCTCGTCAACCAACGACTCCAGGCTGGAGCGGCCCAGGTTGACGAAGAGGGCCGCCTCGGCGGCGGCTTGTCGGACGGCCGCGGCCCCTTGGTGGGCGCCGCCGATGGCGTCCACCGCGCGGGCCCCCTTGCTGAGCAGCAGATTGGCCTCGTCGAACTTGCCCGCTTCAAGCAGTTCGATCCCCTTCTCCTGCGCTAGCTCGATGGCCCGAGGCGCGTCCTCCAACAACCGTCGGCGCCAGACGGTCGCCACCGTCAGGAGGAAGAGTGCGAGAACACCCGCGAAGACCAAGCGATGCCTGTGGTCGTAGGCCCAGTCGCGTAATGATGCCTTCGGGGCGACGGGCACCAGGGGTCGAGGCGGGGGCGCGGGTCCGATTTCCTCCCGCTGCCTCGGCGGGGCTGGACGAGGGCGTGCGGACGGACGGGGCGGGGCGTCTTCAGGGAACGCTTGCGGAGGTCCAGGGGCCGGGTCCGCCGTCGCGTCTTCCCATTCGATCTCGTCGAGGTCCTCCTCGGCGGCGGCGGCGGTCGCGATCGGCGCGTTCTCCAACGGGATCGGGCCTTCGTCCCATCCGGCATTGCCGGCCTCCGACCGCTCCGGCCGGGTGCGTTTGGGCACGCGTTCCGCGGGGGCCGGGGGCTCGGGGAGTGGACTGACCGGCAGAATGAAGACCCCTTCGCCACAAGAGGGGCAGCGCAGGGCCTGAAAGCCCTCGGTCCGCAATCCTCTCAGGGCGTGGCCGTTAGGACAGGTGATCCGATAATACTGGGGTTCGCTGGACTCGGGGCCGTCGCCCCCTTGCAGCATGTTTCGAGCGCGGCCGAGCCAGCCCAAGAGGGACCCCTTCCTCGATCGGGAGGCCAAGGCCCGTCTCACGGCCTCGACCAACGAATTATGTCGTGGCCAGGCGGAGAAAGCAACAAATCGGGCCCACGCGGATCGGCGATCGCGCCGCTGGGCCCGTTGCCGCTTATAATGGGTCTGTCCCAGGGTGAAAGCGGGAACCAATCCATGATGGCCACGCGCGAGGCCCCCGAGAGGTCGGACTTCCCATCCCGAAGCGACCGCGAGTTCGCCACGGAGTCGATCGTCGTCCAAATCCGCTGGTTCGGCGTCGTGATGGGATACGTCCTGCTCCTGGCCCGGCTCGACGCCGTGCGTGACCCGCGCGCCGTGGGCTCGATGCTCGCGCTGGGGGCCGGATTCGCCCTGGTGGACACCCTCTTCCATCGCCGGGGCCAAGGTCTCTTACGTCGTTGGCCCTTGTTCGTCTCCACCATGGAAGCGATCTTCCTGGCCTTGCTCTGCTTTTACGACACCGGCCTGGACAGCCCCTTCCGCTGGTATTACTTGCTCTCGTTGATCTGCTGCGCGATCCGTTACCCGAGGTCCGTCGCCTGGTTCACGTTCGCGATGCACTGCCTGAGCCTCGCCCTGGTGACTTGGGCCCTGGGACGGAGTCGCGCCCGACCCGATTCGCTAGTGCTCATCGTGGCGATGCTCGGCTGGGTCACGTGGGCCGTCAGTTCGCTCGCCGGCTTGCTGCGGACCACTGGAGAACGCCTTGAGGCCGCCAACGTGGCCCTGGAGCGTCACGGCGCGGAACTCGAAGCTCGCGTGGCCGAACGCACCGACGCCTTACGAAACTCTCAGGCGCGCATGATTCACCAGGAGAAAATGGCCGCCTTCGGCCTGCTCGCCGCGGGGATCGCGCACGAGGTCGGCAACCCCCTCGCCGCCCTCTCGTCGCTCGTCCAGATGCTCCAGCGCCGAGGGCCCGATCCCTACACGGCCGACAAGCTCGACCTGGCGGGCCGCCAGTTGACGCGCATTCAACGGACGATCCGCGAGTTGACCGACTACTCGCGCCCCGGCTCGAACGCGCTCGGGCCAGTGCGGTTCACGGAGGTGGTCGACGAGGCCCTGGGCATCGCCAAGTACTATCAACGGACCAAGCAGCGCGAGATCCGCACCGAGATCGAAGACGACCTGCCGCCCGTGCGCGCGGTCCGCGACCACATCACGCAGGTCATCCTGAACCTGCTGCTCAACGCGGTGGACGCGACTTCTAAAGGGGGCAGGATCACGATCAAAGGCAGGCACGAGGGACGTGAGGTCGTTTGGGAGGTCGAGGACGACGGACGAGGCGTGGCCGAGTCCGACCAGCCGCGCCTCTTTCAGCCCTTTTTCACGACCAAGGCGCGCGGGACGGGCCTGGGCCTTTACATCAGCCGTCAGATCATCGAAGAACTCGGCGGCTCGCTCACGTACCGCACAAAGCTTGGCCAAGGCACGACCTTCAGCGTGCGTCTCAGGGCCCTGCCCGCGCGCGTCAATGGCGACGAGCCGATCGGGGGAGCGACCGACGATGAAAGACGTCTCGACAAGGCGGGCGCCCTCGCGGTCGGCTGAGACGGCCGAACGCGACCCCACCAAGGGACGCATCCTGCTGATCGACGACGAGGACGTGATCGCCGCCACGCTCCACGAGTTCCTCGAAGGCGAGGGCTACGAGGTGAAGGTGGCGGGAGACGCCCCGGCCGCCCTCAGGGCCGTGCAGGGGTTCGACCCCGACATCGCCCTCTGCGACATCCAGCTTCCCGGTCTCGACGGCCTCGACCTGCTCGAACGCATGATGCTCCTGCGCCCGGACACGATGGTCATGATGATCACGGCGTACGCGACCGTCGAAACGGCCGTGACCGCCTTTCGCCGCGGCGCCCAAGACTACCTGATGAAGCCGGTGATCTTCGATGAGCTGCTCACGAAGATCGAACGCCTCATGAGCGTCCGCCGCCTCGTCCGCGAGAACCAGGCCCTGCGCCGGCAGCTCCACGGCGAACACCGCTCCGAGACGCTGGTCGGCTCCAGCCGAGCGATGCGCGCCGTGCGCGACCTGATCCGCAAGGCGGGCCCGACGCGCAGTACCGTGCTGATCACGGGGGAATCGGGCACGGGAAAGGAACTCGTGGCCAGGGCCCTCCACGGGGCGGGTCTCGACCCCGACGCCCCCTTTCTCGCCATCAACTGCGCGGCGATTCCGGACGACCTGCTGGAAAACCAACTCTTCGGCCATGTCCGAGGGGCCTTCACAGGTGCCGACCGCGACCAGACTGGCCTCTTCCTCGCGGCCGGTCGCGGCACGGTCTTTCTGGACGAAATCGGCGAGATGGCCGCCCAAACGCAGGCGAAATTGCTTCGCGCGATCGAGGCGCGCGAGGTCCTGCCCGTCGGGGCCACTCGGCCCGTGCCCGTGCAGGCGCGCGTCTTGGCCGCCACCAATCAAGACCTTCCCGCGGCGGTCGCCTCGAATCGGTTTCGCGCGGACCTCTTCTACCGATTAAACGTCGTCGCGATCCGCACGCCGCCACTCCGCGAACGGCCCGAAGACATCCCGGAACTCGTCCCCGCCTTGCTGGCCCGACACGTCCGGGACTTGGGGAAGCGCGTGGACGGCGTGGACAGCGCAACGATCCGGATGTTGACCAAGGCCCCTTGGCGCGGCAACGTCCGCGAACTCGACAACGCCCTGGAACGGGCCGTGATCCTCGGGGAAGGCCCCATCCTGGGGACCGACGATTTTCCCTCCGACCTCTTCGCCGAGATCGACGACGACGAAGAGACCGACGACCTGCGCCTGGCCACCGCGAAGTTCGAGCGGCTCCATGTCCGCCGGGTCGTCGACCGCTGCGGCGGCGACAAGCGCGAGGCCGCCCGACGCCTCGGCCTGGCCCTCTCCTCGCTCTACCGCAAACTTGAAGGCGAGGATGGCGAGCGGGATTGATCTTGACCGAAATCGTATTCAGTCAGCGAAGTCAGGGCGTCCCCGTGCGCAGGGCCCCCAAGAAGGCCGTGAAACTGGGGGCGAGAGGCCAAGTTTCGGCGGTCTCATGGTCGAGGAAGACGACCGCGCCCGCCTCGTCGCCGGTCAAGACGATGCTGATATAATTGCTCGAACCATCGGTCCCAATCGGGAGCACGGGCGGGTCGAGTTCGAGTTCATACAAGTTCTCGAGGTCGTTTTGGAGGTCGTCCCACGCGCAATGCAGTGGCCAGGTCGGTAGCCCCTCGTAAGTGCCCTCGACCTCACCAAGGGCCAGGTCCCGCATCGGGAAAAAGCAATGCACGACGTCCTCGTCTTCACCGTAATCGCTCTGGAGTGTGAAGGCATTGGGATCGGGACGGCCGCCGTTGAATTGCAAGAGGAATTCGCGATAGTCCTTCGGAAGAGAATGGCCGATGTACTTCTCAAGGGCCGCCAGCTGTAAGGCGTCGGTCGGGCCCGCGGGCCTCGGGTCCAGAATGGTCGCCATGACTCGCTCTTTTCGGTTAAGGCCTAAGGCTGAAGGGAAGGGGGGGCGTGGCCCTGGACGATGCCGTCGATGAGGTCCTCGAGATGGTCATCGCCCAGGAGGGTGAAGTATGCGACTACGACAAAGGCGTCCTCGACGCGCATGAGCGCATCGCGGCGGTCGTGTCTTGAGTGCCTGGGACTCATCACGTCGCCGGCCGCAAGACCTCCGCCGCGCGTTCGGGGTGGAGGTCGAGCGTGGCGGGCGCGGGGGCGTTGGGCGGCTGCTTGTCGAAGAGGAGCGAGACGCGGGCCGCGTCGGGTGGTCGCGATGCGAGGCTGCCCAACACGCCCGCGACGATCGAACCAAGGATCGCCCAAACGCACGGGTCGAAACCGAGCAGATAATAGGGCCGTAAGCCGCGCGGGGGGCCAATCTCGGGATTGGGGGGCAGGCCAAGCGAGCCCGCCAGGCTGGGATTGCTGCCCAGCATGTAGAGCGAAATCGTGATCGCGGGGCCGATGAGCATCGCCGCGATCGCCCCTTGCGTGCTCGCCCGCCGCCAGAAGCAGGTCATCAAGCCGGGCACGAGGAAGGCGGCCGCCAGCCCCGTGCTCGAAAAGACCACCAGCAATTGGAGGAACGGTGGTTGCTGACTGGCCGCGAAGGCGACCCCCAGCCCCACGACGATCGTTGCCAGATAACTCGCCCGAGCGATCTCCTTTTCGCTCGCCTTGGGTCGCAGAAAGCGCTGATAGAGGTCATGTACCAGGCCCGACGCGATGATCAAGAGCCAGCCGCTCACCGTGCTGAGCACGGCCCCATAAGGGGCCGCCATGATGATACCGGCGACATACGGGTTGGCCAGTTTCACCACCATCGTCGGCATCACCGAATCGCTATCTTTTAGGTCGGGCAAAATCGTGCGCGCCGTGATGAAGATAAAAATCAAGGGAACGTAGATGATCGCGTTGTAAATGGTCACGTAGATGATCGAGAAGCGAAGGGTCCGCGAATCCCGGAAGGCCATCAGGCGGACCAGCGTGGAAGGCTGTCCCGCGCCCGTGATCGCCCACATGACGAAGTACGAGAAGGCCATCGTGATCGGATGGAAGGCGCGTCCCGCCCCCGGACCGAAGGCGAAGCCGGTGCCGACCTTGCCCACACTATGCACGGTGGCCTCATAAAGGCCCCCACTCGCGGCGAGCGCGAGAGGTAAGAGGATCACCACCCCCACGGCCATCACCAGGCTTTGAAACACGTCGGTCCAAACGGCCGCTAGGAAACCGCCATAAGTGGTGTAGGCGACGACCGTCAGCGTGAAGATCGCCAGGGCGATCCAATAGGCTTGTTTCTCGGCCGCTTCCCGCTCTTCCTTGGTGATCGTCGGTTTGGCTGCGGCGGCGGGGCCGTCCGTCGTGTCCACGTCCTCGGCCTTGGCGATCTGGCTGAGCGACTCGCCCGTGAGCACGACCTTGATGATCTTGGCGCCGGCGACGAACTGGGCCTCCATGAAGACGGTGAGGAAAAAGAGGATGATCAGGCTCGTGAAGAGGCCCAGCAGCGGACTGCCGAATCGCTCGCGGAAGAGGTCCGGCAACGTGACGGCCCCCGTGAGTCGCGAGAGTTGTCCGATCCGTTTCCCCATCAGGCCGAGGTACGTGAGGGGAGCGATCATGTACGAGGCGATCCACAAGCCCACCACCCAGCCGAACGTGTATACCAACGACGGGAAACCCAGGAAGGTCCCGCCCGACATCACGGCCGCCGTGAGGGCCACCGTGATCGCCCCCATCGACCGATTGCCCAAGAAATACTTGCGCAGGAAGCCGGCCTGGCGGCTGCCCACGATGTTCGCCACCACGCCGATCCCCAGCGAGATCAGCGTGAAGACGATCAAGGCGAGCAAGGTGGGCCACTGACGTTGCAGCGTTTCCCAGGTGATCATCCCAGCGGGCCCCCTTCGCGAATGTCGGCTTCGAGTTCCGCCTCGTGGTCGGCGCCGAGATCGTCATCGGCGATGCAGAAACCCGCGAAGATGAAGATGAAGATCGCACAAGCAGCCCACGGGGCGATCACCCCCCAGAAGAACCAAGACGGCACGCCCAGCACCGGGTCGATGTCTTCGGCGCCTGGCGTGAATCCGGGCCTCTCGTACCCGTAAAGGTAACAGTAGCCGCAACAGTAGGCCGTCGCGGCCAGCCACGCGGTGATGATGATGATCGCCTCGCGTCGGGCGTGTTGATAAACCGGGTCGATCATGGCTTCGCTCCGCGCGGGGCCAACGTGCGCTCGAAGAAGGCGGCCATCCGATCAAGCAGATAGCGGCGGTTGTGTTCCCGCCGGACGCCGTGCCGCTCCTCGGGCATGAGTAGCGTTTCGAACGTGCGATCGGCCGCGATCAGGGCCTCGATCATCCGCGCCGTGTGCCGGAAGTGGACGTTCTCATCGAGCAGGCCGTGGACAAGCAGTAAGTCGCCGCGGACCTTGCTCGCGTGGGTCAAGGCCGAGGCCGCGCGATAGCCGCTGGGGTTGTCGGCGGGCGTGCCCATGTAGCGCTCAGTGTAGCCGGTGTCGTAGCCGTCCCAGTCGCTCACGGGCGCCTGCGCGATCCCCGCGCGGAACACTTCAGGGGCCCTGCCCAGACACATGAGCGTCATGTAACCGCCGTAACTGCGGCCGGTCACACCCACGCGATCGAGGTCGATTTCGGGGAAGCTCGCCGCGGCGAAGCGTACTCCTTCGACCTGGTCGCGCACTTCGATGTCGCCCATGTTGCGACTCAGCGCCGCCTGAAAATCCAGGCCGCGGCGCGAGGACCCGCGATTGTCGCACTTCCAAACGGCGAAGCCGCGCTCGGTGAAGAACTGGGCCGTCAGGTCGGCCGTGAGGGCCCACGAATCGGTCACCGTTTGCACGGTCGGGCCGCCATAAACAAGCACGATCAAAGGCGCCTTGCTTCCCGGCGGCACTTTCTTGGGGGCGTAATAGGCCCCGAAGAGTCGGGCGCCGTCGTGCGTCTTGAACTCGGTGACGCGCGGCGGCACTAGCGCGAGCTCCGCGACACGAGGGTCGCTTGCCGCGTCGTCAAGGACCTTGAGGACCTTGCCTTCGCGATCGCGCAACGTGGTGGTCGGCGGTTTGCGGCGAGATGAGTGGACATCGACGAACGTCTCTCCATCGGGCGCGACGACCGCGCGATGCGTGCCCGGCTCGCGCGTTACCCGCGTGACCGGCCCGCCGTCGAGCGAGACCCGGAAGAGTTGGGCCTCGAGGGGCGTGTCCCGCCAAGCCTGAAACCAGACTTCGCGACGCTTGGCGTCCACCGCCACGACCCCGCGCGTCCCGCGAGCCGCGGAGAAGGTCTCGACCGGCCATTCCCCGGAAGTCAGCGAGCGCAGGAACTTGCCGTCGCGATCGCGAAGTTCGAGATGACGAGGACCGCTTCGTTCGGACGACCAGACCATCTCGCCTGTCCCGGGCACGACACGCAAGTCGTCGTGCAGGTCCACCCAGTGGGCCGACGTCTCCTCCAGGAGCAAGGTCTTTTGATTCGTGGTGATGTCGATGCGAACCAATTTGAGCGTTTTTTGATCGCGGGATAGGGCCTGCACAAGAAGATGAGAAGGGCCGTCCCAAGCGACTCGGGCGAGGTAAACGTCCTCATCGGGGCCCGCGAACGTGAGCGGGCGCGGTGCGCCGCCCGCGGCGGGGACCACGTTGAGTCGGACCTTGGCGTTGGCCTTGCCGGCGAACGGATAGCGATGCGTCTCCACAGTCGGTTCGGCGCCGCCTTGATGGGCGATCGTGAAGAGGGGCACGTGTCGTTCGTCGGTCTCTTGAAACGCGATCATCGAGCCGTCGGGCGACCACCAGAAGCCGGTCTCGCGGTCGAACTCTTCTTGGGCGATGAACTCGGCGAGACCGTGGGTAAGACCATCAACGGCCCCCGTCGTGAGCTGTCGTTCCTGACCGCCGACCAGGTCGATCACGTGTAGGTCCCCCTCGCGCACAAACGCGATGCGCTTGCCGTCGGGGCTCGGCTTGGGGTCGATCTCCGGCGCCGCCGAGTTCGTGACGCGCTGAAGGCCCCCTTCCAATCCTTTTTGAACATACAAGTCGCCGTTGAGCGGGACGACGAAGAGGTCGGCCGCCTCGGCCCGGACGACTTGAGCGATCCCCGAGGACGTGAGGCGTTGCCGTTCGCGGCGGAGTTCTTCCTCACGCGAGAGGGCCTCTTCCACGGGCGCGCGGGCGATCACCTTTGGTTCGCCGTCGCGGCCGGCCGACCAAAGGGCCCGGCTCAAACCGGCACCTTCCGCCTTGAGATACGAGACCGCCCGGCCGTCTTGAGTGAACGCGATCGAGCCGGGCGTGACCGTGCCGGGCGCCGGCTGCCGGGCCGCGAGCGCCGCGTCGATCGGTCGTCGCGCGTCTTGCTGTTCCATCATCGGTCCAGTCAGGAGGCAGGTCAATAAAAGCAGTGGGGACCGCATGGCTCGGTCTCGACAGGGGAGTGCTTGGGGGCGTGGGCCCGATTATGGCCGGTAAGGAACGATGAGGGAAGCGAGCGCCTCGCCTTTCGCGATTGGATCAGGAGAGGCCGGCCCGGCGATCGAGTTCGTCCTCGTCGATCACGGCGATGCCCAGTTCCTTGGCCTTGGTGAGTTTGCTTCCCGCGTCGGTGCCGGCGACGAGGAACGTGGTCGATTTCGAGACCGAGCCGGTGACCTTGCCGCCCAGCTTCTTGACCAGGGCCTCCGCCTCCGTTCGCGACCGGCGCGGTAAGGTCCCGGTGATGACCACGGTCTGACCTGCGAAGGGGAGGGGTCCGCCCGAGTCCTTCGCCTTGGGCATCGGTTTGGGTCGAACGCCCACCGCGGCCAGGTCGTCGAGCAGGAACTGGTTGTCCCTGTCCTGGAGGAAGTCGAAAACGCTCTGCGCGACGATCGGCCCCAGGCCGGGAATGGCGGCGATCTCGGCGAGCGTCGCCGCTCGCAGGTCCTCGATCGCGGCGAAGCGCTCGGCGAGGAGTTCCGCGACGCGCTCGCCGACGTGACGGATCGTCAGGCCCGTCAGGAAGCGGTCCAGCGTGCGCTCCTTGCTCGCCTCCAGACCATCAAGGACGTTTCGAGCCGACTTTTCCCCCATCCGTTCCAGGTCGGCGAGTGGACCGAGTTCCAGACGATAGAGATCGGCCAAACTCTTGACCAATCCGCTGCGGACAAGCTGATCGACGAGTTTCTCGCCCATCCCTTCGATGTCCATCGCGGAGCGGCGGGCGAAGTTGCGGATGCGGCCTTCGAGCTGCGTTGAACAGAGGGAAGGGGGGTTCGAGCAGCGGAAGTCGACTTCGTCGGCCTCGCGCACGGCCGGGGCGCCACAGTTGGGGCAGTGCGTTGGGAAGACGAACGGGACCTCGTCGCCGGTCCGCGCCTCGTGCTCGACGCGCACCACTTGCGGAATGATCTCGCCGGCCTTTTCCACGACGACCGTGTCCCCCACCCGGATGTCTTTCCGCGCGATTTCCTCGGCGTTGTGCAGGGTGGCCCGCTTCACGACCGTCCCGGCGAGGGCAACGGGGGCAAGATCAGCGACCGGCGTGAGCTTGCCGGTCTTGCCGACTTGAACGCCGATGTGCAAGACCTTCGTGACGGCCTGCTCCGACTCGTACTTGTAAGCGATGACCCAACGCGGGCTCTTGGACCGTGTGCCCAGGCGGGCGCGCTGGTCCAGGTCGTCTACCTTGATGACAAGGCCGTCGGTTTGAAATGGGAGCGTGTGGCGCTCGCTCTTCCACCATTCGGCGTGGGCGATCACCTCGTCGATCGTCGCGTAAGTGGCTGTGTTCGGGGTCGTCGGCAGGCCCCAGCCACGCATCTTCCGCAACAAGGCCGCGTACGAGCGTTCCTCGCCGCCGCTCACTTCCCCCAAACCGTGGGCGACGAACATGAGGCGCCGTTGACCACACAAGCGCGGGTCGAGGAGCTTGAGCGAGCCCGCCGTCGAATTCCGTGGATTGGCGAAGGGGGCATCACCCTCCGCGACGCGGATCGAGTTGAGTCGGGCGAGTTCCGCGTTGGTCATATAGACTTCGCCGCGCACTTCCAACACGGCCGGCGGTTCGTCCCCCAGACGCAGGGGGACGTTGCGGACCGTCTTGACGTTCGCGGTGATGTCGTCGCCGTGTGTGCCGTCGCCTCGCGTCGCGCCCAGGACGAGGAGCCCGTCTTCATAACGGAGGCCGACCGCCACGCCATCGACCTTCAACTCGACGACGTAATGGACGAGTTCGCCTGGATTGAGGGTCTTGCGGACGCGCGCGTCCCACTCGCGGACCTCTTCCTCGTTGTACGTGTTTTCGATCGAGAGCATGGGGACGGCGTGGGCGACCGTGCGGAACTCGTCGAGCGGCTGTCCGCCCACGCGCTGGGTGGGACTGTCGGGAGTGACGAGGTCGGGATGGGCGGCCTCAAGGTCTTCCAAACGCTTGAGGAGTTTGTCGAACTCCAGGTCCGAGATGACGGGCGCGGCATCGACATAATAGAGGTGATTATGACGATCGATTTCGCGCCGGAGCCTGTCGATCTCGGCCTTGATGTTCATCTCAGCCCTCGGCGCTCCAGAGGGCGATTTCGCGCGAGGCGCTCTCGGGGCCATCGCTCGCGTGGACGAGGTTGTTTTGCTTACTGATGGCGAAGTCGCCGCGGATCGTGCCGGGGGCCGCCTTGATGCCGTCGGTCTCGCCCAGGAGCGTGCGGACGACCGCGATCGCCTCGGGGCCTTCCAGAATGCCGACGACCACGGGTCCGCTCGTGATGAACTCAAGCAGGTTGGGGAAGAAGGGCCGCTCCTTGTGTTCGGCGTAGTGCTTCTCGGCCAGGGCCTTGGTCACGCGCATGAACTTCAGGGAGACGATTTCCAGGCCCTTCGCCTCGAACCGACGCAGGACCTCACCGACCAGGCGGCGCTGGACGCAGTCAGGCTTGAGGATGATGAGCGTACGTTGCATGGATGAAAGGTCTCGAGTGTATGTTCGGCGGGTGGGACGACCACCCGGGTCTCCGATAGCAGCGAGTCTAATCGGCCAAGGTCCCGCCGTTCAACCTCGCGCGGCGGCGGTGTGAAACTCGGGGTGGGCCTTTCGGGTAGGAAACGTCGGGTATGACATGGCGAAACCCACGCCATTCGGTTAGCTTTTTTGGAGCGCGCGCCGCCGCCGCAAGGAATGAGGAGGTCGCCCGATGACGACGGGGACGGTTGTAAATCGTGCCTCCCTCTTGATGACCGTCGGTCCCGAGCCGGGGCGCTCCATCGACCTGGGCGAAAGGGGCCTGACCATCGGCCGCGGATCGGATTGCGACGTGGTCTTGCGCGACGCCTTCAAGGCGGTCTCGAGCCATCACGCGCGGGTCGTCCTCGGTGCCGACGGCGCCTTCTGGATCGAAGACCTCAATAGCCTCAACGGCACCGAGGTCGATGGGGCCCTGATCCGCGGGCAGAAAGTCGGCCTGCGTCATGGCAGCCGTATTCGCATCATCAATTATCAGTTCATCTGCCGCCTCAACGATGACACGACGACGATCCAAGGGGTGGTCCATCCCCCCTCGTCATCAGACGACATCGTCCTCTATCGGCCCGAAGCGAAGTTGAAGGGGCTCTTGGAGATTTGCCAGGCCCTGGGTCAGTCGCGCGATCCCGAGGAAATCGCCGTTCGCGCCCTGGAATGCCTCTTCGCCATCTTCCCGGAGTCCGATCAGGGACTTGTCGTCTTGGAGGGCCCACAAGGACTGGAGCGGTTCGTCCGGCATCGGGAGGGTCGCGACTCGTCCGTTTATTTCAGCCGGACGCTCTTCGCCCGCGTGATCAGCGAGGCGAAGGCCCTGCTCTGCCAGGACGCGCTGGGCCCCGGCTCCTCCGAGGAGAGCATCGCCCATTCCCAGGCGTATATGATGATGTGCGCACCCTTGTGCGACCACCAGCGTCGGCCCGTCGGCATGATCCAGATGGACACGAGCCGCCGCAAAGGTCGCTTCACCCAGGACGACCTGGACGTCCTCGCCGCCGTGGCCGGACCGGTGGGCACCTTCGTGGAGAACGCCCGCCTGCAGCGACTGGCGGCGGAGGTCCGTCAGGCCGAGCGCGACGCGCGCGAGTTCCAATGGGCCTTACTGCCCGGAGAGCGACCGGCGCCGCCCGGATATCACTTCTGGGACGGCTACGAACCGGCCGAGTTCGTCGGCGGCGACTTCTACGATTACCTGCCCATGCCGCCGCGAGACCAAACCCGGCCGGGTCGCCTGGCGATCGCCGTGGCCGACGTCGTGGGCAAGGCGATGCCCGCGGCCAAACTGATGGCCCGCGCCTCGACCCTTCTGCGCAGGGCCGTGCTCGTCGAGGAAACGCCGGTCGCGATCGTCGGCCGGATCAATCGCGACCTCGTTCGGCTCCTGGACGACCCGGAGCGCTACGTCACGCTCGTTCTGGGCGTGCTCGACCCGACCCAGCACACGCTGACGGTGGTGCGCGCCGGGCACCCCGACCCTCTTGTTCGCCGGGCCGATGGGCGCGTCGAGTCGATCGCGCCGACGTCCAAGGGAACTGTGCTCGGATTTGATGAGAAATCCACGTATACGGAAGTGACGATCCCACTCGCGCCGGGGGACCTGGTCGTCTTCCATTCCGACGGCCTGACCGATGGTCACGACGGCGACTCGCGACGGCCGGGTCGCGAAGGGCTCGTGAAAGCGATCGAACAGGCCCCCGCCGACGTCGCCGGCGCGGGCCGCTGGCTCCTGGATCGGGCCCACGAGTTCTCGGCCGGGCAACCGCAAAGCGACGACATCACGCTTGTCTGTTTTGGTCGCGTCAGCGAATGACCCCGCGCCGGGACACGAGCCGCCAGGAGAGTTCTTGATACGCGTTCGGGAAGAGCCGCCAGACCCTCACCTCGGGGACCTCACCGACGAGTGAGATGATGATTCGAGGCACGTCTTCATAATAGTTGGTTTCCAGGTCGGTGCGGCTCGGGACGGCCGGCCAGCGCGGGTGCGAGTGGTAGATCGCCAAGATCTCGGCCGACCGCTCACGGAGGCCGACCACCGCCGCGACCAGGTCCGCGCCGTCGGCCTCGTAGCGCGTCTCGCTGGCCAAAGCGTTGCGTAGAGGGTGGAAGGAATCGACACGCCGGCCCACGCCGCCGAGAAGGCCGCACGCCTCGATGGGGGACTCTCGCAGGCAGTGCGCGACCATCGCGTCGTGGACGTCGAACGGGACCTCCAACGGCCCTGGCTGGCTCATTCGGGGAAGAGCGAGGTGGAAAGGTAGCGCTCACCCAGGTCGGGAAGCACGACCACGACGCGCTTGCCCGCGAGCGTGGGCCTCTTGGCCACTTGGATCGCCGCGAAGGCCGCGGCGCCGCACGAGATGCCACAGAGCATCCCCTCCTCTTTCGCAAGGCGTCGGGCCATTTCCACGGCCTCCTCGTCGCGCACTTGGACCACTTCATCGACGATGGACAAGTTGAGGACGTCGGGCACGAAGCCGGCCCCGATTCCTTGGATGCCGTGTCGACCCGGCTTGAGTTCCGCGCCGGCCCGCTTCTGCGAGAGGACCGGCGAGGCCGTCGGCTCGACCGCGACCACGTGCAAGGCGGGTGCCTTGGCCTTGAGCGCCTCTCCGCAACCGGTGATCGTGCCGCCCGTCCCGACGCCGCAGACGAGCACGTCGATTTGGCCGTCGGTGTCGCGCCAGATTTCCTCGGCGGTCGTCCGGCGATGGACGGCCGGATTGGCCGGGTTGCGGAACTGCTGAGGCATGAAGGCGCCCGGGACCGTCCGAGCGAGTTCCTCGGCCTTGCGCACGGCCCCGGGCATCCCGTCGGTCGCGGGGGTCAAGACGATCTGGGCCCCAAACGCCTTGAGCAAACGCCGCCGCTCCAGACTCATACTCTCAGGCATCGTTACCATTAACTTATAACCGCGTGATGCACATGTAAAGGCCAGGGCGATGCCGGTGTTTCCGGAAGTGGGCTCGACGATGACGGTCTCGGGCCCGATCAGGCCGGCCGCCTCGGCCGCCTCGATCATGGCCACGCCAATGCGGTCCTTCACCGACCAGAGCGGGTTGAAGTTCTCGAGCTTGGCCGCCACCTCGGCCACGCAGCCGGCGGTCACGCGACGCAGACGAATGAGCGGGGTGTCGCCGACCGTCTGCGTGATGTCGTCGTAAATGCGGCCCCGTCCCTGTCCATCCCGTCCCATGCTTGGCTCCTTGTCCCGACCCATCAGATCGACCGGCGATCTTACCGCACGAACGGACCCGCTGGTAAGCGTCCCGCGGTGTTTCTCGACCGCGCGGACCACGCCCCCGGCCCCTTTTGTTATCCATACTTGTGCAATGGAATTCACCCGGAGACCCGGGTCCATCGGCCGTCGCGGCGGACCCGACGACACTCGCGAACGCCCGTTCCCTGGGACCCGCCGGCAAGAAGGCGGCGCGCTCCGTCCGCCGCCGTTGATCCACCGAGCCCGGATTGCCAAAGAACCTGAACGAAACGCCACAATTAGCGATACATATATCGCGTCTTATCGGCCCAGCGTGGACCGCCCTCCGCCTCGGGTTGGGTCACGGCCTTGTTCGGACCCTTCCCGCAGGGGGCATTCCGGCGACGTCCCACGGGGTGATACTTCGCGGGTCGGACGTTCTCTCCCGATCGCGAGATTCGTGTCGATTGGGGTGCGACGGCCGATTCGGTCCCAGGAGCGGTGCGCCAATCTTATCGTCGTCGTAAAAGACGATATTCCAAAAACTTGCGT
This sequence comes from uncultured Isosphaeraceae bacterium, assembly GCA_937858365.1. GTDB lineage: Bacteria > Planctomycetota > Planctomycetia > Isosphaerales > Isosphaeraceae > CALLYK01. The sequence continues at coordinate 3,346 of CALLYK010000334.1, read as the reverse complement.
CTCCAAAACGGGTCCGTTTTCCGTTTTCGGGCCGGCCTTGTGGTGAGGACTTGGCAGGAGGGTCGCGTTGACCCGCTCTCGCCGATTCGTGGGGTGGACGATTGGTCCCGATTGAGGGACCCGCGTCGATTCGGAGGTACGCGGCGTCATCGTCCCAGGAGCGGCCTGCGCCAATTTGCTCGTCGTCGTAAGAGACGATATTCTAGGGGCTTGCGTCCCCAAAACGGGTCTGTTTTCCGTTTTCGGGCCGGCCTCGTGGTGAGGACCCGACAGGGCCCTTCGAGTGACCTCCGCACTCCCTTTGGTGGACTCGGCCGAGTCGCCGACCGCTTGACGGCCCGCGCCCCGATCCTTGTCGAGGAATGAATAACGCGATTTCCTTTGCCGGACTTCTCTATCCGCTTCGGCCCTGGGTCGCGGGCCGGTCAACACGTCGCCGGCGTGGGCCCGCTCTTCGCCCCGTCGCCCCATCTTCTCCAAGCAATCGGCTGCCTCTTCTTCCATGCGTCGGATCATCACCGAGCGGTCTTCCGCCGCGATTACACATGCAAGCACACATTGAAGAGCGTTCCAGGCGCGGTCGTGCTCGGGAGGGTCGTCGCGGGTGGACGCGGCCTGGCCGGCGTCGGTCCTTGGACCAGTCGGTTCTAGAGCGTTTCTTTGATGGGCCTCGCGCGATCTTGAACTGCACGCCATGATGGGGAGACCAAGTTGAGAGTTTCGCACCCTATGATCCTACGGGATGAATCGACGGGAGTCAAGATGGGGGTTTGGGGAAAAAGGAAGGACTCCGTGGGGGACCGCCCCACGTCCCGCGAATGCGATCCGGGATGGGACCTCGCCGGAGTGTCTTTTGCGGACCCGTGAACGGGCCTTCTCCAGCCAGGTTCCGTCCTTATTTTGTTTTTTTTCACTTGATTTCGGCTGGGCGGCCGGATAACAGTTGACAAGAGACTTGTTCGACGTCGAATTCCCCGCTCTTATGCGGTCCCCCGGCGAACGCCTGGCTCTTCCTCGTGTCCGAGAGGCCGCGACGCCGCTCATGGGACCGTGAGGTACGAACATGTCAACCCGCGAACCATCCGCCTCGAAAACACACGGCTATCAATATATATATATATATATTGATAGCATTGATTGCTTTTTTCGCTTATGGGTGCCGCGAGACGGAAAGCGAGGAGGAAACAAGGTCTGTCCTTGAGCGATCGCGGGGTGGTCCCCGACCCGACCACGCGGGGCCGTCGCTCGTGGCGAGCGAGGAGCTCTTCGACTTCGGTGATGTCCTCTCCAAGAACGATCCGCTGACGCATTCCTTTCAAGTCCGTAACCCGACGGACCGCCCGGTCAAGGTCCTGGACGCGGTCGCGCTGGTGCCATGTTGCTCGAAATTCGTGACGGTCCCCGATTCGGTCGCCTCGGGCGGCTGTGTTTCGTTTGCGATGGAACTTCGACCCGGCCCACAGTCGGGCCCGAAGGTCGCGCGATTCACGGTGAGGACCGACGATCGACCCGGGTCCGAACTGGTCTTCACCCTGAAGGCCAACTTCATTCCGGAGGTCGCCGTGGAGCCCGTGGAGGGCCCGAGGCCGACGCAACCCGTCGGTAAGGCCGGGCGGTTCACCCTCAGGGTCGCCTGCCGACGGATCGGCGACGAAGGACTTGGGGCGCCGGACGCGGTGGAGGTGGTGACGCCGCTGGTCGCCCCAACGGTCGTCCGAGTGGTCGATCGAGAACGCAAAGGCGCCATTGAGACGGAAATCGGTGAAGTGACCGTTCAGACGCCCGCCGACATGGGCCCCGGAGTGCATGGAGGGGAAGTGCGTTTCCGCTGGGCGGACGGCCGCTCGTTCAAGCACGTCGTTTTCTGGGAGGTCGTCCCAACCATTCGCGCGATCCCGCCGGCCGTGGTCGTACGCGACGACGCGGACGAGGTGGGCCGGAAGATCATGCTCCGGGCCGACGATGTTCCCTTCCGCGTCGTCGGCGTGGAATGCGCGACCTTGGACGCGACCTGCCTGCCGGCCGTCGAAGCGAAACTTGAACATGACTGCCGGCTGCGCCTGAAACCACGAGGGCCGAAGACGACTTCGTTCCACGAGGTCTTCATCGTCACCGACCATCCCCTCCAACCCAAGGTGCGCATCGAGGCGCACCTGCCTTAAGGCCCGAACCTCTCAAATGGGGAGAGGAGACGCCATGGTCCGTTCGGATCGAAAACTCGGGTTCACGTTGATCGAGTTGTTGGTGGTGATCGCGGTCCTTTCGGTCCTGATCGGTCTGCTGCTGCCGGCCGTCCAGGCAGCGCGCGAGGCCGTTCGGCGGGCGGCCTGCGCGAACAACCTCAGACAGATCGGGATCGCCCTTCAGAATTATCATGATTCCAACGGGTGCTACCCGCCCGTGGTGACCCAACTCACGACCCCGGACTACGGCGGGTTCTACTCGATCCACACCCGGTTCCTGCCTTACCTCGACCAGGTCCCGCTGTACGATACGATCAACTTCGAGATCGGCACGTGGCCCACGGACACGTTCGGCTTCATCCCGCTCCACAAAGAGTCGGCCTTGAACGCGGCGAACGCCACGGCGATGGTCACGAAGGTCCATCTCTTTCTCTGTCCGTCCGACGGCGGCGGGCTGTCGCCGGGAAACAACTATCGCGGCAACGCGGGCGTGGGTCCGGGTTGGTCCACCTCCAGGGAGTATCCCGACAGCGGCAACGGTCTGTTTCCGGAACTCGGGCCGATCCGGGCGTCGCAGGTGTCCGACGGGTTGAGCCACACGGCCGCCTTCTCGGAACGCCTGATGGGCTCGGGGACTGGAAGGCGGCCGTCGTCGCCCGAGCGCGACGTTTATCAGCGGGAAGGGACCGCGTTCACCGCGGACGACATCGTGAAGGCATGTCGCATCGCCGCGCGTCCCAACAATCCGAACGCGGGCTATGTGCTCGCCGGCCGTAAGTGGTTCTGGACGGGTCGCGAGCACACGCTTTACACCCACGCCCAGTCCCCCAACGGGATCGTCCCCGACTGCACCGGGGGCGGAAGCCTACCCGCGACGGACCTATGGACGGCCCGAAGTTGGCATCACGGAGGTGTGAACGTCTCGATGGCGGACGGGTCAACCAGGTTCGCCTCGGAGAGCATGAGCACGGCGGTTTGGCGGGCCTTCGGGACCCGCAACGGGGGTGAGTTGGTGGATTGAGTCCTCAGGTCGGACGGTCCCAAACGCGGAGGGCATCATGACACGGACATTCACGGCGGGGTTGTGCTTCCTGGCGGCGGGCGTGGTCGTCGCCGCGAGCGACCGACAAGACATCGGAAAGCGCTTGAGCGAAGGGTCGCTC
>CALLYK010000333.1 GCA_937858365.1 uncultured Isosphaeraceae bacterium | reverse complement strand
GTCGTGCTCGCCCTGCTCGGCGTGGTGAGCCTCTCGGGCGGCCAGCGGCTGATGCGGGGGATCACCGACCTCCTCGGCGGCGGTTCCGACCTGCGTGGGCTGGTCGACTCCATCACCCTCCCCCTCGGCCTGCTGCTGATCTTCGCGTTCACCTTGCTGCTCTACCGCTTCGGGCCGAACGAGATGCGGCTCCTCGCCTTGTGGGGAAAGGGCGGGGCGGACTTCACCGATCCGGGCCAGGCGGTGGCTGAAGGCCCAGTCTTCACCGAGATAGTGATGACCACCGTCTTCCAGGGGGACCACCATCGGTTGAAAGAAGGGCCATTCGCCGCGTCCCCATTTCGTGTTGCACAGAGGGAGTCGCAAAACGTCGATCATGCGCCGGAGGACGTGCGCCTTGATGCGTAAGAAACCCGTCGCCGCGTATTTCAAGGGGTACATGCCGAAGGCGCTCGCGCCGAAGACGACTTCGTCGATGCCTTCGGTGAACTGGCTGGCCAACGCTCGGCGCCCCTTCTTGGCGTACACGCCCGAGACCACCGGTTCAGTTCGGGCGAGGAGTCGCAGGGCGTCGAGGGCCTCGAAGCCGATGTCGGCGTCGATGAAGAAGAGGGACTCGAAGCCGTCGTGGAGGGCCACTGAGGCCAGACGATTGCGTGCCGCGTCGATGGCGGCGTTTCCTTCTGAACGAATCACACGCACGCCTTCGTCTTCGAGCTTCCGTAGCGATCGTTCACACTCGGAGACAATGCCGTTCAGGTACGGCACAAGGACGACCGCCTTGGCCCGTCCCGGCGGCGCCGCCTTGAGAAACGCCGAACCGCCAGGTTTGAGGTTCGTGAACAGGTCCACATATTGCCGGACGACGATGTCCGGGTCCCAGCGTTCGGCCTCGACGAGGGCCTTCCGGCGATGTTCCTCGTAGAATTCGCCGTCGTCCCAAAGACGGATGATGGCATCGACCCAGGGGGCGACTTCCTCGACGGTGGGTAACAGGAACGTGGCCTGAGTCAGACGATCGGGCAAAGGCAGGACGATACCGGCGTCGCCGAGGCACTCGGGGATGCCGCCGCGGTCGGAACCGATCACGGGGATGCCGTTGATCATGGCCTCGACGGCGACGAGCGGTTGGTTTTCCCACCATAGCGACGGGAGCAAGCAAATCTTGGTCTTGCTCCAGAACTGACGCGGATCATGGGTATGGGCCATGAAAAAGACGGTGCCATGCCGGCGCAAGTCGAGTCCGCAAGCGGCGACATCGGCCTCGGTCCCGCGACCCTCAACCACGAGGATGGGAATGTCGGGACGTCTCCGGCCCAATTCATCGGCGATCCGGGCGAAGGCGAACACCCCCTTCTCGATGGATGGGTTCACAAAGGTGAGATATTTGCGTTTATGTTCTTGTACCAGCACACGCCCCAAATCGATAACGTTGGGGATGACCGTGCAATCGAGGCCAAGGGCCTCGCGGTAGTAGTCGGCGGCGAAGCGAGAAGGAGTGACAATGGAGTTGATATTTCTAAAAAATCGAGTGTCGCGAAAATGCAAATTATGAATAATACATAGAGCATGAATTCCCCAATCTGGACACAAATCAGCGAGTTTGGCAAAGACCTCTTCGACCGCGTTTCCCACGAGCAACTCGACCTCGCCCTCTTTCGCGAGTCGTTGGAAGAGCCGAGCGAACGCGAGGACCTCACCCGCTTCGGGTCCGTGCGGGATGGACGTTGAGTGCGGGTGAACGGTGGCGGGGACCATGCCATCCTGGAACGTGAGAATCGGCGGCCCTCCAAGCGCCACTCCTTGCGACACCTGAAAGGCCGGGTCCTCGGATCGCTCGATGTTCACTCCGTTCCCTGCAAGCCAACGTTCGGCGTCGTGGTGAACTCCTTGAGACAGGATCGAGCCGCAGAGGAACTGGACTTCAAGGCCCTCTCGGATGAGCCGATGAGCAAGGGCCCGGTTCGCGAGCGACCCGCCATTCCAAGCGTCGAGCAAGGAGTTCCGTGAAAAGAACAAGCACTTCTTAACACGCATCGCGACGGCCCCGTCAAGGCAGTGCCCAGCGTGCGACGAGTCACGACAGGTCCACGTCCCAAATCGTCAAGGGCTCGCCGTAGAACGCTCTCGTGCCTTGTCGGCGCTCGGCCTTCAGCCCGCGGTTTCGCGCCTCGAACACTCCATTCCAGAGTTCCTTGAACTCCCCTTGCCGTACCAACCGCAGCCGATCGTTCGGCAAGAAGGCCACCGATCGGACACGGCTGTCCTTGGGACAGGGGATGGTCTTGACCGACTTCCCGGTCGTGCCGTCCCAAACGTGGATCGCGCCGTCGCTGTCCGAGATGACGCGAGAGGCATCCTCGTTACAGATGAGCATCCTCTCCCACCTGGCCTCGGGTTTGTGTTCCCGAAGCAGTTCGCCCGTGTTGAAGTCCCAAACCCTGACCAGGTGGTCGCCTCGCACGGTCACGTACCGCTCGCCGTTGCCGCTGATGGCCAAGCCGCCGATCGAGTCGAACGGCACCCCATTCGGGTGATAGCGAGTTGGTATCTCGAAGACCCTCAAGGTGCCCGCCTTGACGTCCCACGCGCGCACGCAGGCGGCGGACCGTTCCGGTGTCCTATTCTGACGAGGTCCTCGCTCTGGCGGAATGATGAGTCGATTAACCATCACCATGCGAGTCGTATCCGAACTGATCGATACGAAATGGGGCTCCGTCGCTTTTCCCTCCTGAGACTCGAGTCGGTAGAGGTCCGCCTGGAAGACCTCGCGACCCGTCTCCACGTCCCAACGCTTGAAGATGCGATTCTGGTCCAGGAGGAAGATGTAGGAGCCGTTCTCCACGAGCCCCCACGGGCCCAAGCCCCACTCCGGGAGCGGTATTTTCAGGGTCGCCGCGCCGAGTTCGAAGCGGATCAACGCCAGGCGCGACTGGCGGCGCAACGCTGGTTCGGTTACTCAAACTCGCGCCCCACGGTGAACCCGACGCCGTTCACCGGCAACTATTCGCCGGCCTGGACGTCGAACTCTCCCTATAGCACGCA
>CALLYK010000332.1 GCA_937858365.1 uncultured Isosphaeraceae bacterium | reverse complement strand
GGCCTTGGGCTTGGCGGGCGCCGGGGCGACGGCCGATTTGGCGGCGGCGACCGGCGCGTCCTCGGCTGAGGACATGTAGATGACGCAGGGGCCGACGCGGACCTCGTCACCGGCGCGGAAGCTCGCGGAGATCACTTGCTTGCCGTTGAAGTCGAGCGACTTCGATTCGGGGAACGCCTCGACGCGATAGCGGTCCCCCTTCCAACCGATTCGGCCGTGAAAGGGCATCACCCCGGCCCCCTTCAGGCGGACATCGCACTTGGGGTCGGAGCCGAAGACGACCGGCTGTTCGCGGCGGATCGTCACGTATTCGATCGCGCCGCTCTCGTTGTGGACTTCCAGTGTGGCCATAGGTCCTCGCCGGGTCGCGGTTGCCGAAGCGGTCTCGTCTTGAAGCTGGGTTCGCAGGCCGATCTTCATCAAATCGAGGGAACGGGGTCGGACAAGACGACCCCCGGGCGCCAACGCCTAGCGCGGCATTGGGTCTTGCGCGAGCACGGCGAAACCGTAGGACCCGCCGCGGGAAACCACGCTGAATCGCGTCGCCTTGATCTCAATGGGTTGTCGCCCGCGGTATCTCGCCTCCAATTGAGCGAGTTGGTCCTCGATCGCCTTGGGATAGAAATGGAAAATCGGGCTCTCGCCCACCTCGACGTTCGCTCGGCGAAGCAGCTCCACGTCGGCCGCCTTGCGCGTGTTGCTCTGCCAGACGAAGAAGAGGCGCGAGTCGGTGGCGTGCTGACCGTAGCGCGTTTGGGGCGAGGCGCTGGACAACTTCGACACATAAAGCATCGCGTTGTTCTTGATGACGCCCACCTCCACGCCGAAGGCGTCGAGTTGCCGGGCGTATTCGTCGGCGGTCTGGCCCTGGTTGTAAACGACGCTCCAGCGTTGCTCGCGGCGCACGCCGCCGTCGCCGTAGCCGCCGGTCCCCAGGCCGACTCGTCCGGTGGGGATGCGGGAAGGGCGAGGCGCCGAAGACGCGGTGGGCGAACTGATGTCCACTTCGGCCACACTGTCGCTGTCGTTCACGGGGGCCGACATGTCCAACGCGGTCGTGTTCACCTGTTGGAAGGACGGCTCTTGGAAGTCGTTCGTGGCCACCTCTTCGCCGGGGTAGGTTTCGCCTGGGGGCTGGGCCGCGTCGGGCGTGCTCTCGTTGGGGGCGCCGTCGGGCACGCCGCCGCCCCCTGGGCCGCCGACCACCTCGACGATCTGAATATCGGCAGTCACTTTGGTGTTATAGGCCTTATTGGTCAGATAAACCATCCAAAGGAATCCGACGGCGCCGGCCATGCCGATCACGAGGGCCATCAAGAAGGAGGTGACGCGATCAAGTTGGGTCTCGCCGTGGACCATGGGGGTCAGCGTGTCCGACACCGGCGCGGCCAGGACGGCTGCGGAGGGGGCGGGCGGGGAAGGCGTGGCGGCGGTGGTCATAAGTCGCTTCGATCACCTCAATCGATTTTGGTCGCGGCCTGGCTTAGTCGGCACTGTAGCCGGGGGGTCGGGCCGAATCAAACCAAGCTTGCCATTGCCGGACGGATTGAGCCACCTGTTCGGGCGTGGCGCCTGGCGGGGGGCCGTAGCCTTCGAGCTTGCGGCTGAGGAACTGGAGGCCGCCGCGGGCCTCAGCGACGACGTTCGGGTCGGGATCGCGGAGGGCCTTGATGAGCAAGGGGGCGATGTCGAGGTCGCCGAGCCGGCCCAGGGCCCACGCGGCGACCGCCCGACTCCCCGGGTCCCGATCCGTCATGAGTTTTCGGAACCTGTCTTTGAGCGGTCGAAGCACTCCGGCACCTTTGGCGTGGTATTGCTCCACCAGGCCGGCGAGGGCCGCTTCCCCTTGGTCCGAGCGTGGGTCCTCCAGCACGGCCAGCATCCCTTCGATCGCGCCGTTCATCGGTCGGACCATCACCCGGCCACCGGCGACGGTCAGGGTGGAGAGGTCGCTGGGCAAACCGCGACCGCCCAGCAAGGTCCCCGCGGCGAGCCGCTTGATTTCGATCTTCTTGACCGATTGCGCCGTCGACTTGGTCAGGAAGAGGAGGGCCCAACTTGAGTTCGGGATCACGCCGTGCTGGCTGGTCCAACTGCCGTCTTTTTGTTGGTTCGATTGGATGTAACTAAACCCCGCGCGATACCAGTCGAACCCGCCGAGTTGCTCCTTGCTGGCCAAGGCCCCCACTCGCTCGATGCCGTAAAGAGCGTAATAGGTGGATTGACCGTTATCGGTCATGTCCTTGGTGGTGAAGTGCTGGGCCAGCCAGGCCACGCCGCGCCGGGCGCTCCCTTCGATGGCCTTCTGCGTGACCTTGGGCTCATAAGGCGCCTGGCCCTCGGGAAAGAGCGGGATCATGAGGGGCGAAGGGGGTTCCAGGGCCTTGAAATGGCGCTGCAATTGCGAAAGACAAATGAGCAAACTGCCCGTGCCCGCGGCCGTCATGGAGGGGGTCTCGGGTTGGCCTTCGCCGGGGTGGTAGATCCAACTCCCGTTGCCGTTCTGGCTGGAGATGAGCCACAAGGCGGCGCGATCGAAGGCGGCCGGGTCCACTTCCACCCCGGAGTTGGCGGCCTCCCAAAGACCCAGGACGGCGTACTGCGTGATCGACGTGTCGCCCGAGGAGCGCCCTTTGTAGTCCCAGCAGCCGTTGGGGTTTTGACGCTGGATGAGGGTTTGCGAGATCGACTGAAGTTCGGGGCGATAGGTCTCGGCCCCCATGTTGGCCAGGAACATCGCGGCGATGCCCGTTTCATAAATCCCGGAGCCGCCGTCGTTTTCGGCCGTGTACACGCCGTTCTTGATCCGGCCCCGGACGCGCTGGACGAGCCCCTGCAAGGTTGGGTCGGTTGGCGGCACCTGGCACTTCAGCAAGGCCAGGCCGGCCAGGACCCCTTCACCGAGATTGCTCGGGTAATTCGCGCTGTTGAGATAGGCGATGCCCCGTTGGATGATCGGCGCTTCCGGGCCGCTCAACTGCTGGGCCAGGACCGGCGGCGAGGCCCCGAACAGGGCGACGACCATGACGAGCCGGCGGACGTTCAAGGGAAGGACTCCACGCCTTTCATGAGATGAATCACACAATCATAGCGAGACGAACGGACAAGCGAACACTGATTTCATGTTCACTTGCTTCCTCTCATCAAGGGTCGGACCTCGATCTTGCGGAAGAAGATCTCGGCCCCTTCCGATTGAAACTGGATTTTCCCTTCGGTCAGGCTGGACTTGGTGCCCACGTTGACGACGTGGCCATTCACGATGTTCGTGATCGTATCGCCGTCGCAGATCACCTCCATGCGGTTCCATTCGCCGAGAGGACTTTCCACGTCTCGTCTGCCGCGGAAGCCGATTTGGTCTTTCCATTCGGGGTCGCGACCCCACCAGTTGTAACGGCCGCCGTCGCGTGTGATCGCCTCGGCCCCTTTCTCGAAGTAAGGCTGCTTGTCGGGCCCGGTGCGGACCTCGCAGGTGAGTTTCGGCTTGCGGTCGCCGGCGCCGACCATGAGCAGGTCGCCGCAGCCCCCTTCGATGATCTGGCACTCGATGGAGACCATCCACTGGCCGCCGACCGCGCCGTCGGGCCCGACGCAATGGAGGAGGATGCCGGAATCACGGGCCTTGTCCAGGCGCGGGGCCCACGTCTTTGTGCCCCACTTCCATTCGACGATCAGGTGATAATCGCGGAAATTGCCGCAAGTAGCAAAGGCGCCCCATTCTTCTCCCGAAACGCGGACCATGCCGTCCTTGACGGTGAAGACCCCTTTGGGATCGCCCCACTTGTTTTCTTTCAGATAGGTGTAGAAGCCTGTCAGGTCTTTACCGTTGAATTTCAGGATTGGCTCGCCAGACTGGACCGAAGGCCGTTCACGCGCGAACGCGGGAACGTCTTGACCTTGGACTTGGCCGCTCGAAGCGAAGAGGACCGCGAGGACGAGCGGTCGGACCGGAGACAACATGAAAAGGCCCTCGGTTCAAGGTTCAGTCGAGGGGCGCGATTCGCGATGGATGTGCGCCCCTTGGCGACGGCAGTGGTCTTCGATCTTGGGCAGGAGGGCCGGGTCGGCCGCGGCGATCGACAAGAGCATCCCCTGGCCGCGCGGCATCCGACTGGGTGTGGTCACGCCGAGTTGGTCGGACCGGACACCCAGCATCAAGAGGAACTGGATCGCCGAGTTGCCCATCGCCGCGTCGGGGAAATAGGCGAGAAGGCGCGATCCGGGCCCTTCACCTTCCCTAAGTCCGGCTCGCACCCGCGGCTTTCCGAATTGGGACATGACGAAGACCACCAAATGGAGACGCTATCTCACCGAGGTTCGCCATTGTAGGAGCAGGCGCGGTATCCATTCAAGCGGATCGAGCGGGGTCCGGGTCAAGAACTGCGTGCAAGGTCTTTGACAGTCGGCGACCGCCTGGCAACACTGGGCGTGAGTGACCCCATCGCCCTCCCCCGAGGCCCTCCTCATGCGTCGTCTCTTGACCTCGTCGCTGGTCATCGCCTGCGGTTTCGTGGCCGGACTTCGGGCCCAGGCCCAAGGGCCGCAAACCTTCCCACTTTACTCCGGCCCAGCGCCCGGTGCCCAAGGGACCGAGACGTCGGGGGCCAACAACGGTCCGGGCGACGTCCCCACGATCACGGTCTGGCTCGCCCCCAAGGAGAAGGCCAATGGCGCGGCCGTTGTGATCTGTCCGGGCGGCGGCTATGGGGCCCTGGCGATCGACCATGAAGGCAAACAGGTGGCCGAGTGGATCAATTCCATCGGTGTCGCCGGGATCATGCTCAAATATCGGCTTGGCCCCAAATACAAGCACCCGATCATGCTTCAGGACGCCCAACGCGCCTTGAGAATGGTGCGCGCCAAGGCGGGCGAATGGGGGCTCGACACCAAGCGCGTGGGCCTTCTCGGCTTCTCGGCGGGCGGACACCTCGCGTCGACGGCCGGCACCCACTTCGACGCCGGCAAGGCCGACGCCGAGGACCCGATCGACCGCCAGAGTTGCCGGCCTGATTTCCTCGTCCTGGGTTATCCCGTGGTCGCTCTCGCGACCGACTACGCGCATGGGGGCTCGCGTAACAACCTCCTGGGGCCAAACCCCGACCCGAGCGTTCTCGCCGGCCTTTCCAATGAGACTCAAGTAACCAAGGACACACCGCCAACCTTCCTCGTCCACACGAACGAGGACACGGGCGTCATGGCCGAAAATAGCCTGCTTTTCGTGCTGGCCCTGCGCAGGGCGGGCGTGCCCGTGGAACTCCATCTTTTCGAGAAGGGACGACACGGGCTGGGCCTTGGAACCGGCCTTCCCGAGCGGAACATCCCGCCCGACGACGCCTTCAAGGCTTGGCCCAAGCTCTGCGAGACCTGGATGAAGGGCCGAGGCATCCTCGCTCGCTGAGTAAGGACGCGTCGCCGCACGAACGAGCCTTACTGACCGCCCCCAAGGACCGTTTCCGAAGGAGTGGCCGTCCCTTTGTCCACGTGGAATTTCATGCCCGCCTTGAGGACGTGAAGCGACAGGTTCACCCCCGAAGCGGCCTCGCCCGCTTCGGGCTTCGCCGCGGTTCGGGGCGTGTTTCTGGCGTCCACGACGATTACGTTGCTCTTGCCCGCGACTTCGAACTCACGCCCCTTGACGATCAGCGCGGTCGCCTCATCAATGCCGACCCCCAGCATCTGAGGGTTGTCCAGCACGGCGCCGGCGAGGCGATTGAAGCGTCCGCGTTTGAGGAAGTGCTGATCAATGATGACATCGCGCATCAAGCCAAGGCCGTCGATGAGGCGGGTGGTGCCGCTGCGGATCGTGTCCAGGTCGCCGCCGCCGGTCATCATCAGGCCCGACATCACGGCCGCGCCGGCGCTCAGCAAGGCCGCGTCGCTGCTGTCCGGTCCCAGGGGCGTGTCGGGGTCCAGGCTGACCCGCTGTCCCCGCAGCTCCTGCACGTGGCCCACGTATTCGGGGGACTACACCGGCAAGCGCTACAGCACGCTCAAACAGATCAATCAACTCAACGTCAAGAACCTCACGCTCGCGTGGGCGACGCGCGTGACGGCGGGCATGGGGCAAGGCGGAGGCGGACGCTTCGGCGGCCCATCCTTCCCGACCATCGTCGGCGGCGAAGGCCCGACAGACGCCGGCCCCGGCACCAACATCCGTGCTTCGGTTTTGCAGGTAGACGGCGTGCTCTATTTCTCGACGCCGGACAATGCCTGGGCCGTGGATGCGCGCGATGGCTCGGTGCTGTGGCATTACGTGTGGAAGACCAAAGGCGGCACGCACATCGGCAATCGTGGCATGGCGATGTGGAAGAACTGGCTGTACATGGAAACGCCTGACGATTACCTCGTTTGCCTCGACGCCAAGACGGGCAAGGAACGCTGGCATAAAGTCATCGCCAGTTTTGACGAACAGTATTTCTCAACGATGGCTCCGATTGTCGTCGGCAATCACTTGTTGGTCGGCACCGGCAACGACATGGACGCGCCGGGCTTCCTGCAATCCTTCGACCCTGACACCGGCGAAGTGCAATGGAAGTGGTACGCCGTGCCGATGAAAAAAGGCGATCCCGGTTTGGAAACCTGGGCGAGTCTCGATGCTGCGCGTCACGG
>CALLYK010000331.1 GCA_937858365.1 uncultured Isosphaeraceae bacterium | reverse complement strand
GGTCGGCATGGCGATGGTCGCCCTCGACGGCAGGTTCCTCCGCGTGAACCGGGCCCTGACGGACATCGTCGGCCTCACCGAGGACGAACTGGGTAAGAGACGCCTTCAAGACCTGGCGCAGGCCGACGAGGCCGACGAGGCCCAGGCCGCGATGGATCGGCTGGTCGCCGAGCACTTGCCGAGCCTGCACGGCGATCGGTGCTGGGTCCATGCGGAAGGCCGCCTTCTTTGGGTCCGACTCAGCCTCTCCCTCGTCCACGACGACTCAGGGGCCCCCGCGCACTTCGTGGCGATGATCGAGGACATTACCCCACGCAAGAACGCCGAGCAAGCCTTGCGCGAGCAGTCCGACCTCCTGCGGTCCATCCTGGACCAACTCGCCGATGGTGTGGTCGTCGTCGATCGCGACGACCGGTTCATCCTCTTCAATCGAGCCGCCGAGGCGATCCTGGGTTCGGGTCCCCTCGATGCCCATGAAGAACGCTGGGCGGACCTCTACGGCTGTTATCAACCGGACGGCGTCGGCCCGTTCGACACGAACGACTTCCCCCTCGTCCGCGCCATCGGCGGGCAGGCCAGTGACGGCGTGGAGATGCTCATCCGCACGAACGCTCGACCTCAGGGCGTTGCCCTCGAAGTGGGCGCTCGCCCCTTGCTCGACGATGCCGGGGCGATCCGCGGCGCCGTGGCCGTCTTCCGCGACATCAGCCAGCGCAAGCAAGTCGAAGCGGCGGCGAAACGCGAACGCCATCTGCTTTCCGAGAGCATCGCCAACGCACCAATCGCGATCGCCATGCTCGATGACCAACTGCGCTACCTGGCACACAGTGCCAAGTGGCTGGCCGACCACAACGTCGGCCCCGGACCTCTCATCGGGCGGGCCCACGAGGAGGTCTTTCCCGACTTGCCCGAACACTGGAAGCGGGCCTACCGTCAAGCACTCGAAGGCGAGGTCGTGTCGGAGTCGGAAGACGTGCTGGAGCACGCCGACGGCCGCCGTGAATACCTGCGCTGGGCCATCCACCCCTGGCATTCGCCCGAAGGGAAGGTCGGCGGGATCATCATCGTCACCGATCGGATCGACGACCTGGTTCACGCGCGTCAAGCGGCCCTGGCCTCGGCGCGAACCAAGGCCGATTTCCTCGCGAACATGAGCCACGAAATCCGGACCCCGATGAACGGCATCGTGGGCATGACCCATCTCCTGCTGGACACGACCCTCGACGATTACCAACGCGATTGCGCCACCACGATTCGAGGCTGCGCCGAGGCCCTCCTGTCGATCATCAACGACATCCTCGACGTCTCCAAGATGGAAGCTGGCAAGATGTGCCTGGTTATCGATGACTTCGACCTGCGCACGTTACTCGAAGAGGTCGCACAACTCTTGGCGCCCATGGCACATCGCAAGGGGTTGCGCATCTTCTCACATATGGCGAACGGGCTGCCCGATTGGTTCCGAGGCGACGCCGGGCGCATCCGGCAGATCATGACGAACCTGGCCGGCAACGCGGTCAAGTTCACCGAGGCGGGCGAAGTGGTCATCCATGCCGAGGCACTCCATGACTCGGACTCGACCGTCACCCTGCGTCTCTCGGTCCGGGACACCGGGATCGGCATCCCGATCGACTACCAGGACGCGGTCTTCGAGTCATTCACGCAACTCGACAACGGCCCGAGACCCACAGGTGGCACGGGGCTGGGACTGACCATTTGCAAACGCCTCGTGGACGTCATGGGGGGCCGGATTGGTCTGACGAGCCAACCGGGACAAGGGAGTACCTTCTGGGTCGAATTGACCCTGCCTCGGGCCGAGAAGGAATGCTCGTGTGTGCCAGTCGCGCTCGAAGGGCGTCGCGCGCTCATGGTGAACATGCACCAAAGCCATCGCGAAGTCTTACGCGAGACGCTTCGCGCCTGGGGCTGCTCCGTCGAGGAAGTGGCGACGGCCGCCGAAGCAAGGGCACGGCTCACACCGAACGCCCGCGGGCCGTTCGATCTTGTCTTGCTGGAACAAGGGTCGGCCGACGCCGATGCGATCGCCCAGGAAGGCCCGATCGCCTACGGCGATGCGCGACTGATCATGCTCGCGGCGCCCGGTGATGTCGGGCCGCCGACTCCGAAGGGGCCATTCGCGGCAATCGTGGCGACGCCCGTTCGCCGTTCCGCCTTGTTCAACGCCGTGACCCGGGCGCTTCTTCCCCAAACCGAACCGGCCCCTGAGCATGGACTCGCTACGTGTCGTCCCCGCGGCGAGGAGACAAGGTCTCCGCTAGGTCTTCGCGTCTTGGTGGCCGAGGACAACGACGTGAATCGCCGGGTCGTCCGGCGGATGCTCTCGGCCTGGGGTTGCGAAGTCCAAACGGTTGACGACGGCAAGCAAGCGCTCGAGGCCCTGGCCGATCACAACTTCGACATCGTCTTCATGGACCTTCAGATGCCCGTGATGGACGGCCTGGAAGCGACCCGCCTGCTCCGACTCGAGGAGGCGCAAGCGGGCGACGGACGCCATCAACGTATCGTCGCGCTCACGGCCCACGCGCTCGACGAGGACCGGCGCCGTTGCATCGCGGAAGGGTTTGATGGCTACCTACGCAAGCCCTTCCGTCCGTTCGAACTCCGCGAGGCCCTCTTGCGACATGCTCAGGGGCCGAAGGCCGAGCCGGTCCCGCGACCGATCGCCACCCCCGAGGCGACTTTTCAAGCCGAGGTCTTGCGCGATCTCTGCGAGGGGGACATCCAAGGCGAGCGCGAGATCATCGAAGCCGTGCGCAAGGAAGTCCCCGTTTTGATCGCTCGTATGGAGAAGGCACTCGCGGACCAAGATCCCGAAGCGGTCCGCCGCTCCGCGCACGCTCTCAAGGGAGATTGTCTCACGGTCGGCGCGACGGCCTTGGGAGAGGCCAGTCGAAGTATGGAGGCGCGAGGCAAGGCCGGCGACCTGTCAAACGCCGAGGGCCTCCGGGGCGAAATCCAGGCGCGGTGGGAGGAACTGGACGCCCAACTCGCGAGCCACCTTGAGTCGATGGTCCGGATGACTCGCGTGCATGGCCCGACGGTTCACGCCCCGATCTTGGGAAAGAGCGGTACCGGCTTGCCGCCGACGAGTTCGGCCGTCAGGATCAAGGTCGACGTTCGCGCCGGCGACAACGTGTCTTCATAACAAACGCCTTCCCATGCCTTCTCGTAGGAAAACGACCGATAGAAGGTCTCGGCCGTGGTTGGTAGGAACGGCTTGATCAAGATCGCCACCACGCGGAGCGCCTCGGCCAGGTTGATCAAGACGGTCCGCGTCGCGTCGGGGTCGGTCTTGATCAACTTGAACGGCGCCATGGACGTGATGTAACCGTTCACCGAGCCGAGGACATCTTGCCAAATGCGCTGAAGGGCCAGGTTGTACTGGAAGGCCCCAACTTGAGCGCGAAGCTCGGCGACCAAGGCGGGCCAGTCCAGGCCGGCTCGCCATGCCGTCGGGTCGATCGCGTCGGCCCCTTCCAATCGGCCCTCGAAGTACTTGGCGCACATCGTGAGCACGCGACTGTAGAGGTTGCCGAGATTGTCCGCGAAGGCTGCGTTGTAAACCTCGGCGAAGCGCTCGAAGCTGAATTCGCCGTCGCCGCCGAATGGGCATTGGCTCATGAAGTAATACCGAAACGCCTCGGCCGAGAACTTCTGGATGATCTCCATCGGCTCGACGATGTTGCCGATCGTCTTGCTCATCTTCTCGAGCACGCCGCTCTCTTCGTTCTTCCGATAGACGAAGCCGTGGCCGAAGACGCGGCGCGGCAAAGCGACACCCGCCGACATCAGCATGGCCGGCCAAAGAGCGCAATGAAAGCGCGTGATGTCCTTGCCGATCACATGGACATCGGCCGGCCAGAGTTGGGCGAAGCGCTCGTCATCCGTGCCGTAGCCGATCGCCGTGATGTAGTTCAGGAGGGCGTCGAACCAGACGTAAATCGTCTGCTCCTCATCGAACGGGACCTTGATGCCCCAGGTGAATCCCTTGCGGCTGATCGAGACGTCGTGGAGGCCCCCTTTCACGTAATTGACGATCTCGTTGCGGCGGCTCTCAGGCTGGATGAAGTCGGGGTTGGCCTCGTAATGGGCGAGCAGCCGTTCGGCGTACTTCGACTGCGCGAAGAAGTAGTTTTCCTCCTCGACCCAGCGGAGTGTGAGGTTGGGATGGTCGGGGCATCGGCCGCCGGCCTCTTCGACTTCCTTGTCGGTCTTGAAGGCCTCGCAGCCGTCGCAATAGCGTCCCTTGTAGCCCTTCTTGTAGATGTCCCCCGCGTCGAAGACGGCCTGGATGAACTTCCGGCAGCCCACGTGATGACGCTCTTCGCTCGTCTGGATGAAGTCGTCGTTGGAGACCCCCAGGGCCTTCCAGACTTCCTGGAACTGGCGGGCCATGTCGTTCACGTAGGGCCTTGGTTCGAGTCCGAGGCGCGCCGCGGCCTGCGAGACCTTGATCGTGTTCTCGTCGTTCCCCATCAGGAAGTGGACGGCCCGGCCTTCCATGCGCTGGAAGCGCGCCTGGACGTCGGCGCCGATCTTCTCGAAGGCGGTGCCGATATGGGGCCGACTATTGGGGTAGTCGATCGCGGTCGTGATGTAGAAACGCGTCGGGTCGGACATCGAGCGGGGCCTCCGCGGTCGCGGCGAGGACGGACCGACCGCGAAACAAAGCAAGGGTCGTCGCGGCCGTCTCTGGAAATGGAGACACGCCCCGAGGGCGGGGCGTTCATCTCGTCTTCCGCTCGATTGTAGCAAAGGGCGAAGCGAGGTTCAGAAAGACCTCGATCGACCCCGCGTCCGGATGCGGCGGGCCAGGCCGACCGCACCAAGCAAGCCGAGGCCGATAAGGGCCGTCGAGGGTTCGGGGATGGGTGAGACGCGCTCGGGATTGGGCGTCAGTGGGGTGGTCGTGGTCGTCGTCGTGGTCGTCTTCGTGTGGGAGTCGCACGTGCATTTGCAGCAATTCGCCACGTCGGTGGCGGTCACGCTCGTTTTCGGTGTCGTCGTGACGACCTTTTCCGGCTGAGGCACCTGGGTCGTCGTCTTGACCGAAGTGGTCGGCTTGCGGCTGGTGGTGACGCGCTGGGGGGAGGACGTTCGCCTGGTGGAGCAGGCGTCCGTGTCAAGCGTCCAGGCCAAGGGCAAGGCGGCGGTAAGGGCCAAGACCCAGAGCTTCTTCAGCGCGGGGCGCGAGGCCGTCGCCCGGTCGATGGTCATGGGCGAGAACTCCTTCTCGGGAGGGCCGACGACCCCGGTCCTTGAGGTCGCCATGAAGAGATGGCCCGTCCAGTGGGTCGTTATATGCCTCGGTTTTCCAGAGGCGTCCAGTCCAGTTTTCCGCGCGAACCGGAACAATTCGCGCGACCCAACCAAGACGACGCGGGTCAGGTGGACTGGGTAAGGTCCGCCGACGCGACCGCGTTGCCTGGTCCGTTCTCGTTCCGTTCAAACGGCCTGACGCGCACGGCGGTTTGGTGTTCGTCGAAGGTCCCGCCGCGCGGTTGCTTTCCTTGATGGTAGTCCTTCTGCCAATCGCGTCGGTTCGCATCGGAGCCCGGCACGGAGCGTTCGGCGAGAAAGGCGCCTCGATCGCGATGCCACTTGCGATAAGCCCCTTCCAGCTCGGGCTCGGCCGCGATGGGTCGTATCTCGGGTCCGAACCGCTCGACCAGGCCGCGCGGGTAGGGGACGATCTGGCAGATCGGTTCGCCTTCCAGGAACGTGATCGTGTGATAAGGGCGCGTGATCTTCCAGTTCATGGTGAACGGGGCGTGCGACCAATCGGTCTCAACGACCCCTTCCAGGGCCTGCGCGCCGTCCTTGGGGGCGTTGGCGGGGCCTTTCACCCAGAGGTTGTACCCTTCGCTCGTTCGAAAGAGGAACGGGAGTTGGAACGTGATCACGCCTTCGCCGAAGTGGCTTTCCGCGATTGACTCTGCGGGCCAGTCGGCCCAACCGCGCTGGTTTTCGGGGAACATGAGCTCGATGTCGGTCCGATCGGCCCCGCCGTTCCAGAGGACGTGAAACGTGACCGGGTTTCGGACCAGCCAGCCCATCTGGTTCGCGACCACCAAGGGCAGGCATCGGTAAGCGAAGCGGTTATACGAACGGTCCATCCAGCCGCGCCGCGGCGGCATCGGATAGAGGACGGCCTCCGCCGGGCCGGAGGTTTCGTAAGCGATGATCGAGAGGGTCGCGGTCTCGGGTGGCGTGGGGCGGTTCGTCCGATGGGCCGAGTCGAACCGAATGCTCTGAGGACAAGAAGCAGGCGCGCGACGATCTTCAAGCGGTCGGGCTGGAACTCCTGCACGCGCACCGTCGTCGCATCAGATTCTCTCCCGCTTTGATTTTTCTCGTTGTTAGAGGCACAAAAGAAAAGAACGAGAGCAACCACGTGAACATTCTACGAATCAGAAACACAACGTAATTTTTTTCGCTGTTTCTCGAATTTTTAAAAAAAGACATGACGCGATTTCTTCTAACGGCAGCGATTCTCGGATTCATCATCGCCAACATCGCAAGCTCAGCGCTTG
>CALLYK010000330.1 GCA_937858365.1 uncultured Isosphaeraceae bacterium | reverse complement strand
CGGCCCCCGTCTCGTCGTCCCCCGGGTCGGTTGACCCGCCCCGCGATGGTCCGGCTGCGTGGAACTGAGTGTTTCGGATGATTCGTCCGAATACACGCTCTTTGGCAATTCGGTGAAAGATACCGGTGAATGAAGGATGGTTGCGCACCTCGTGCGCGCAAGTCACACCAATCTCCCGGGGCCTGAGCGAATCAATCCGGCAGGGTCACGTCGCGAAATTCGAGGTGCAAGACGGTCCCGGTTTGGCGGAGTTCGTAATGGCGCAGGACGGCCGTGCCGGCCTCCTCCTCCGAGGCGCATTGGTACATCCGGCTGATCGCGTTCCGACCCAAACGGTTACGTCCCATGCCGCCCATCCCGCCCATGCCGCCGCCCCACATGGTCATGCTGGTGGAGGAAACCATCGATCTGCCGTGTGCGTCGACGATGTCAAGCTGATCGTCGCTCAGGTCGGGCGACGGGTCGAGATTGCCTCGGACCCCGAGGATGAGCGACTGGCCAGTTCCAGCGAACGAGGCTTGACGGCGGCCCATCAGGGTGAGATCGCCCACCACGATCGGCTTGTTGTCCAAGTCGGCGAACGGGATGACCGTGGTCGGCTCGGTCTTTCGTGCGGCGAGGGCCACCGGGACCGACAAACGGAGGCGCTTGAGGGTCTTTCCCATCCCGTCCGGTCGAAGCAATGGGAACATCAGGCCGACGCCGCCGTTTTGGTCCGACTCGGAGAAGCCGGACTCGGTCGGGTCGCGGAGGGGGTCTTGGGGGCCGACCAGGCTGTGGCCGAATTCGTCCAATGCTACCAAGTCCCTGGGCAATGCGGTCACGCGGAGTCGCAGGCGAGGCTCGGCCCGCAACCGGATCGGGAGTGACATTCTCCCTTTTTCCCGATGCAGGATGAACTCGCCGGCTTCGGCCCGGACGGGACCGTCGTGGGCGACCGCGAGGGTCCGGCCCCTTTCCATCACGACGTTTACGAGCGCCGTGCCGTCCCTCCGGACGACCCGGTCCTCCAGTGTGAGGGGCTGACCGACCGCTGCGCGGACCTGATCGAGGGCCCCCCAAAAGGTCGTGGTTGCTGAGGCGGCCAAGCGGACGGGCCGCCGCGCGAGGGTCGAGATTGGGCCGCGATTGGGCTCGATGGTCAACTCGCACCCGGACTGTTCGCCCAACTGGGCCAAGACGAGGGCCAAGGGGCGTTCCCCTTCGTCGAGCTGGATCGGGCTGGGTTTGACGAGGGTCATGCAGTCGATCGTGTCCAGGAGCCACTCGGCGCGATGGCGGACCTCGGGGTCGCGGGACTCGCGCGCCGCTTCCAGGAGCGGTTTGACGTCGGCGCCGCGTGAGAGGAGGACCTCGGTGGCCCGCTGGCGGTCGGCGTATCGGGGCGCGCCGAGTTCGGCGACCAGCGATGCCAAGTCGCTTTGGTGCCCTTCGAGGCTGGGGACGAGGCCGAGAAGAAGCCAGGCGAGGGTCATGGAAGTTGGTCTCGGGACGAGGGAGAAGTCGAGTCGGCGGGACCAGCCGGAGTGGGTCCGGTCAAGGCAAAGGCATGGGGATATCTTGGAAATCAAACGCCACTTCGGTTTGAGCGCGGTGGATGTCGTAAAGACGGACTTCGGCGGGCTTAAGGTTCGCCCTGGGGTCATTGGGATTGAGGTTGAAGCGGACCGTCATGCGGGTCCCGTCGGGGCCGCTCTGAGCGGATTGGGCATACCAGGTCATGGGCCGCCCCTGGGCATCGACGATCTCGAGGCGATGGCGGTAGCTTTCCGGTCCGATGAACGGGGTGGGCATGGGAGGTTGCCCAGGCGCGTTTTCGTTCGCGGGATCGAGGGGCTTGAGAGAGAACTCCAGAGACGGAGTGCCGTCGCGGTCTTGCTTGGGTTCATGGACCTGCACGGAGAGGTCCGAGCAACGGACCGGTCGCCCGGCCGATTCCGCGATTTGAAGGGTGATGGGCCCGGGGCGGAGGGCGGTCACCGTGACGTCGGCCTTGCCGCGGAGCCGCTTGATGAGCTTGCCGGTTTGAGCTGGATAACGCATGTTGATCTGGACCTGCGTCATGGACGAGTTCGTCGACCAGACCATACCCGAATAACCGGCGTAACGTGTGTCGGTGGCCCCGTTGGGAGTGTCGAAGAGCAAAGATTGACCCAGGTCGTCCACCGCCTCGACGAGCTTGGGCGGGCCCACCATCGCCAGGAGCAGCCGCGGCTCCGTGCTGATTTGCATCTGGACGTAGAACTGCTCGTTCATGGACTGACCAGCCACAATCGGTCGTGGACCGACTCCCTTGGGGAATGGGCCGAACGACATCGGGCGACCCGTGAGGGCGCGGTCTCGATGGTGGTGGATGCTGGCGAGGACGCACCGAAAAGGGCCTTGGTCGGAAGTCGGGCCGAGTTCACTCTGTCCTTGAAGGAGCCGCAAGCCGCTGCCCACGTGGCCCCCCATGCCGGAGTCATTCAGCGCCTGGTATTGCAGACTCGCCGATTGACAGAGCTTGGACATGGCGGTCCAAAAGGGGACGGGGCCTCCGGTGTCGAGCGTGACCTTCCGCTCAGCGAAGGCTGGGAAGTTCTCGGGAAAGAGCTGGACCGACATCTCGGAGCGCGCGGCCAGGTCGCGAACGACTTCGATCAACGGCCGGTCGCGGGCCTCGATCGCGACCATGGTCGGCTCGACAAGCAATCGCTTCTCGATCGCGTCGATGAGGCCGTGGACCATGTTCTGGACTTCCGCGTCGCGTCGGTCCTTGGCGGCAATCAACGCGGGGAGGGCGCTCTTGCCCAGCTCCAAAAGGTCTTGGGCGGCCTTCTGGCGCTCTTGATACCGGGCGGCCCCCAGTCGCTCGACCAACGCAGCCGGGTCTTCAACGTTCGGGCCGAGCCCGAGAACAGTTAGGATCGCCCAAGTCATCCCCATCGTCAGCGTCTCCTCGCACAGGTTGAGACGTCCGCCGGCGGCTCGGGCGGAGTCCCCTCATCATACCGCCGCCCCGCCGCGATGCCATTGAGCATCCTCGGAATTCGTGGTCCGCACAAGGCGCGGGGACGAAACGTATGATAGACTGGACGACCAGGGATCGCGGTGGACGCGCCGCGAACGGGACCGCCGAAGGGCTTGTGCCCGTGAGGGGGGACGCGATGCGAGACCGCAGGACACTTCGATCGACCACGCGCGGCAGTTGGGCATGGGCCCTTTGTGGGGTCGCCCTCTTGGGTGCCCCGGGCCTTGCTCAGCAAAGCACGCTTGACCCCTACAAACCGGACACCCGGCGTTATCAGGCGTTCGCCGACCCAGGCGCGGCCTTCCGTCCTGGCTTTCCCAACCCGCTTGGGAACGGTCAACGCAATTTGTACGGCCAGCTCGACCCGAGCGAGAACGGCTACGGGGGCTTCGACCCGTTCGCGCCGCCTTACTACAATCGCTTCTCCTCGTCGTTGAACCGAGCGGGTGCGGCTTATGGTCGCGCCGCGGGCGCCCTGTCTCGCCAGCCATCGACCGGGCCCATGGACCCGCAAGCGCTCCTGGACCAGAAGTTCTACGAGGAGCAGCAATCGCGCGAGGACCCGTACTTGAAGCTCCAGCACAAAAAAGAGGAGCTCTATTTCAAGGCCTTGATGGAGCAAGACCCCAAGAAGCGAGCTGAATTGATGAAGGAATATCAGCGGGCCACCCAGAAGTCGGCGCAGGCGTTGGCGGCGCCACGCCGTGACCTGGGCATCACACCCCGCAAACCGGCGGCGTCGCGAGGTGCGGCGGCGAGTGGTCGAGGTCAGCCCCTGACCAAGCCGAGGACCGGGCCCGCCGGCGAGGACCCGTCGCTGGGCGACGCGATCGACCGCAGTGAGCGTCAAGATCGCGAGTTGGGTCTGGACCCCCTGAAACCGCCCACGTCCGGCACGGGGACGAGACGCCTTCCTTCTCGGCGTTAAGGCCCGGCGAGTGATGTCGCGAACGTTCATGGGGCAGTTTCAGGAATTGCCCACAGATTAGGTAGATTTTGTATCTCGATGTCTCATCGACGATAGGGGCGGGTCGGGAAATCCGGCCCGTCCGGGTGGGGCGGCGCCTTGCCAAGACCCGCGCCTTTCGGATAACCTACGGGTCCCAGTAAACGACCCATCGCGGGACGGCGATGGGCCTTTTTTCGCGTCGGACTTCGTGAAAGCCTTCACGAATGGACCGAGGCTCGCCAGCGAAACCCTGGTCATGGTCACACAATTCACGCCTGTCTTCATCATCATCTTGTTCGCGATCTTCGGGATCGCGGCCGGCATGTTGGGGATGAGCGCGGCCCTGGGCCCGCGGAAGAAGACGGCCGTCAAGCAGATGCCCTACGAGTCGGGCATGGACCCGATCGGTGACGCGCGTCAGCGGTTTGACGTGCGTTATTATCTTGTGGCGATCATGTTCTTGCTCTTCGATGTGGAACTCTTGTTCCTCTATCCGTGGGCCGTGGCGCAGTACAGCGCGACGCCCGCGGTCGAGACGGCCAGTGGGATGGCCCCGGCGGCAATACCGGGTGTCCCGCCCGTCTTCCGAGGGATGGTCTTCGTCGAGATCATGGTCTTCATCGCGGTCTTGATGGCGGCCTACGCTTACGCCTGGAAAAAAGGGGTGTTCGAATGGCGGTGAGTCCTGGTCAGGGCGGCGGCGCTCCCTCGGCCCCGATCCTGACGAACGCACACCCAGCGATCCAAACGTCGGTCAAGGGTGGGATCGAGGTGCCCAAGAACACGATCATGACCACCGTCGATTCGGCGGTGAGTTGGTGTCGCAAGCACAGTCTCTGGCCGATGCCCTTCGCGACCGCCTGCTGCGGGATCGAGCTCATGGCCGTTGGGGCCAGCCGCTTCGACATCGCCCGATTCGGGGCCGAGGTCATGCGGTTCAGCCCTCGCCAATGCGACCTGCTCATCGTGGCCGGCAGGGTGGTGATGAAGATGCTCCCCGTCCTCCAACGGATCTGGCTCCAGATGCCCGAACCCAAGTGGAGCATCAGCATGGGTGCCTGCGCCTCCACCGGCGGCATCTTCGACACATACGCCGTCGTTCAAGGTGTCGACAGATTTATTCCCATTGATGTGTATATTCCCGGCTGTCCCCCCAGGCCCGAGCAGATCCTCCGGGCACTCATGGACCTTCAAGAGAAGGTCCAAAAGGGCGGCACTCTCTTCGGCAACAACGGCCTTCCTGAACTGATCGAAAAACAAGTCGAACACGAGCGCAAACAATCGCTGGTCGTCCTGCCTGGGACCTGCCGAGAGCGGGCCGATGAGGACCGCTTCGGCTATCGCCTTCCCGGGGGCGAGGCCCTTCTCGGCGGCGGTGAGAAGCGCTGATAGAACGCCGAACCCTGGTCAACCTGAATCGCCGACACTCATGAGCACTATGACCGACCCTCACGCGACGTCGCTGGAACATCTGAGAAACGTCTTGACCCCGAACGGCCTTCGGACCGACGTCTTCCGCGACAACCTGCGGGTCCACGTCGGCCGCGACCAGTTGATCACGACTTTGAAGGCCCTGCGCGACGGCCGCGGCTTCAACATGCTGGTCGAACTCGGGGCGACCGACTATCTCGGCTATCCGGGGCGGGACGCCTCGGCGCCTCGCTTCGAGGTCCACTATGTCGTTCGCAACATCGACACGTTGGAGACCGTGATCGTGAAGGTGGGTGTGGATGACCCGGCCCCGGTGCTCCCCTCCGTCTGTCCCGTCTGGAGAGGTGCCGACTGGATGGAGCGAGAAGTCTTCGACATGTATGGGATCAAGTTCGACGGCCACCCCGACCTGCGCCGGGTCTTGATGCCCGACGAGTTCACCGCCTTCCCGCTTCGCAAGGACTATCCCCTGCGCGGCCGTGGGGAACGACACAACTTCCCCCGCATCCTCCGCGAGCAATCGTGAGGTCCCGCCCCCTCCTCGCTCCCCGATGGGCCTGAATTCCGATGCCGGCCAACTTGCTCGATGAAGACACGCTGATCGACGACCCGTCGCGGGAGCGTGAGTACCATTGGACCCTCAACTTCGGGCCCCAACACCCCGCCACCCACACGACCCTGCGGCTCGTCCTGGAACTCGACGGCGAGCGGATCGTCAAGGCGACCCCCCACATCGGTTATTTGCACTCAGGTTTCGAGAAGCTGGGTGAACATCTCAATTTCAATCAATACGTGACGATCGTCGACCGCAAGAACTACCTCAGCCCGCCTTACAACGAACTCGCCTGGCACCATGCCGTCGAGAAGCTGCTGGACATCGATCTCACGCCCCGTTGCAAGTACATTCGGACCATTTTCGGCGAGCTTTCGCGGATGTCCGACCACTTGCTCTGCACGGGCGCGGCCGCGCTCGACCTGGGGGCCTTCACCGCCTTCCTCTTCGCCTTCAACACGCGCGAACTCATCTACGACTGCTATGAGTCGATGTCGGGTTATCGCTTCCACCCCGGTTACACACGCGTCGGCGGCCTTCTTCAAGACCTGGAAGAGGAGTCGGTCCGACGCATCCAAGTGGTCCTCAAGCAGGTCACGCGCACCCTGCGCGACATGGACCGCCTTCTGACCAGGAACCGTATCTTTGTCGATCGAATGCGCGGGGTGGGCACACTCACGAAGCAAGACGCGATCGACCTCTCCTGCACAGGACCGATCGCCCGGGCGAGCGGCGTCTTGAACGACGTCCGCAAGGACATGCCCTATCTGGCCTATCCCGAACTCGATTTCCAGGTCCCTTACTGTACCGAGGGAGACTGCTACGCGCGGTTCCAAGTCCGATTCGAAGAGATCCAGCAAAGCGCCAAGATCATCAAGCAGTGCCTGGAGAAGCTGCCCTCCGGGCCCGTGAACGTGCCCATCGCGGAGAAGTTCCCACTGCCCGACAAGGCGACAGCCTACAACAGCATGGAGGGCCTGATCCAACACTTCGAGTTGATCATGCCCAACCGGGGAATGGGCTCGCCCGTGAACGAGGTTTACGCCTCGGTCGAAAGCCCCAACGGAGAACTCGGCTATTACCTGGTGAGCGACGGTAGCCAAACGGCCTGGCGGACCCGCACCCGCCCGCCTTCGTTTATTCACTTCGCCGTCTTCCCGCACATCATCAAAGACCACCTAATCGCCGACATCGTAGCCGTCCTGGGGAGTCTCAACGTCATCGCGGCCGAGCTCGACCGGTGATCTCAAGGGAATCGGCCCCGATCGACCAAGGAACTTTGTGACATGGCCAGCGCGACGACCGCCGAACCCCGCATGCTCTCCGAGACGATCCAGGAGAAGATCCGGGCCTATTTCCCTCGGTATCCCGACAAGCGGGCCGTCTGCCTGCCCGCCTTGCACATCGTCCACGAGCACTTCCGCTGCGTCCCCCTCCAGGCGATGGCCGAGATCGCCGAGTTGCTCGAGATCGCGCCGGCCGACGTCCACGACACGATGAGCTTCTACGGCTTCTTCCCCCAGGCGCCGATTGGCGATGTCCGCGTCTGGATCTGTCGGTCCATTTCCTGTGCCATCCGCGGGGGGGACGAGATGGTGGACTACGCCTGCCAGAAGATGCGCGTGGCGCCGGGCGGGACCACCATTGACGGAAAACTGACGGTCGAGTTCGCGGAATGCCTGGGCATCTGCGACCACGCGCCGGCGGCCCTCGCCGACGACGGCCGGATCTTCGGCCCGCTCGACAAGGCCGGCGTGGACGCGATGCTCAACGAACTGCAACGGGGCCCCAAGCCCGCCGAGTGATCCGCCCAGGGACCCGACGGGAGGAGAGAGACGTTGGCCAAGTTCGAACCAGTCCTGACCCGCCTCTGGGACGTGCCCGACGGACACACCCTGAAGGTCTACGAAGCGCGCGGCGGTTACCAAGCCGCCCGCAAGGCCCTCAAGATGACCCCCGAGGCGGTCGTCCAGGTCGTCAAGGACTCCGAACTCCGAGGACGCGGCGGCGCCGGCTTCCCGACCGGACTCAAATGGACGTTTCTGCCCAAGGGGCGCAAAGAAACGTTCATGTGCGTCAATGGTGATGAGTCGGAGCCGGCGACGTTCAACAATCGCATCCTTATCGAGAAGGACCCCCACCAGTTCATCGAGGGGATCGCGATCTCCTGTTTCGCCACCCAGGCGCGCGTCGCATACGTCTATCTGCGTTTTGAGTATATCAACGCCTTCAGGATCATGGAGAAGGCGATCGCCGAGGCCCGCGCTGCGGGCCACCTGGGAAAGAACATCTACGGCTCGGGGTTCGACCTCGAAATCTACTGCCATCGCGGGGCTGGGGCCTACATCTGCGGTGAGGAAACCGGCCTGATCGAGAGCCTTGAAGGCAAGCGGGGTTGGCCCCGCATCAAGCCCCCCTTTCCAGCCATTGAAGGGGCCTTTCGCAAACCGACGGTCGTCAACAATGTGGAGACGCTCTGCTGCGTGCCCCACATCGTCGAACGCGGGGCCGATTGGTTCAAGTCGATCGGCCCGCCCAAAAGCTATGGCCCCAAACTCTACACGGTCTCGGGCCACGTCGAGAAACAGGTCTGCGTCGAACTGCCGATGGGCGTGACCACGAACGAACTGGTCCGAGAACATTGCGGCGGGGTCTGGAAGGGCCGACAGGGGAAGGCGGCCGTACCAGGCGGCATCAGCATGGGCCTGCTCTCTGCGGCCGAGTTCGACGTGCCCCTCGACTTTGAGGCGATCCGCACGACTGGCTGCCTTGGCCTGGGGACCGCGGCCGTCACCATCATCGACGACCAAACGCCGATCGTGGACGTCCTCTATAATACCGCCCGCTTCTTTGCCCACGAGAGCTGCGGCCAATGCACCCCGTGCCGCGAGGGCACCGGCTGGATGTATAAGACGATCAAGCGGATCAAGGCCGGTGGCGGTCGCCTGGAAGACCTCGACGTCTTCGCCAATATCGCCGACAACCTGGGCATCTCCCCTGGCACCACGATTTGCGGCCTCGCCGATGGCGCCGCCTGGCCTTTCAAGAATGCTCTGGCCAAGTTCCGGCCCGAACTCGAAGACTACATCCGGACCCACCAATCGGCCGCGAAGGTCACGCCCCTTCAAGAGCAGGTGACCCGGGGTGAACGTCCAGCCTTGTTCGACCCGCCCCCCGCCGGTGCGCGTCCCGCCCTGACCACTACCCGCAAGTGACCTCATGACGCCGACCCATTCTTGTCCCGTAGGACCGCGTTGATGGCCACGATCCTGATCAACGGCGAGGAACACACCCTGCCGGAGGGCGCCGCGCTGAACGCCATCCAGGCGGCCCAGTTGTTCGGGGTGGACATCCCTTACTATTGCTGGCACCCGGCCCTTTCGGTGGTGGCCAACTGCCGGATGTGCGAGGTCGAAGTCGGCACGCGCGACGCCAAGACGGGAGAAATCCGGATGGTCCCCAAGATGGTCCCCGGATGCCAAACGCCCGCGAAGGACGGGACCGTCATCGTGACGAATAGCGAGAAGGTCCGCGAACACCAGCGCTTGATCATGGAGATGCTCCTGATCAACCATCCACTGGATTGCCCCGTTTGCGACCAGGCCGGCATGTGTGGACTCCAAGATTACAGCTACGAGTATGGCCAGTCTGTCCACCGCTTTGTCGAGACCCGCAATATCAACCCGCGTAAAGAAGTTTCCGACCAAATCCAGCTCAACCAAGACCGCTGTATCATGTGTACGCGGTGCGTCCGATTCGCCCGCGAGATCACGCAAACGAATGAGCTGCAAGTGATGCGTCGGGGCGACCACGCGGAGATTGCCACCTTCCCCGGCGAACCGCTCGACAACCCTCTCGCCGGCAACGTCGTGGACATCTGCCCGGTCGGGGCCCTTCTCGACAAGGACTTCCTCCACAAACAACGCTTCTGGTTCACCAGTAAGCACGAGACGATCTGCACGCGCTGTTCATCGGGCTGCAACACGGTCTCCGAAGAAAATCGCGGGGCCCTCTGGCGCACTCGGGCGCGACACAACCCCGAAGTCAACGACTTCTGGATCTGTGACGAGGGCCGATACACCTACAAGGCCGCCAACAGCCCCGACCTCCTCACCGCCATGTATGTGAGGACGCAAGACAAGCTCAACGTCGCGCCCGTGGACCAGGCCGTGAACACGGTCGCCCAGACCTTGACGCGCATCACCCGGGAAGGGGGCAAGGTCGCGGCCGTCATCTCGCCCTTCCTGACCGTCGAAGAGGCCTACCTCTTGGCGAAGTACGTCAAGGGCCTGAACGCCGCGAACGTCCTGGCGCTTGGCCCCGTGCCGGTCGTGGGCGAGGACCAGACCTTCACGCCCGACCCGCGGAAAGGTCGGACCGGTGACACGTCATTCGTCGTTTGCCGCCCCTTCACGATTCGTGCCGAGAAGTGCCCCAACCGGCGGGGGGTCGAGGCGGTCCTGGCGCATTTCCAAGGGTCGGTCATCGATCACGCGACCCTCGCCGATCGCGTCGGCAAGAAGGAATTCAAGGCCCTTTACGTGACTTCGGACGCGATCGAGCCGGCCTTCACGGCGGCCGATGCCCAGAAGCTGCGTCCAGGGGTCGATTTCCTCGTCGTTCAGGACGTTTGGCCGACCGAATTGGCCGCCGCCGCCGACGTGGTCCTGGCCGGTGCGACCTTCGCCGAGAAAGCCGGCTGCTACGTGAACGCTCAAGGCCGGCTGCAATACGGCAAGGCGGCCCTGCCGCCCCGCGATGGGTCCTTGCCCGACCTCGACTTGCTGTGCATCCTGTGCAAGCGAGCGGGCGAAGGCCCCGTGTCTTCGAGGGACGTGCTTCGGGACCTCGCGGCGGAAGTGTCGGCGTTCGCGGGCGTGGCCTCGGGGAAGGTCCCTGTCTTCGGCCAACCCCTGGGTGCACCAGCCGACGGCCAGGCCGAGCCTCACGTTTACGTCGAACCCTGGCTGATCACGGCGAAGGCCCGGGGCGAGCGCTTCTTCGTCGACGCCCCGGCCAAGAGCTGATGGGACCATTGGGCCGCTGAACATCGGGCCGCGGATTTCGTGCTGGGAGGACTGATGGACGTCTGGTTGATCGCGGGCATCCTGTTCAAGATCTTGGTGGTCGTGGGGATCAGCCAGGGCGCGGTCGCCTACTTGATCCTGGTCGAACGCAAGATCGCGGCGTATGCCCAGGACCGGATCGGGCCGAACCGTTGCGGTCGCGAGGTCCGGCTGCCGTTCGGCTTGCTCCAGCCGATCGCCGACGGGGCCAAGATGCTCCTCAAGGAAGATGTCATCCCCTCCTATGTGAACAAGCCGCTCTACATTCTGGCCCCTGCGATCGCGATCATCGCGGCCACGATCGGCTTCGCGGTCGTGCCGTTTGGTCCCGTCGGCCCATCGGCGCCGACCGCCCTGGGGGCCCCCTTCCAGTTTCAGATCGCCCCTGGGGTCGACGTCGGCATCGTCTATGTCTTCGCGGTCGGGAGCCTTGGGGTCTACGCGGTCGTCCTGGCCGGCTGGGCCTCCAACAACAAATACGCCTTCCTCGGCGGTCTTCGCTCCAGCGCCCAGTTGATCAGCTACGAGGTCCCGCTGGGGTTGTCGATCCTGGGCATGGTCTTGATCGCCCGCTCGCTCGACCTGAACAAGATCATCGAGTGGCAAGACCGGAACGTCTGGGGGATCTTCATCCAGCCGATCGGCTTCTTGCTCTTCCTCATAAGCTCGTTCGCGGAGACGAACCGGCTGCCGTTCGACCTGCCCGAGTCGGAGCAGGAACTCGTGGGCGGCTTCCACACCGAATACTCGGCGATGAAATTCGGCATGTTCTTCTTGGGAGAATATCTGAACATCATCACGACGAGCTATCTGGTGGTGATCCTCTTCCTGGGAGGTTGGGACCTGCCCTTCCTGAACGCGGGCCAAACGGGCTGGCTGCCGGCGTTCCTCAAGGCGTTCGTCCTCCTCGGAAAAGTGGGGGCCATCGTGGTCTTCATCATGTGGGTGCGCTGGACGCTCCCCCGCTTCCGCTACGACCAACTGATGGACCTGGCCTGGAAGACGATGATTCCGCTGGCGATCCTGAACCTGGTGGCGACGGCCATCGTGGTCCAATACGCATGGGGCCATTGAGCCCCTTACCTCGAGCCCGCCCTGTGGGAGCCGACCGCCGTGCGACCGGACGACCCGAGCCTGAAGCGTCTCACGCCCCCCAAGCTGACGATGCTCGAAAAGACGTATGTCCCCCAGATCCTGACGGGGCTGGGTGTTACCTATAAGCATATTCGCGGTGTGATGTTCCATAACAAGGACATCACTGTTCAATATCCCGAGGATCAACACGTCCCAACGGCGAATTATCGCGGCGTCCATCGTTTGAACAAGGACGAGGACGGCCATATCAAGTGCGTCGCCTGCATGTTGTGCGCCACGGCCTGCCCGGTGCATTGCATCGACATCGTTGGGGCGTCGGCCCCCGAGGGCTGGGGCGAACGGGAGAAGTACCCTGAGAGCTTTGTCATCGACGAACTCCGGTGCATCTTCTGCGGCATGTGCGAAGAGGCCTGCCCCGTGGACGCGATCGAATTGACCAAGCTCTACGACATCACGGGCCTTTCGCGTGAAGAGATGATCTTCGACAAGACCAAGCTGCTTTCGGTCTTCGACATGACCAAAGACGCCGAACCGATGAAGACGGGCAACCCGCCCGAGTCGGTGCTGCCTCAAGTGACCGAGGCCCTTCCCGTGATCCATCCGGGCCCGGCCGCGAACCCGGAACGGCCGCGACGGGCCGAGGCGACCGCGCCGGCCCTGGGAAGGGGGCACTGACATGACCGTCTCTCTCGCCGACCCTATGTTCCGCGCGATCGTCGGCGTCGTCTTGGGCGCGCTGGGGACCTTTCTCCTGCTTCCCCATCGCCTCGGGGCGGCGCCGACTTGGGCGCGGTCCTTGAGTGGCGTGCTCTTGAGCGTGCTCTCGATCGCCTTCCTGGCCAGCCTTTGGCAGGTCCCGGCGTCGGCCTTCAACGCCATCTTCTTCTTCGCCTTCGCGGCGGCGGCGATCACGGCGTCGGTGTTGATGATCACGAGCCGGGACCCGGTCCATAGCGCCCTCTGGTTCGCGGCCGTGGTCCTGGCCACGTCGGGACTCTTCCTACTCGCCGGCGCGTCGTTCCTGGCGGCCGGCACCGTGATCGTTTACGCCGGGGCGATCATCGTCACGTTCCTCTTCGTGATCATGCTGGCCCAACAACAGGGCAGGGCGGTTTACGACCGGGCCGCTCGGGCCCCCTTGTTGACCGCGGTGACTTGCTTCCTGATCTTGGGCGGCTTGGTCTATTCCCTGCTATCGTTGAAGGTCGAACACGCCGAGGCCGGCCACGGTTTGGTCAGGCCCATCGATCGGGTAGCGATCGAGCACCCGACCTCGCCGAATCGCCAGGTCTTGAATCGGTCCGTAAGTCCCACGGCGCGGTTGAACGAACCGGCGCGCGTCTCGCCCACCGAGACGGTGCCTGAGGTCGCGGGCCTGGGCGCTTCGCTCTTTACCGACCACTTGATCTCGGTCGAAGTGGCGGGGTTCCTGCTCTTCGTCGCCTTGGTGGCCTGCCTCGCGATCGCCACGCCCAAACCGCCCAAGCGCCCGGCCGTCAACATCACGCCCACGGAAGTACCTATCTGAGCGCGTTCACCGGAGTCTCGACGCGATGCCCGCCGAAGTCTTCTCGTTCGACCTCTTGCTGAACTACCTGCTCGTCGGGGCGGCCCTTCTCGCCCTGGGCATGGTCGGGTTCCTGGCCCGACGCAACATGATCGTCATGTTCCTGTCGGCCGAGTTGATGCTCCAGGGGACGGCCCTCACGCTGGTCGGCTTCGGCCGCTACCACGGCAACTGGACCGGCCAGGTGCTCACGATCATCATCCTCACGGTGGCGGCGTGCGAGGCCGCGATCGCCCTGGCCTTGATCTTGGTGCTCTTCAACCGCAAGGCGGCGCTGGACGTCACCCTCTGGGACGCCGTCCGCGAACCGGAGTTGCCCGAGCCGCCGGGACCAGCCGAGGAGGCCGCCGAAGCCGAGCCTCTGGAAGTCGTCCCAGGCCCCGAATCGTATCCCCGCTTGACGCCGGCGGGTCAAGAACCGGCGCACCCGGCCTCGGCCTGGACCGTCCGCCGCGATTGATATCTCGCCCCGGCCCGCGCCCACGGAGCTTCTCGTGTCCGAATACCTGGTCCAACATTGCTGGCTCGTCCCCGTGCTGCCCCTCTTGGGCGCGGTCTTGACGGCGGTGACGGGTCGCTTCCTCGGCAAGTGGGCCCATTTGCCCGTCGTGCTCGGGACGGGATTGGCCTGCCTCGTCTCCCTGATCCTGCTCGGGTCGGCGGACCACCCGAGCACGGTCAACGTTTACGATTGGCTGAATCTTACGGACATGCATGTGTCGATCCTCTTCCGGATCGACGGCTTGACCGCCATGATGCTGGGGATGGTCACGTTCGTGGCCACCTTGGTGGCGGTCTTCGCGGCCGGCTACATGGCGGGCGACCCTGGATATGCACGCTTCTTCGCCCTTGTCGGCCTCTTCGTCTTCTCGATGACCGGCCTGGTCCTTTCCAGCAATTTCGTCCTCACGTATGCGTTTTGGGAAGGCGTGGGCGTTTGCAGCTATCTCCTCGTCGGCTTCTGGCACTCCAAACATTCGGCGGCCGACGCGGCCAAGAAGGCTTTCCTGGTCAACCGGGTCGGCGACGTTGGTTTCGCCCTAGCCATCTTCTGGATGTGGAGCGTCTTCGGCACGCTCGATTACGACACGGTCCTGGACCCGAACCGCGTGGGGGCCCTCAAGGAATCGGCCCAGTTCTGGATCGCCTTCCTCCTCTTCTGGGCGGCGACGGCCAAAAGCGCGCAGATACCGCTTTACGTTTGGCTGCCCGACGCGATGGAAGGCCCCACACCCGTCTCGGCCCTGATCCATGCGGCCACGATGGTCACGGCGGGGGTTTACCTGGTCGCCCGGTCCAGCACTCTCATGGCGGCGGCCCCAGCCGTGCAGTTGATCGTTTGCGCGATCGGCTGCCTCAC
The DNA here is from genome assembly GCA_937858365.1 of uncultured Isosphaeraceae bacterium. GTDB lineage: Bacteria > Planctomycetota > Planctomycetia > Isosphaerales > Isosphaeraceae > CALLYK01. The sequence continues at coordinate 7,017 of CALLYK010000330.1, read as the reverse complement.
GGCCCTGATCGCGGCCCTCATCGGCCTCACCCAAACCGACCTCAAGCGCGTGCTCGCGTACTCGACCGTGAGCCAACTTGGTTATATGTTCATGGCCCTTGGCTCGGGGATCGGTCCGGTGGCGCGCCTGGCCGTGATCGCCGGCATGTTCCATCTGTTCACCCACGCCTTCTTCAAGGCCCTTCTCTTCCTCGGGTCGGGGAGCGTGATGCACTCGATGGGGCATGTCATCGACATGAGGCGCTTCAGCGGCCTGCGCCAGCGGATGCCGATCACCTGCTGGACCTTCGCCATCGGCGGCCTGGCCCTCTCGGGCATTTGGCCCCTCGCCGGGTTCTTCAGCAAAGACGAGGTCCTCATCGCCATCGCCTCCGCGAGCCACGCGGCGCATGACGTGGGCCTTCCCGAATGGACCTACCAACTGATCTTCGTGACCGCCTTGATCACGGCCGGTCTCACCGCCTTCTACACCGGCCGGGCCTTCTTCCTCACCTTCTTCGGGCCCGAGAAACTCCCCAGCCCCAACGACCCCGAGGCCGAGCCCGGCGAGCAGCTGGCCCATCACGACCATCATGGCCACGCCCACGACCACGCTCATGATCATGGCCATGCGATTGGTCACGAGTCGCCGCCGATCATGACGGTGCCCTTGATCATCCTGGCGGTTTGCTCGGTGGGCGTGGGCATGGTCTTCGGGCCTTGGTCGGGCTCGTTCGAGGAACTCTTGGCATCCACCCCCAGCCTCTCGGCGCTGTCGATGGAGCACGTGGAACACAGTTGGCTCGTCCCCATCCTGGGCACGCTGATGGGCGTGGGCGGCCTGGGATTGAGCTACGTCTTGTACGGTCTGCGAAGTCCGGTGCCGGGCATCTTGGCAACGCGGCTCAAGCCGCTCTACCTGGCTTCCTACCGGAAGTTCTGGGTGGACGAGGTGTACAAGGCCCTCTTCGTCATGCCGACGATCATCCTCGGAGACATCGCCGCTTTCCTGGACATGTACCTGGTGGACGGCCTCGTTCGACTCGTCGCGTCGGTGCCCAAGGCGGTGGGCACGCGATTCTTCGCGCCGCTTCAGAACGGCCTCGTGCAATCGTACGCGGCCATCACGGCCTTCTCTCTGGCCGTGCTCTTCCTGATCCTCGTCTTGTGGTGACCCGACGACAACCGGGCCATCGAGGGACCTCGCGATGCCGATGTTGCTGGCGCTGACCGTTCTGCTCCCCCTGGCGGGGGCCTTGACGCTGTTCTGCCTGCCCAAGTTGGACCATAAGGTCGCGCGCTGGGTGGGACTTGGCTTCGTCTTGGCCACGTTGGGGCTCTCGGTGATCTTGCTCCGGTCCTTCGAAAACGGACTCAGCACGCCGCAGTTCACTCTGGTCCAGCAAGTCGGCGAACGCACAGTTTACGGCTGGACCTGGCTCGGCACTCCCGACATCCGCTTCGCGCTGGGGCTAGACGGCGTGGGTATGGGCCTCTTCGCCCTGACGACCTTTCTCATGGTGGCGACGATCTTCTCGTCGTGGGAGTCGATCACGGAGCGAGCGTCGACCCATTATGCCCTGCTACTGGCCCTCGAAGCCGGATTGCTCGGTCTCTTCTCAAGTTTGGATGTCGTCCTTTTCTACATCTTCTTCGAATTCACGCTGATCCCGCTCTTTTTCCTGATCGGCCTTTACGGCGGACCCGAACGGCGCCGTGCCTCGATCACCTTTTTCCTGTATACGCTCGTGGGGAGCCTGCTCACGCTGGTCGGCGTGATCAGCCTGGTGGTGGTCGCCTACCACGGTTCTTCCCAAAATGTTCTCACGTTCTCGATCCCTGAATTGACGAAGCTCTTGAACGACAAGACCATGCTGGATTGGGCCCCTTGGCGTGACCTCCACGCCTGGGGTGAATGGGGCCGGTTCGCCCCGTTCTCGGCGGCGTATTGGGACAAGGTCAAGGCCTTCTACCTGAGTCCGCAGGTGCTCATCTTCCTCTTGCTCTTCGCCGGCTTCGCGATCAAGGTTCCCCTCTTTCCATTCCACACGTGGCTTCCCTTGGCACACGTTGAAGCACCCACGGCGGGGTCGATCCTTCTGGCCGGTGTGTTGCTCAAGGTCGGCGGTTACGGCTTGATCCGCTTCAACTTGGGGATGACGCCCTATGGAGCGCAGGCCCTCTTTCCCCTGCTCGCCTTCCTCTCAGTCGCTGGGATCATCTATGGGGCCCTCACCGCCCTGGCCCAGTCCGACATCAAGAAGCTAGTCGCCTACAGTTCGGTGAGTCACATGGGGTTCGTCACTTTGGGCCTCTTCGCACTCAACCCGACGGGCATCGAAGGGGCGACCATGCAAATGATCAACCACGGACTCACCACGGGGGCCCTTTTCGCGTGTGTCGGCGTCATCTACGAACGTTATCACACGAGAGAAATGGCCGACCTGGGCGGCCTCTGGAACCGGATGCCCCTCTTCGCCTTCTTCCTGATCTTGAGCGCGCTGGGTTCGGCCGCCGTTCCGGGCCTGAACGGGTTCGTGGGCGAGTTCCCCATCCTGGCCGGCATGTTCGCCCGCTCCATCTTCTGGACCGCCCTGGCGGCGAGCGGCATGGTGCTCGGGGCCTATTACCTGCTCTTGATGCTCCAGCGCGTCCTTTTCGGCCCGCTGTTCGAGCCGGTCCACCACGTTGTGGGCCTGGGCGTGAGCGCGGGCCATAGTCCCAACGAGAGCCCCACGCCCATCCGACCCATCGCCTGGCACGAGATCGTCGGCCTGGGGTCGTTGATGGTCCCGATCGTCTTGATCGGCGTTTATCCCAAGCCAATTTTTGAATTGATCAAGCCGACCACGCAACAAGTGGCCCGGATTTGCGACCCTGACCGCGTGGACCGGTCCCAGGTCGTCGCCGCGCCCGTTCCGCACTGAGTCGACGAATAAGGTAAGGGACCGCTCGATGAACGCCGACGCCTCAAGTTACCTGGCCGCGCTGACCACGTTGCGGGCCCTCATCCCCGAGCTGATCGTCTTGTCGGTGGCCACGATCGTCATGACGGCCGGGCCGTTCGTCAAGCAACCGAGGCGCGTCTGGAGCGCCACCGCCTTCTTCACCCTGGTGGTCGCGGCCTTGGCACTATACGGGGTCCACAACATCACGCCCGACCCCTATTCCAGCGTCCTTCTCAACGATGCCTTCTCGGGTTGGACCCGCATGGGCTTCCTCATGGCGGGGCTCGTGATCGTCCTCCTGGCCCATGACCAGGTGGACGACGCACGCTCGCCCGAGTTCTTCGGCGGCCTCATGATGCTCCACGCCGGTGCCATGCTGGTCGGGTCCGCCAACGACCTCGTGCTCCTCTTCGTAGGCCTGGAATTAGTGAGCATGCCGACGTATCTGCTGCTGTACCTGACCAGGCGGAACGCGACGACCCAGGAGGCGTCGGCGAAGTACTTCTTCCTGAGCGTCTTCTCGTCGGGGTTACTCCTCTTCGGCCTCGCTTATTTGTACGGCATCGCGGGCGTGAGCAACCTGAAGGCCCTAAGCTACTTGTGCCATCACCTGGCCTACGTGCCCAATCCAACCCTGGGGATCATCGCGATCGTCTTCGTGATGGCCGGCCTGGGCTTCCGCGTGGCCGCCGTGCCCTTCCACTTCTACGCGCCCGACGTCTACGAGGCGTCCCCCACGATTGTCGCGGCCTTGCTCGCCTGGATACCTAAAGGCGTCGGCTTCGCCGCCATGCTACGAGCGGTCACCGCTGTCTTCGCCGAGACGGAGGCGCTTTCGCAACGAGGGGCGATCCTTGTTTACCTGATCGCCATCGCCACCATGACCGTCGGTAACATGTTGGCGCTTCGTCAAACAAATCTGAAACGTCTCCTTGCTTATTCCTCGATCGCCCACGCCGGTTATCTGCTGATTGGCGTTGTCGCGGCCTTCCGTAACCTGCCTTATTCTCCCGGTGTGACCTCGCAAGCCACGCCCCTTGTGCTCGGGGCTGAAGGGGTCCTTCTTTATTTGATGACCTACTCGCTGATGACCCTCGGTGCCTTCGGGACGATCATCCTCTTGAGCACGCCGGAACGCCCCGTGGAGTCGATAGAGGACTTGGATGGACTGGCGAAGTACCAACCGGTCCCCGCCTTGTTCCTTGCGCTTTGTTTGTTCAGTTTGGCGGGGGTGCCACCTCTCGCCGGTTTCTGGGGCAAGCTCTGGGTCTTCTGGTCGGCCCTAGGCGCAACCTCGCCGCGCAGTGATGAATCGGGCCCCGGTTTGATGATGAGCCTCGTCATTTTCGGCGGACTCAACGCGGCGATCGGGGCCTACTATTACCTCCGACTGGTCGTGGCCATGTACTTGAGACCCGCGCCCGAAGTCCGTTTGACACCTCGGAACGCTTGGCCGACAGCACTGGCGGTCGGCGGGTGCGCAACCCTTTCTTTGTTTTTGGGTTGCTATCCAAGGCCGCTGAAGGAGGCGAGCCGCGAAGCCGGTGTGGCGGCGATCACCCAGCCGGTCCCGTCCCCGGTCTCCTCGGCGCCGGAACACCCGGGGGCGGAGCACACTGCTCTGGCCCACTGACGCGCGATGGGCCCACGCGGTCGTCCCGCCCTTCCTGGTCCTTTTCGGGTCCGTTCGCTCGACGGGTGTATCGATCCGGCAATGTCCGGCGCGATTCCTGGTCACATTGAAACTTACGATGACGTAGATCGGTAGATAGAGGCGGTCCTCACGATCGTCGGGGTCGGGCGAGGGCCGCCATCCTCTTTTTGTACGAGGGAGGAACGATGCTTTTGGCGCGTCAAGAGTATGTCGAGGTTGAGTTTGGCACGTCGGATGAACTCATTGAGGCGGCCAGTCTGGGTGCCCGTGTGGCCACGCGGAGACTGAAAGACGAGGGACTGGACGCAACGACCGTTCGGCGCCTGGTCCTCGAACAGATCGCCGTGGAGTTACATGAAGAGGGCCTCCACGCCTGGTCGCGCGAAACGGTGATCGCCGCCGTGATCCGCGCGATCGAAGACACGTTGGATTCTGTCTATTGCCTTGACGACGCGTTCGAAGACGATGACGAGGATGAGTACGGCCTCTTCTGAGAGGGCGAACGTGGTCAAGTCCGGGTGAGACGCGCGATGAAACGGGCATCGCTATCGACAGCCCCGGGCCAGACCCAGAGTGTCCCATCGGTCGTGGAGCCATCCAACGGGTTAGGGAAGGGGTCGCGTTGAAATTCGGGGTGGCGATCGAGGAAGGCCGCGACGGTCCCTTCCGTTTCCTTTGAAGTCACCGTGGCCACTGTGTAAACGAGTGTCCCGCCGGGTCGAAGCGCCGGGATGACCGTCTCTAGGAGTGCCAACTGGGTCCGCATGGAGTCAGTGACTACGCGGGCGTCGGCCCGCCAGCGATCGTCCGGATGGCGCCTCCAGGCGCTGATGCCACTGCAGGGGGCGTCCACAAGTACCCCGTGAAAACTCCCTGGTTTTCCCAGGACCCTGTGGCCGTCCCAGGTCCGGGTCATCAGATTGCGAAAGGGCCCTTTGCGTGCGCGACGGGCCGCCTCGCGGCACTTGGCCTCGGACGTGTCACCCGCGACGACCGTGCCGCGTTCGTTCATCAAAGCGGCGAGGTGACGCGCCAGGCCGCCGGTCCCCGTGCGAACGTCCCACCAGCGCTCCCCCGGGTCAGGGTCGCAAACATGGCCGACGACTTGGGCCGAGAGGTCCTGGGGTTCAACTTGTCCGGACAAGGCCGGCGGTAAGGTCGTCACGTCGAAGTCGTCACCCACAAGGGCGGCCGACGAGAGGTGGCGATGGACCCAGGGTCGGAGTCCCAAGCTGCGGAGTGCGTCCCAAACGCCTTTGGTAGCAGGCCCTTGCGCTCGGGCCCAAGAAGTGGGGGGTGTTTGGAGCTTCCGCAGAAAGTCGAGTTGGATAGCCTTGCGGTCTGTGTGACCCTTGGGCGAAACGAGGTCCTCGCGCAGCCAGGCTGGGAAAAGGCGCCAGGGGTCGCCGGAAACGGGCCGCTCCCCGAGAAGTTGGCGAAGGCCCTCCACCAGGGAGTGCCAGGTGGGGGCGTCTCCCAGCGGAAAGAGGGCCCCAAAGTCCCAACCGGCGCTTCGGGCCCAGGGGCGGCAGATGGGCGGGACCTCCCGCGATTCCAGGAGCGTCGAGACGAGAAGGCGTTCCTCGATCGTGGCGAGTCCCAGGAGTTCGACCCAACCATGCCAGCGAAAGAGCGATTGCACGCGACGCGCGACCTGACGGACGTCGCTGGGAGTCAGGTCGCGCCAGGTCTTGGCCAAGACGGCGAGGGCCCGATCGGCCGATTTCCCTTCTTCGAAGACCGTTCGCTCGACCTCGGGCGCCGCGTTTGCCGCTCGCCTCGCCAGGTCCTCCACCGACGCGACCGATCCGGGCGCGGTGAGAACAGGGCGAGGCTCGGGGCGCTTGGCCGGCGCGGCTGGTGTTTTGGGACCCGAGGGAGGGCGGCGGCGCCTTGAAGGAGCGGGCCGCGACGATGCCGTAGGTCTGCGGGAACCGGCGCGGCGGGTTGGTCGCTTCATGGTCGCGGTCTCGGCCGGCTTGGCGAACGTGGTCCGGTCCCCATCCTAACCCATCTAACGACCCGCGATGAAGTAAGGACGACCCGACGACCTTGATTTCTCGCGAGGTCCTCGACGATACTATGCGTGCCCGATCCTCAGGCCCCCGCCTTCTTCGCCCCTTCCGCTCGCGACGCCTGGAGCACCCCTCCTCATGCATCGCGTATCCATCTTGGCCTTGCTCGCTCTTTGGACTCCCGCGGCGTTCGCGCAAGGACCGCCGCGCTTGGTGGTCTCTCCCGCCTCCATCGTCTTGAACGGGGCCGACGCGAGGCAACAGATTGCGGTCACGCTGCACGACGACCGCGGCGGCATCCAGGCCTACGAGTTCAGCGACAGCGACGGCAGGCTGGCGCCGCTGACGCGGACGACCTCGGTCAAGAATCCCTTCTTTCTGGCCCTCTCGCCCAACCGCAAGTTCCTGTACGCGACCAGCG